>NZ_JALLIZ010000049.1:0-1203 GCF_023242345.1 Pseudomonas sp. MWU12-2037 | reverse complement strand
TGTAGGAGCAACTGTCTTGACCGTTTTTTTGAAAATCATTTCAAGGGACGGTCAAGCTCCCACAGCTCTAGGCCATGCAATTTCTTAAGGAAACAACCGCAGCCACATTAGGCGACGTGTTCTTTCCATTCAGAACCGTCACGGATCATCGCGTTCAAGCGGATCAGCAAGACTCGCATGCAGGCGATGAGTGCCACTTTGGCGCATTTGCCTTTGTCGCGTAACGCCTTGTATCGGGCATTAAATTCTGGCTGATACCGAATTACGATCCAGCTGGCCATGTACAACGAGCGCCTCACAGCAAACCGTCCACCGCTGATGTGACGCTTACCTTTATGCTTGCCGCTGTCGTCGTTATAGGGGGCTACACCTGCTAATGCGGCGATCTCGTGCCTGCCCACCTCGCCCAACTCGGGGAGGTAGGACATTAGGCTGGCGGCCGTCACGAGCCCTATGCCTTTGACCGAGCACAGACGGGCCACTTTCTTGCTGTCCAGCTGTTCAGCACTTTGTCCCATCAGTTTTTCTATCGACTTTATGGCCTTGCGTAAGTAGTCGATATGGCTCTGCAACGCAGGTTTCACGATCTCAGAACAGGTCGTTTTCAGCCGCCGTTTGTCGTCATCTCTCTGCTGAACAAAATTTTCCCGCTGTTGTACCAATGCACGCAGGTTGTCCTGCTCGGCATTTGTGATTCGGCTTTCGGGAGATTGGATAACCGCTGCAAACTGCGCGAGAAGACGCGCATCTATCGGATCAGTTTTGGCATGCAGCCCCATGGCTCTAGCAAAGCTTTTGGCTCGGCAAGGGTTGACTCGCAGGACTTCGAAACCTGCCGCCTGGAGTGCTTTCATGGCTCTTCGCTCGTAGCCACCGGTCGCTTCCAGCAATGCACGATTGACTTGATGGCGCTTCAGCCACTCAACCATCCTTGAAAAGTCATTGATGTCATTGGGAAAAACCGCCCCCATCCCTTGTGGATCAAGTTCGATCTGCAGGGTGTCTTTAGAAACGTCGATGCCAGCACAGGTAAACATGGCCAAATCCTCTTACACTCAAGGTGAGAGCGCTCTGGCTGGGCCCACGCTTGTAACTGTTCGAGGTGGGCTCGTTCAACTGTTCGGGCTCAATAACCAGGGCGGAGGGGTGAGTGGCAGCATGAGCTCCTACACGTGCTTTAAGCACTGCCGGCATTCAGCTTGC
>NZ_JALLIZ010000048.1:0-1261 GCF_023242345.1 Pseudomonas sp. MWU12-2037 | reverse complement strand
CGTAGTGATCGACACCGGGCCCTGGCCGCTGATCGTGCCGCTCTGACGGTTGTCGAGACTGGCGCTGTGCAGGTCGATACCACCGTCGGTGACCAGCCGGCCGCCCTGGTTGATCAAGGCACCATCGCTGGTGAGGCTCAATTGGCCGGCACTGGAGAAACTGCCGCCCGAGTTATCCAGGCTGGCAGCGTGAGCCGTCAGGGTGCCTTCGCTGCTGATCAGGCCGGAGAGCTGATTGGTCAGGGCAGCGTCGAGGGTGATCACCAGACCCGACTGCGCGCTCACTTTACCGCCGCTGTTATCCAGGCTGCTGCCGGTCAGCGTGGTGCTGCCCTGGCTGACCAACTGGCCCAGGCTCTGGTTGATCACTTGCGCGACCTTCAGGCCCAGCGCGGTGTCGGAAAGGACCTTGCCGCCGTCGCTGTTGTTCAGGTACTGACCGTTGAGGTTGACCGCCTGCACGCTGGAGATTTCCCCCGCGCGGTTGTCGATATTGCCGACGTTCAGGGTCAGCCGTTTTTTTGCCGAGATCAGCGCCGCATTGCGGTTGTCCAGGGTGCTGCCGGTCAGGCTCAGGTTGCCGTCGGTGACCAGCGCGCCATCCTGCTGGTTGAAGGTGGTGACGTTGGCGGTCAGGTCGCCCTGGCTGGAGATTCGGCCCTTGGCGTTGTCCACGGTGTCGGCGGTCAGGCTCAGCGGGCCATTGGTGATAAGCGAGCCGCCGGTGTTATCCAGATGGGTAGCGGTCAGGCCGAGGCTTTGCTGCGCGGTGATACGCCCCTTCTGGGTGTTGTCGAGAGACTGGCCCTTGAAGGTGAAGCTATTGTTCGAACCCAGGCGACCGTTCTGGTTGTTCACCGCGCCCGTGGCGGTAATGTCCAGAACGTTATTGGCCATGACCAGGCCGGTGAGGTTGTCCATGGAGCCGAGGATCAACGTGGTGTTGCCTTGGCTGGAGACTTCACCCGCGTTGTTGTTCAGATAACCAAGGGTCGCGGTCAGCGAGTTCTGGCCTTTGATCAGGCCGCCCTGGGCGTTGAGCACGGTGTCAGCCGTCAGATTCAGACGATCAGCGCCAAGGACTCGACCTTTGCTCTGGTTGTCGAGGGTGCCAGCGCTGACGGTGGTTTGCCGTTGACCGCTCAGGGTGCCGCCCTGGTTACTCAGGGTTTGCGTGGCCGTGACACTCAAGTCACGGCTGGCGATGATGCTCTGGCCGTTGTTGGTCACGTTCTGCGCAGTGATGCTGACGTCAGCGAGC
>NZ_JALLIZ010000047.1:0-1454 GCF_023242345.1 Pseudomonas sp. MWU12-2037 | reverse complement strand
CCCCCGGTGTCAGGATAGTTGTCGCCTTTCCGAATTTTCCTGAAAAAGCAGATCGGGGGCGGAAAGAGACTGTTCGTGCCGTACTATTCACCGGAACGCAAAGCCGCATTACTCAAGATGCTGCTTCCCCCACTGAGCCTGTCGATGGCCGAGGTTGCTCGGCGCGAAGGGGTCAGCGATATGTCATTGGCCAACTGGCGCAGAAAGGCCCGCTCTGAAGGAAACGCAGTGTCCGAGAACACCCCACCGGCCCAGAGCTGGACCGCCGAAACCCAGTTTGCCGTCGTCCTTGAAACCGCCGGCTTGTCCGAAATTGAACTGGGTGAATACTGCCGTCGCAAAGGCCTGTACCCCGAGCAAATCAAGGCGTGGCGGCAAGCCTGCATCAACGGCCAGAACGCAGACAAAGCTCAGCAAAAAGACGATCGCGAGCAAGCCCGCAAGGACAAGAAACGCATCCAGGAACTGGAGCGCGAACTGCGCCGTAAAGACAAGGCGCTGGCTGAAACCGCCGCGTTGCTGGTGCTGCGAAAAAAGCTCAACGATTACTGGGGGATCGACAACGAGGACAACTGACCGCCTTGCCGGAACGGCAGTTACTGGTGACCTGGTTGAGTGAGGCTCGGATGGCAGGAGCCCGAAAAATTATGGCCTGCCAGGAAGTTGGTCTCTCGCTCAGAACCGTGCAGCGCTGGACTGAAACCGAGGCTGTTCAGGCGGACGCCCGAACGACCACGGCACGGCCCAAGCCGCGCAATGCGCTGAGCGAGGTCGAACGACAAGCGATCATGGAGCTGTGCAACAGCCCGGGCTACGCTCATTTGCCGCCCAGCCAGATCGTGCCGAGGCTGGCCGACCAACAGCGCTATCTGGCGTCGGAAGCGACGTTTTATCGGGTGCTGCGTGCGGCGGGTCAGCAACAGCATCGTGGTCGTAGCCAGCGTCCCCGGCGCCACGCCGCACCGACGACTCACGCGGCCCAAGGCCCCAACCAGGTGTGGTCGTGGGACATCACCTACCTGCCGTCTCCGGTACGCGGTCAGTATTACTACCTGTACCTGATCGAGGATATTTACAGCCGCAAGGCCGTAGGCTGGGAGGTTTACGAAGAGGAAAGCGGCGAGAAGGCGGCTGCGCTACTGCAACGTAGCGTGATCGGCGAGCAGTGTTTGCACGAGCCACTGGTGCTGCACTCGGACAATGGGGCCCCGATGAAATCGCTGACGCTGTTGAGCAAAATGCATGAGCTGGGCATCACGCCGTCACGTGGCCGACCGCGAGTGAGCAATGACAACCCGTACTCGGAATCACTGTTTCGGACGTTGAAATACTGCCCGCAATGGCCGGCAGATGGCTTTGCCAGCCTGGACGCTGCCCGCGCCTGGGTCAGGGATTTCATGCGTTGGTATAACCACGAGCACCGGCACAGCCGAATCCGCTTCGTGACCCCGGCC
>NZ_JALLIZ010000046.1:0-1540 GCF_023242345.1 Pseudomonas sp. MWU12-2037 | reverse complement strand
CGCGCCATTCACCTCGTTGAGAATGATATTGGCCGCCGTGCCGTTGAGATTCTGGTTACCCAGAATAATCCCGCCCAGTTGCGTCGACTGGGTCCGCGCCGTGGCGTTGTTGAGGATGACCCCGTTGGTCCCGACGTTGTAATCGGTGAACTGGTTATGCGACAGCCCCTGGGCATTCGGCGCGGCAATATTGACGATAGGGACGCCATTGCCCGCCTGCCCGAGCGTCGTACCCGGCGCACTGACCACGATCCCATCCGCCTGAACCAGCAACGGCTGCCAGAACATCGCGTTCGCCAGAATGAATGCCAGCCCGCGCTTGGGCAGTCCCCAAAAGTGCTCACGGTTTTTCAGGGCAGCAGAAGGCTGCCTAGCCAGAAAGGCAAACTGACGAACGTCCATGTCGATTTCTCAATGCAACGAGTGCGGTAAGTTGAATTAAAGGAAGAAGTCCATACGGAAATAGATCGGCGTTTCACGCTCGGTAATCGGCCCCGGTCGCTCCAACGAATGGGCAAAGGTCACGGTGGCGGCGAGGTGCTTGCCCCGGGCAAACAGCTCAATCGAGTCGCTGGTCATGCGCCCATGCTGTTCGGCGCTGTAGCGCCCATCACGAATCACGCCTTGGTCGTAACCGATACTGGTGCCGTATTCGGAAAGCACGGGCTGTAGCCAGTCCCAGGTCACTGGCCGGCTCCAGCGCAGGTCATTGCGCCAGTAACCGCCGCTGTCGCCCGACAGCGTCTGATCCTTGTAGCCACGAATGGAGGACTGCCCGCCCAGGCTCATGCGTTGCGAGCTGAACAGCACATCATTGGTGCGCTGGCCCGTCATCAGGCTGCTGAAACTGAACGACTCACCCCACAGCTTGAACGGTTGTAGGTAGCTGAGCGTGGCGGTGTATTTGCGATAACGGGCGTCGGGCAGGCCCTGCCGGAAATTCGCCACATTGTCCTGGGCATCGAAAGCACTGATGCCATCCTGCATCCCCAGATCCAGGTTGACGAAAGCACTGCCGATCCGCCGACCGTGGGTGATACCGAACTGCGCTTCGCTCATACGGTTGCTGCTGTCGGCCAGCTTGCTCTTTTCGATATAGTTGTTGGTGCGCAGGTAGGTCACGCCGGTATTGAGCGAGGTCTTGCTCAGGGCATCGCGGTAGATCACCCGCTCCAGCTTCACCTGGTGGTTCTGGCTATCACCGGTCGACTCGAAGTTGAAACCGCTGGCCTGTTGCTGGGTGCGGTAATCGCTTTCGCTGTAGGTGTAGCTCAGGTTCCACCAGCCGAATGGCAGGTTGTAATAGAGCATGGCGTTGCGCGAGTTCTTTTCCTGGTTACTGACGATGTCATGACCACCGCGCAGGGAGAACTGATCGGCCAGTCCCAGCGGACTGTCCCAATCGAAGGTCGCCCCCATCTGCTGCTCACCGGTACTTCTCTGGCCGTCGTTGCTGCTCGACAGCCCGGCGCGCCAAGGCTTCTGCGGGTTGTTCTTGACCAGCACCTCGCTACCACCGACTTCCTTGCCCGGCGCCAGT
>NZ_JALLIZ010000044.1:0-2110 GCF_023242345.1 Pseudomonas sp. MWU12-2037 | reverse complement strand
ACCCGACAGCAAACCTGCATTCTGGTTGATCAGGTTGTCGGCGGTCAGGGTCAACTGGTTGTTGCTGATCAGCTTGCCGCCGTTGCTGTTGTCCAGGGTGCGCCCGGTCAGGTTGAGGCTTTGTTCGCTGGTCAGTGTGCCGCCCTGGTTGTTCAGGTCGCGCAGGTGACTGATCGTCAGGTTACCGGCCGTGGTGATATGGCCAGCGGCGTTGTTCAGATCACCCGTTGCCGCACCGAAATCGAGGGCAATGGCGCTGCCCAGCAGACTACCGCCCTGGTTGTTGAGGCCGGCGCTGTTAATGGTCAGGCTGTTGGTGGCGTTGATCAGGCCCAGATTCTGGTTGGTCAACTGACCGTCAACGGTCAGGCCCAGGTCAGCACGACTGGTCAGGGTGCCGCCGCTGTTGTCGAGGCTACCGGCATGCGCATCAACCGAAGCCGCCGCGATCATGCCCTTGATATTGCTCAGGGCCTGGTCGATACGCAGGGTCAGGGCCTGGTTGCCCAACAACTGGCCGCTGTCGTTGTTCAGGCTGGCGGCGGCGAGGGTAAAGGCCTGGGCGCTGGAGATTTCGCCGCCCTGGTTGTTCACGCCCTTGAGGTTGTTCAGCACCAGCAGCGGCGCGTTGATCAGGCCGCCCTGGTTGTTCAGTTGACCATGATTGAGGTCCAGGGTCAGCGACGCATCGCCTTTCAACGAACCGCCTTGCTGGTCCAGGCCGGTGACGCTGGCGGTCAGGTCCTTGGCACCGATACGGCCACCGTCCTGGTTGGTCAGTTGGGCGGTGGTCAGATCAAGGTGATTGCCACTGCTGAGGAAACCGCTGTGGCTATTGTCGAAGGCACCCGTAGTGATCGACACAGGGCCCTGGCCGCTGATCGTGCCGCTCTGACGGTTGTCGAGACTGGCACTGTGCAGGTCAATACCGCCGTCAGTCACCAGTCGACCACCCTGGTTGATCAATGCACCATCGCTGGTGAGGCTCAATTGGCCGGCACTGGAGAAACTGCCGCCCGAGTTATCCAGGCTGGCAGCGTGAGTCGTCAGGGTGCCTTCGCTGCTGATCAAGCCGGAGAGCTGATTGGTCAGGGCAGCGTCGAGGGTGATCACCAGACCCGACTGCGCGCTCACTTTACCGCCACTGTTATCCAGGCTGCTGCCGGTCAGCGTGGTGCTGCCCTGGCTGACCAACTGGCCCAGGCTCTGGTTGATCACTTGCGCGACCTTGAGGCCCAGCGCGGTGTCGGAAAGGACCTTGCCGCCTTCGCTGTTGTTCAGGGTCTGACCGTTGAGGTTGACCGTCTGCACGCTGGAGATTTCCCCCGCGCGGTTGTCGATATTGCCGACGTTCAGGATCAGCCGTTTTTTTGCCGAGATCAGCGCCGCATTGCGGTTGTCCAGGGTGCTGCCGGTCAGGGTCAGGTTGCCGTCGGTGACCAGCGCGCCATCCTGCTGGTTGAAGGTGGTGACGTTGGCGGTCAGGTCGCCCTGGCTGGAGATTCGGCCCGTGGCGTTGTCCACGGTGTCGGCGGTCAGGTTCAGCGGGCCATTGGTGATGACCGAGCCACCGGTGTTGTCGAGGTGGGTGGCGGTCAGGTCGAGGCTTTGCTGCGCGGTGATGCGCCCCTTCTGGGTGTTGTCGAGGGACTTGCCCTTGAAGGTGAAGCTATTGTTCGAACCCAGGCGACCGTTCTGGTTGTTCACCGCGCCCGTGGCGGTAATGTCCAGAACGTTATTGGCCATGACCAGGCCGGTGAGGTTGTCCAGGGAACCCAGGATCAACGTGGTGTTGCCTTGGCTGGAGACTTCACCCGCGTTGTTGTTCAGATGACCGAGGGTGGCGAGCAAAGCATTCTGGCCTTTGATCAAGCCGCCTTGGGCGTTGACCACAGTGCCTGCGGTCAGATTCAGGGTGTCGGCGCTGATGACCCGGCCCTTGTTCTGGTTATCCAGGGTGGACGCCACAACCGTGGTTTTCCGCTGACCACTCAGGGTCCCACCTTGGTTGCTCAGGGTTTGCGTGGCCGTGACACTCAAGTCACGGCTGGCGATGATGCTCTGGCCGTTGTTGGTCACGTTCTGCGCAGTGATGCTGACATCCGCAACA
>NZ_JALLIZ010000043.1:0-2684 GCF_023242345.1 Pseudomonas sp. MWU12-2037 | reverse complement strand
ATCGGAAGTCCGCTACTTGCCGGGCCTGGAAATCCGCACCCGTGAAGGCACTGGGGAAGTGTTGCAGGTGATCTGTGTCCAGGCCGGACGCAGTGCCATGCAGGTGCTGCACTGGGAAACGGCACCGCCTTCCGGTATTACCAACGATCAATATCGCTACAACCTGACTGATCATCTGGGCTCCAGCAGCCTGGAGCTGGACAGCGAGGCCGAGGTAATCAGCCAGGAAACCTATCATCCCTACGGCAGTACGGCCTGGTTTGCCGGGCGAAATGAGGTGGAGGCAGGTTACAAGACGGTGCGTTACTCGGGGCAAGAGCGGGATACAACTGGGCTTTACTACTATGGTTTCAGGTATTACGCGCCGTGGTTGCAGCGATGGATCAACCCGGATCCCGCAGGGGGCGTGGATGGCTTGAATTTATATGCATTTGTTCGAGGGAATCCTACGAGTCGTATTGATCAAAACGGGCTCTGGGGAGTGGATGACCAACTACTCCACTATTTTCGGGAAAATCCACCTGCGGCAATTCCCGAAGGACAAGAAATTTACGCGTATGCGGCAGAAGATAATCAACAGGTTGTCGCTAATGGCCTGGACGCGTTTGCCCCTTTAGAGCAAGTCGCGTTAACAGATGCATTGTTCGACGCACCTCCTGTGTTGAGAGATGCCCAGTTGATGCTGGAACAATACCCAGATTATAGCTCACATATCATGCAAGATTTTTTTGGTCCGGAATATCTCAAGGAACGCTCAAATATTATCAATGCATGGGAGAGGACGGAGGGGCTGTTGAGGCAATATCACAATACTGGATTTGGTCGGGGTAAATTTGTCAGGACCGACGGGGATATTAACGATTCAGGGTGGGTTGATTCGAGGGATCGTTTAGGACACATATTTATCTCCGACGGCTTTATGGCAAAGTCTCGTCCCAATAGGGTCATTACCCTCATTCATGAAGGGAGCCACCTCTCTCACGTCGATCGATTCGTCGGTGAGGGCGCATTTACCCGAGATTTTTATTATCTGGGCTCTGATTCGTTTATAGCGCGGCTGTTTGCTGCTGATATTACTGTACGGGGAAATGCAAAGGATTCAGATATAGCGCTTACCGCTGGTAGGTTTGTCGCATTGGCCAATGAATGGGCAGGAGCAACATCAAATGCGGCGAGTTTTGATGCGCCGATGGCACTAAATTTTCATAATGAAACGCCGGATTTTCGGTCTCATATGGCTGCCCGTAATGCAGATAGTATTGCAACGGCTGCTATGACGATGAGCATGGCCTACAGGTCTTTGCCACCCACCCACCAGCACCGCTGGTAGAGCCATGTCGAGACTGACGAGCGGCATTCACATTCACACACCGACGCTGACGGTTATTGATCCCCGTGGGCTGGCGGTGCGTGTGGTTGCTTATTGCCGTTTCGTCGAAACGGCGGAGCCAGAAGAGCGGATCAACCGCAGTGCCTATGACGTGATGGGGCGGCTGGTCGAGCAATGGGATCCCAGGCTTTGGGCGCTGAGTGCGGAAGATGCCGAAACGCCTGCCAATCTCACCAATGCTTATTCACTGTCCGGGAAGGTGTTGGGTTCGATCAGCGTCGATGCGGGTAAGCGGGTCAACTTGTTCGGTGATGGCGATCAGCTTGTTCAAACCTGGGATAGCCGGGGCAGCGAGCGGTGGGTCGAGTACGACGATCTGCTTCGACCGCTGACCATTGTCGAGCAGGGCGAAGGCGAGACACCGCGTTGTACCGAGCGTTATGAATACGCCGATGCCAGCGCCGGTTTCGCCGCTCACAATCAATGCGGACAATTGATTCGCCATGATGATCCGGCGGGTACGTTGACTGTGGATAACTATGCCTTGACGGGTGGAGTGCTTGAGCAGACCCAACGCTTTCTGAGTTCGTTGGAGTTACCGGATTGGCCGCCAGGGCTGCCGGAGCGGGATGTGTTGCTGGAACCCGTGGCGCAAGCGGCAACCAGCGCGACGCATTTCAACCCGCTGGGTGATGTGTTGGAGCAGGTTGATGCCAAGGGTAATCGGCAACTGTTCGACTACACCGTGGATGGCCAGTTACAGGCGAGCCATTTGCTACTGAGCGGGCAAGCAACCCCTCAAACTCTGCTCAGTGCCATTGCCTACAACGCCTACGTTCAGGTTGAACAGGAAACGGCAGGTAACGGTGTCGTCAGTACGCTGACCTATCGTCCTGAAGATGGTCGCCTTATCCGGCTCCAGGCTCGACGTGGAAGTGAGGCGCTGCAAGATCTGCGTTACGACTACGATCCGGTGGGTAATGTACTGAGCATTGAAGACGGGGCTTTGCCGATCAGGTACTTCGCCAACCAGCGGGTAGAACCGACCAAGTGCTATGACTACGACAGTCTCTACCAACTGATCGCAGCGACCGGTTGGGAGGCGGGTAGCGCCAGTCGAGGGCCGGAGTTCAATCGCTTCGACGATCCGGGTGCCGTCGCCAATTATCATCAAACCTACCGCTATGACGCCGGTGGAAATTTGCTGGAACTGGTTCATGTAGGCCCGCAAAACCACAGCCGCAAGCTGACGGCGGCGCGCTACAGCAATCGCTGCCTGCCCGAGCAGAATGGCCGGCCTCCCACCGAAGAGGAGATCGCTGCCGCTTTTGATGGCAATGGCAACTTGCTGGGT
>NZ_JALLIZ010000042.1:0-3175 GCF_023242345.1 Pseudomonas sp. MWU12-2037 | reverse complement strand
GCTGGCTCCGGGCAAGGAAGTCGGTGGCAGCGAGGTGCTGGTCAAGAACAACCCGCAGAAGCCTTGGCGTGCGGGGCTTTCCTACGGTAACGATGGTCAGCGCAGCACGGGTGAGCAACAGGCCGGAACGACCTTCGATTGGGACAATCCGTTGGGGCTGGCCGATCAGTTTTCCTTGCGTGCTGGCCACGATGTGGTCAGCGATCAAACGAAGAACTCGCGTAATGCCATGCTCTATTACAACCTGCCGTTCGGCTGGTGGAACCTGAGCTACACCTACAGCGAAAGCGACTACCGCTCCCAGGCCCAGGCCAACGGTTTCAACTTCCAGCAGACTGGCGACAGCCAGAACAATCAGGTGAAGCTGGAGCGGGTGATCTACCGCGATGCCCTGAGCAAGACCTCGCTCAATACCGGCCTGACCTACCTGCGCACCAACAACTTCATCGAAGGCAGCAAGCTGGCCGACAGCAGCAACCGCCTGAGCGAAGCGCAGTTCGGCATCACCCACGGTCGGCGGATCGGCAGTGCCTTCGTCAACCTCGATTTGGGAATGCAGGACGGTATCGGTGCCTTCGGTGCCCAGGACAACGTTCCGAATTTCACGCAGGGTTTGCCCGACGCCCGTTATCGCAAATACACCGCCACGGTCAGCTATCTGCAACCGTTCAAACTGTGGGGCGAGTCGTTCAGCTTCAGTAGCCTGATGACCGGCCAGCGCACCAATGACGTGCTGTTCAGCACACAGCGCATGAGCCTGGGCGGGCAGTCCTCCATTCGTGGTTATAAAGATCAGACGCTGTCGGGCGACAGCGGCGGTTACTGGCGCAATGACTTGCGCTGGAGCCGGCCGGTGACCTGGGACTGGTTACAGCCCGTGCTTTCCGAGTACGGCACCAGCGTCGGTTATGACCAGGGCGTGATTCGTAATGGGCGCTACAGCGCCGAACAGCACGGGCGGATGACCAGCGACTCGATTGAGCTGTTTGCCCGGGGCAAGCATCTCGCCGCCACCGTGACGTTCGCCAACTCCCTGGAACGACCAGCGCCGATCACCGAGCGTGAAGCGCCGGTCTATTTCCGTCTGGATTTCTTCCTCTAATTCCATTCACCGCACGCGTTGCATCGAGATCCCGACATGGACGTTCGTCAGTTTGCCTTCCTGGCCCGCCAGCCTTCTGCTGCCCTGAAAAACCGTGAACATTTCCTGGGACTGCCCAAGCGCGGGCTGGCGTTCATTCTGGCGAACGCGATGTTCTGGCAGCCGTTGCTGGCCCAGGCGGATGGGATCGTGGTCAATGCGCCGGGCACCACGCTCGGCCAGGCGGGTAATGGCGTACCGATCGTCAATATCGCCGCGCCGAATGCCCAGGGGCTGTCGCACAACCAGTTCAGCGACTACAACGTCGGGGCCAATGGGGTCATCCTTAACAACGCCACCGCGCGTACCCAGTCGACACAACTGGGCGGGATCATTCTCGGTAACCCGAATTTCAACGGTGCCGCGGCCAATGTCATCCTCAACGAGGTGAATGGCGGCAGCCCGAGCCAGTTGCGCGGCTACACCGAAGTGGCGGGGCAGTCGGCCCATGTGATCGTGGCCAACCCGTATGGCATTAGCTGTAACGGCTGTGGCTTTATCAACACGCCGCAGGCCACGTTGACTACTGGCAAGGCCGTCATCACAAATGGTCAGGTCACGGGTTATCAGGTCGACCAGGGCAGCGTTTCCATCGACGGCGCCGGCCTCAACGCCAGCAATATCGACCAGTTCGAAATCATCACCCGTGCCGCCACCATCAACGCGCAGATCAATGCTAACCAATTGACTGTTATTGCCGGTCGTAACGACGTTGATGCCCACACTCTCAATGCCACGGCGCGTGCCGATGACGGCAGCACCAAGCCACAAGTGGCGATTGATTCCTCGGTGCTGGGCGGCATGTATGCCGGCGCCATCAAACTGGTGGGGACTGAAGCCGGGGTAGGGGTCAAACTGGCCGGCAATCTGGCTGCCAGTGGCGGTGATATCCAGCTCGATGCCAACGGCCAACTGAGCATGGTCCAGGCCACCGCCAGTGGCGCCGTCAACGTGAAGGCCGCCAGCCTGGATGCCCAAGGTCCGGTCTACGCCGGCAGCAGCTTGAACGTGCAGACCACGGGGGATCTCAATAGCCAGAACAACCTGGCGGCCCGGGACAGCATCACCCTCAACAGCGGCGGTCAATTGACCAACCACGGCATCATCGAGGCCGGGGTCAATGCCGATAACACCCGTAACAGCACGGGCGATGTCAGCGTCACCGCGCAGAGCCTGACCAACACCGGCCAGAGTGTGATCGCCAGTCGTGACCTGAGTGTCACCGCTACGCAGACCCTGAACAACCAGGGCGGCACCTTGAGCGGGCAGCGGAAAACTGCCGTCACCGCAGGCACCCTCGATAACCAGAACCAAGGTCGGGTCCTCAGCGCTGACAGCCTGAGTCTGACGGTCGACACCGTGCTCAACGCCCAGAGTGGCCTGATCAAAGGCCAGAACGCCTTGACCGCGACCCTTGGTCATCTGAACAACAACGCCGGTGAAGTTTCCAGCCAGGGCAATACCACGCTGACCCTGGGCACGATGGACAACCTCACTGGCCTGGTCATGGCCAATAACATCCTGGATATCACGGCCACGGGTGCGGTGAACAACCAGAACGGTCGCCTGGGTTCGAACAATCTCTTCACCTTCAAGGGCCAGTCCCTCGACAACACCCAGAAGGGCCGCATCACCGCCCAGCAACGCCTTGACCTGACGGCCACTCGTCTCGACAACAGCGGTGGTTCGGTCATCACCAACGGCTCGCTGACCCTGACCGGCAGCACTCTGGACAACAGTGGCGGTAAGTTGAGCGCCCAGTCGGGCCTGGTGATCACCCTCGACGCTGCCCTGACCAACCAGCTCTCCGGGCTGATCAGCAGCGAAGGCACCCTGACGGCTCACGCCGCCAGCCTGGATAACTCGGGCGGCAGTTTCTCCAGTGCCGGCCAATTGAGCCTGACCAGCGATGGTGCCTTGATCAACCAGGGTGGTCGACTGGTGACTGACGGCGGTATCGACCTGCACGGCGCCAGTCTCGACAACCGTCAGAGCGGCACGATCAGCGGTCAGGGCCCGGTGTCGATCACTACT
>NZ_JALLIZ010000040.1:0-4536 GCF_023242345.1 Pseudomonas sp. MWU12-2037 | reverse complement strand
CTTCAGGGAGATCGTCTTGGTCAGTTCCAGGCGGCGTTCATGACGGTTGAGAAACGCCGACTCCATGCGCAGCAAGCCCAGCTTCAAGGCTTCGCCGGCGTTCAGGCCCTGACGGTTGTCGGCCCAGGCATCATGGGGAATAAAACGCGTGTCATGATCGCCAAGCTCATATTGCCAACCCGATTCGGTGGCCAAGCACATCGACAACACGGCGTCATAAGCCTGGAAATACAGCGTCGACATCTGGCTGAGCAACCACTGGTACAGCCCCGGGCCGGCAGCACGGTGTTTGAGGAAGTCGTAGTAGATCTGGGCCTGTTCGCGGGCTTTTTCGGCTTGCCGCAAACCGGTGTTGGCGGAAGCGATAACGATGCGCTGAGCGTCTATCTGTTTATCGATCACTGCGATTTCAGCCTTGGCCTGCTCGATCATGAAGTCCCATTCTTCGCGTCGGCGGCGATACTGATCTTTCTGAGTTAGAAAATCGGCATGGACTACCAAACCTTTTGCAGCAGCATCGACAGCCGTTATTGCCGCGAAGGCAAGCGCGGCAGGCTTGCGTACGCCACCAGACGTCCCGATGAGATTCACCGTGACTGCATCCATTACCTGCGCGGCAGTCGTTGCCCCAGCCAAGCCAGCTGTAATGCCCCCCCCAACCACACGTTCATACATGGCCAATTTTTCATCGCCGGAAACGTCTTCTTTACGCAACCGCTCGTAATAATCTTGACGGGCAGCCACCATCGCCTTGCTGGACATCAGAGCATCCCTGCTGCTGCGGGCCTGCTCAATGGCCTGATCCTGCAAGGTCACAGCAAACTCGGAGAGTTCCTGCACATGGGCTTGCAGCAGCTCTTCCTGCTGGGTGCGGTCACGCAGCTCCATATAACCGCGTACCTGCTCGCCAAAGCGGATCAAGGTGTCAACGGCGCCCTGCACACGGGGCAACATGACGCGGAAACGGTAAGGCGGGATAATCGCCAGGGACCCCAGCCGCCGGGCGCCGCCGCCTTCGCCGGCCAATTGCGCGCGCAACAGGTCGAACGGATTGGCCGGCGCCTCGTAAAGCGCCAACAGCAGGGGCTTGCCGTCCAGGGTGAGGTTGTTGCGCAGGTTGCCCAGGCGCAAATCGAGGTTGTCCCACAGGTCGAGCAATTGCGTGTTCACCGGCAAGCGGAACCAGGGCGCGTCGATCAAGCGCAACCAGGGGTCGCCCTGGATATGCTGGGGAATATCCTCGGCGAACAGCGTCTGGATCGACGATTCGAAGGCGCTGAACAACGCGCTGTCATAAGCCGCCGCGTCCACCAGCGGCATGGGCTCCCAGCGGCTGATGCTGCGGCCCTTGGACAAGGGGCCGAGCAAGGACAAGGCACGTACATACAGGAGCTTGGCTTCGTTGAGGGCATCGCGGTTCAGTTGCCGGTAAAGCATGTCGCCTCGGGCAATCAGGTTTTTCACGTAGTCGGTAAAGATCGCCTTGCGGTAGTGCGAAGGCACGCTGTAGGCAATCGCATCCGGATCGCGCAGGCCACCCAGGCCAAAAAACTGCTCGGCGGGACGGTCGGGCTGGGCTAGGGGCCTGACACACCAATACGGATAGTCCACCGCAGGCGGAGGATCGAGCGGCTGGATCCGCGCCAAGGGGTTGAACATGTGGTGATACCAGGTTTCCGCGCCCAGGTAATCGAACTCGCTGTGCAAGCGCTGTGCGACCAGGTGCGGGGCATGGAAAAACAACTCCCAGAAGTAACGACCGTTGGCACCGTTGAAATCCACGGGAACCGCTTGCGAAGAACCGGGAACGGGGGGTTCCTCCGTGTGCTGACTCTCCCAGCTCAAGGCCGCTTCCACGGAGAATGCCGCCTTGGTGACCAACTCCGCGGCGAACAAGCTGTTTAGCCGAACATAACGCAGGTCGTCCAGCGCCAATGCCTGCAGATCAAGAAACTGCGCGCCCGCCGCGGTGGTCATCACTTTAGGGGCGTCA
Organism: Pseudomonas sp. MWU12-2037; assembly: GCF_023242345.1. Classification (NCBI taxonomy): domain Bacteria; kingdom Pseudomonadati; phylum Pseudomonadota; class Gammaproteobacteria; order Pseudomonadales; family Pseudomonadaceae; genus Pseudomonas; species Pseudomonas sp. MWU12-2037. Next base: position 2,543 of record NZ_JALLIZ010000040.1, on the reverse strand, counting down.
CGGAGCATGGGACTGAGACTCACCAGAAATCTATTCCAACCTATTCCAGGATCGGTAGATTTCGCCACACCAAAAGGAAAGGCATAAGAAGTGTTGGTTGCGCCAGTCCAACTTTTTGTGAACAAGGGAGTTTTAGCTGCACCGTTTAACGTAAGCGCCGCTGAGCCCAACCGCTCCTCCATATAAGCACCGTCACTCTCATAAGCGTACCAAACTCCAAAATCACGCGTCAGCGGGGCAAAAGTCTCAGAGAATATATTTGATTTATTTATAAAGTTAAAAGTCCCTCCGACCGAACCACCCCATTTGAGAGAGACTGTCGATACCACCTTAAATGAAGCCCCTTCCTGAACGTCTTCAAGTGTGAGAGGCAGGAGCGTATCCAGTTCCAGGCCCAATGGAATCTTGTAGCGCATCCGCCTGACACGCCCATTATGAAAAGAGCTGTTCCAATCCGCGCCTTCTGGGGTGCACGGCGTATTTTGATCTATCGTAACAAGCGCTGTTCCATCATGACTAAATACATGACTGTGATTTATTTTTTCCTCAAAATAGAGCACATGATTAATCATCTCGCACAGTGCCCAGGTCTGCCCTCCCTCATAATAAACTCCCCAAAGAACCTCAACCCGGCATAAACCAACCGGACTCGAGTATTCCCAAACGTGTCGATCCTGAAGGGAAAGCTTGATATCCACCCGTTCCATACGGACACTTGAACACGCGCCTTGAACCTCAAGTTTTCCTCCAATCAGCTCCTGCTGAGCGTTCTTACTCATGTGCAAGGTTGCACTGAATTCCAGATAGGAATTCAAGGCATCCGGATATTCTCCCGGAGAGGGATAGTAATTATAGGAGCTTTCACGATCCCACATCACCGAACCGATGATCCAGTCAATATTCGCCGAGCCGCTATCGATGCCCACATAAGGAAACTGCAAGCGCATTGGGTCGTTGCCGAACATCGAACTCGCCACGAGAGACAACTCATTCTGTTCTGCCACACTCAATATAATCTGATTGAATGACTCATCGTACACTCGCAGATCCGCATTCGCGCCCAGTTTAAAGGCTACGACTAACCGAGGGCTCGAGGCAATACGAACATCCATGGCCACCGAAAACGCACCACTCCGGATATAGACCTCCGCCGCCAACTTATCTGTCAAGGTGTTCACCGAGGTGAGCCCTGTATAAAGTATCGTCGCCGGCGACCATTGATCATTGAGTTGCTTATAAGCCATCTTGGCCGAATAAAAGTATTTTCCGGTTCTATGGCCGTCATCGTTGATCTGCGGCTGGCCGGCTTCGACCCAGACCACGTGCAATCGCTCGCGAATCACCACGGGGCGAACCTGGGTGACGCCAGCTTCAAAAGCAACATCGATGGTTTTCCATTCACTCCAGGCCGAGGGCGAAACGTGGGTACTTGAATCACTCAGGTCAATCGCCGCCTTGCGCCAATAGGGCGCAAAAGGTTCGACGTTTTGCCGACCGACAAAATAATAATTCGCGTGCCTGAAGTCCGTGCCGTCGATATAACCCGAGACCATCTTCAGGTTACTCACCAACTCAAACTGACTGAGGTAGTTTTTCAGCGCCACCTGCACGCTGTCCTCGGTCAAACGGCTTTGCCCCAGATCATTTTCCAAGGTCTTGAACTGGCTGGTCTTGCCCAGGCGCAGGGTCGGGTCGATGTAGTTTTCCGGGTAATCCTCGATCATCTGGTAACCGGCCCAGATGCTGTACTGACTCATGCTCTCGCGCCACAGACGCAGTTCCTCGGCGCTGAACCCATAGGGGTAACCGGGCTCCATGCCGTTGTAGATGGCGTGGATATACTGCTGGAGGCTGGCAATACCCTGGGCGACACGGCTGGTTTCCACCTGGGCACCGACCTGGTTGTCGATCAGCAGGTATTCGTAGAGGTCCTCGGGGGTGGTCAGGCGCAAGGGCGCCGCCGTGTTCGATGACGGCACGATCTGGCCCAGGTAATAGGCGACCAGGGCGTCACGGCGTTGTTCTTCGAGTTCATGGATAATTCCGCTGTTCATAACTCACCCTGCTGCAGTAACAGTGGTGTTGAAAGCAAGGCTCGCACAGACTCTTGTTGCTCCACATAGGCCACCAACGGCTCGACCTGGGTAGCCAGCACCTTGCCGCCGTCCACCGCCAGGTAACGCACCTGCAAGATAATGTCGGTCAAGGAGTCGAAGACCGCTTCTTGATGTGCCGAAAGGTGCCGAGGGAAGCTCAGCGTCCAGCTCGACACCGCGCCCGTCCCCTCGAAAGGCAGGTAGCGCTCATCGTCGAAGTTCAGGGTGAACAGGCCATCATCATCCAGGCCGCTGGACAGCCCGACCTGCTGGCTTATCCGCGGATTGAAGACGATGTACCGCCGATCGAGTTCGATATCGCTGCCCGCGGCCAATTCACTGGCATCGCTATAGAGACTTGCCACGCCACCCAATGAGGGTTTCAACAAGGTACTGCTGCGCGTTTGCACCAGGGTGGCATGAATGTCCTGATACGGACCCAGCACC
>NZ_JALLIZ010000004.1:0-498820 GCF_023242345.1 Pseudomonas sp. MWU12-2037 | reverse complement strand
TGAGAACTGTAGGAGCAGGGCTTGCCCGCGAAGGCGTCCTTGAGAACGCTGAAAGCTTCGCTGGCAAGCCATGTTCCTACAGACTTATGTCGTAAGTAGAACCGGTCTTCGATGTTGTAAAATCTTATTTTCAGGGCGAGTCCACTTGGGCCGCCCTTTTTTGTGCAAGAGCCTTATGCAAAGCAGCAGCAATCTTTTTCCGGTCGCTTTGATCAGCGCCGAGCGTCGTGGCGATCTCTGTGAAGACGTCTATCGTTTGAAACCGGCCAACAGCCCCGACGCCACCGTCGAACTGGCGGTCACCCGCCTGGGCCTCGCCGACGAGCCCGAGGCCCGTGGCGTGCCGGTCATCCTGCTGCATGGCAGCTTTTCCAATCGGCGCTTCTGGTATTCCGCCAAGGGCATCGGCCTGGGCGCCTACCTGGCGCGTGCCGGGTTCGACGTATGGATCCCGGAAATGCGCGGTCACGGACTATCGGCGCGCAACCACAGCTATCGACGCAATCGCGTGGCCGATTACGCCCGTTATGACCTGCCGGCCATTGCCGCGTTCGTCCGTGAACAAAGTGGGCAGATTCCCCACTGGATCGGCCATTCCCTGGGTGGCATCACCCTGGCGGCTGCCTTGGGCGGTCAATACCTGGGCGCCCCTGCCGTCGCTTCGGCGGCATTGTTCGGCTGCCAGGTCAGTCGCACCTACTGGCCGTTGAAGATTCCGCCAGTGGAGTGGGGCGGTCGCCTGCTGCTGCGGCGCTTCGCCCACTTGTCCGGTTCGCGCCTCAAGCGCGGCCCTGAGGACGAGCCCATCGGCCTGGCCCTCGAAAGCCTGCGCTGGTACGGCCTGTTCGGGCGCTTCCGGGACGCCGAGCGGGATTGGTGGGGTGGCCTGGCCGAAGTGGACGTGCCGGTGCTGGCCGTCACCGCGGTGGGCGATCACCAGGATCCGGCCTGGGCCTGTCGCAAGCTGTTCGAGCAGATCGGATCGGCGCACAAGCACTTTCTCTGCCTGGGCCGCGAGCAGGGTTTCAGCTCGGATTTCGGCCATGTCGAGATGCTGGTGAGCAAGCCGGCACAGGCTGAAGTCTGGCCAAGGGTGGCCGATTGGTTGCGCGACCAGCAGGTTTTCCTACAGGCTGAGTCAGCCGTTGTTCAGGAAACGCCCTGACAAGGGCATTTCGCTCACGGATGGTAAAGGCTAAGATATGACGCATTGAGCGGTTTGGGTCATTGTCTAAACATTCGACCGGGGCAAGCGTTTCATCTTGTAGCGCGACCTGCGTAGTCTGGCATTCTCGATTCCACCTACAGGAGTTTACCCATGGACCATTACGTCACCCCCGATCTGTGCGACGCCTATCCGGAGTTGGTACAGGTGCTTGAGCCGATGTTCAGCAACTTCGGTGGCCGCGATTCCTTCGGTGGTGAGATCGTCACCATCAAGTGCTTCGAGGATAACTCCCTGGTCAAGGACCAGGTCGAGCTCGATGGTCGGGGCAAGGTGCTGGTGGTCGATGGCGGCGGTTCCCTGCGCCGTGCCCTGCTCGGCGACATGCTGGCCGAGAAGGCGGCGAAGAACGGCTGGGAAGGGTTGGTGATCTACGGTTGCATCCGTGACGTCGACGTGATCGCCCAGACCGACCTGGGGGTGCAGGCCCTGGCCAGCCATCCGATGAAAACCGACAAGCGTGGCATCGGCGACCTCAATGTCCCGGTCACTTTTGCCGGCGTGACCTTTCGCCCGGGCGAGTACATCTACGCGGACAACAACGGCGTGATCATCGCGCCGAGCCCGCTGAAGATGCCTGAGTAAATTTTTTGCAACAAAATGGGGTAAGGATGTTCGAGGAAGAAAACGCGCAGTGGGGGCTGGTTCATGCCCTGGTTCTGGATGGTAAGGGCGGTGCGCGCTCGATTGCTCGGACAGAGCTCGATGGCTTGCAGTTGCAGCCGGAGGAAAGCCTCTGGCTGCACTGGGATCGCAGCCATCCGCAGACCCACGCCTGGTTGCGCACCTCCAGCGGCCTGAGCGAGTTCAACTGCGACCTGCTGCTGGAAGAGAATACCCGGCCACGCCTGTTGCCATTGCCCGATAGCGAGTTGCTGCTGTTTTTGCGCGGGGTCAACCTCAATCCCGGTGCCGAGCCTGAAGACATGGTCTCGGTGCGGGTCTTTGCCGCCCATCAGCGGGTGATTTCCCTGCGTTTGCGGCCGTTGCGCGCCACCGATGAGTTGCTGGTGCAACTGGAGCAGGGCAAGGGGCCGAAAAACGCCGCCGAACTGATCCTTTACATCGCGCAATACCTCACCCTGAAGGTGCAGGATCTGGTCAGCGATCTCTCGGAAGTGGTCGATGACGAAGAAGAAAAGATAGATGCCGACGAACGGTATAGCCCTGAACATGGCGCCATCGTGCAGATACGTCGTCGAGCGGCCGGGCTGAAACGTTTCCTCGCGCCGCAGCGGGATATTTTCGGCCAGTTGAGCCGGATCAAGCTGCCCTGGTTCGCCGACGAAGAAGCCGGTTACTGGAACGAATTGAACAACAGCCTGACCCGTTACCTGGAAGAGCTCGAATTGACCCGCGAGCGCGTGGGGCTTGTACTTGAGGCCGAGGACCGACGCCTGAACGTGCGCATGAACAAGACCATGTACCGTTTCGGGATCATCACCGGGATCTTCCTGCCGATGAGCTTCCTGACCGGTCTGCTGGGGATCAACGTCGGCGGCATTCCGTGGTCCGGAGACCCCTACGGTTTTGTCATCGCATGTCTGCTGATCGTCGCCGTTGCCGTCGGACAATGGTGGCTTTTCCGACGTTTGCGCTGGGTTTGAAACATGTTTCATGTGACCTGCAAAAAAGTGATCGCGTCTTTCACAGATATACCGAGAGGTGCGTATGCACGATCCGTTCGAACAATCTCTGCGTGACATGCTCAAGGCCTCGCCGTCCACCCGTGACGACGACGCTTGTCTGGGGCGTGTCCTGAAAACCGCCAACCGGCAGGTCGGCGCCGGTGATCTCTTCAGTCTGATGGGCCGTTGGCTGCAGGCGCTGATGATTGCCCTGAACAACGGATCGGCCCATGTTTTGCCGGTCTCTCGTCGTACCCCTATTGCTCGCTCCACGGATAAGGCTGACTGAATATGGAACTTGATCTCTGGACCCAGAGCCTCGTCACGGCAATGACTGCCTTGTGGACCAAAGTCGCGAATTTCATCCCCAACCTGTTCGGGGCGCTGGTGGTGGTGTTGCTGGGCTTTGTCGTGGCCAAGCTGCTCGACACCCTGCTGTCCAAGCTGTTGGCCAAATTGGGCCTGGATCGCCTGATGGGCGGCACCGGATTGACCAAGCTGCTGGGGCGTGCCGGCCTCCAGGTGCCGATCTCGACACTGATCGGCAAGATCGTCTATTGGTTCATTTTGCTGATTTTCCTGGTCTCGGCGGCCGAATCCCTTGGACTTGAGCGAGTTTCAGCTACGCTCGACATGCTGGCCCTGTATTTGCCGAAGGTATTCGGCGCGGCCCTGGTGCTGCTGGTGGGGGTTTTGCTGGCACAGCTGGTCAGCGGGCTGGTGCGTGGCGCGGCCGAAGGGGTTGGCCTGGATTATGCGTCGGGCCTGGGGCGGGTTGCCCAGGGCCTGGTGATTATCATCAGTATTTCGGTGGCGATCAGTCAGTTGGAGGTCAAGACCGACCTGCTGAACCATGTGATCGTGATCGTGCTCATTACCGTTGGCCTGGCCGTTGCGCTGGCCATGGGCTTGGGTAGTCGGGAGATCGCCGGGCAGATCCTGGCGGGAATTTATGTGCGTGAGTTGTATCAGGTTGGGCAACAAGTGCGAGTGGGTGAGGTCGAAGGACAGATTGAAGAGATTGGCACGGTCAAGACCACATTGCTGACCGATGAGGGTGAGCTAGTCTCTCTCTCCAATCGGATCTTGCTGGAGCAGCATGTGAGCAGCCGCTAACCCGGCAAACCCTGCTACTCTATGCCGCCGCAAAAATGCCCGCAGCCATGGCTGCGGCGGACATTGACCTGACTGTCGGCCCGACTCGTTTTGAATAAAGCTCAATCGCTCTCCATGCGCTACGACCCCCGCGAACTCACCGATGAGGAGTTGGTGGCGCGTGCGCATTCGGAGCTGTTTCATGTGACCCGCGCCTATGAAGAGTTGATGCGGCGCTATCAACGTACCTTGTTCAGCGTTTGTTCAAGATATTTAGGGAACGAACGCGATGCGGACGATGTCTGTCAGGAAGTGATGTTGAAGGTGTTGTATGGCCTTAAGAACTTTGAGGGTAAATCCAAGTTCAAGACATGGCTATATAGCATCACGTACAACGAATGTATTACGCAGTATCGCAAAGAGCGCCGAAAGCGGCGCTTGATGGATGCGTTGAGTCTTGACCCCCTTGAGGAAGCGTCTGAAGAGAAGACGCCGAAACCTGAGGAAAAGGGCGGACTGGATCGATGGTTAGTGCATGTGAATCCGATTGACCGGGAAATTCTGGTGCTACGATTTGTCGCAGAGCTGGAGTTTCAGGAGATTGCAGACATCATGCACATGGGCTTGAGCGCCACGAAAATGCGCTATAAACGGGCCCTCGACAAATTGCGTGAGAAATTTGCGGGTATCGCTGAAACTTAGTTCAGCGCAAATGTCTCTTACGTGTAGGCAAGTTCTGCTACACTTGCCGCCGAGTTGTCCCCCGGTTTGTGGGACTGCTATACAATCACCAGATGGGGATTTAACGGATGAAACTGAAAAACACCTTGGGCTTGGCCATTGGCTCTCTCATTGCCGCTACTTCGTTCGGCGCACTGGCACAAGGCCAAGGCGCGGTCGAAGGTGAAGCGTTCTGGGGCAAGACCTGGAACCACAGCGTCGACGATTACCAGAATGGTCGCACTCCTGGCGTCTCGATCGGCTACTTCCTGACCGACGACGTTTCCGTGAACCTGACCTACCGTAAGGACGACTACACCCGTTCGAGCGGCGCCACTGGCAACCAAGAGATCAATGGTGATCACTTCGGTCTGAAGTCCCAGTACCACTTCGGTCAAGTCGGCGACATGTTCCGTCCTTATGTTGAAGGCGGCGTGTCCCACGGCAGCATGACCAACGTAGCCGCTGACGGCCACACCGGCCGTGACGGTTCGACCTACCTGACCACCGGTGCCGGTGTGAAGGCCTACATCACTGACAACCTGTACGCTCGTGTTGGCGGTGAAGCTGACTACAAGCTGGACAACGGTCGTTGGGACTACCAGGCTCTGATCGGCCTGGGCGTGAACTTCGGCGGCAGCGGCGGCAAAGTAGCTCCGGCTCCTGCTCCAGCTCCAGTAGAAGCGGCTCCAGCTCCAGTAGCTGAATCCGCTCCAGCTCCAGAAGTTGTCAAGGTTCAGCTGGACGTCAAGTTCGACTTCAACAAGTCCGTTGTCAAGCCTAACAGCAAGGGCGACGTGAAGAACCTGGCTGACTTCATGAAGCAGTACCCACGTACTACTACTACTGTTGCTGGTCACACTGACAACGTCGGTCCTGACGCTTACAACCAGAAGCTGTCCCAGCGTCGTGCTGATGCTGTGAAACAGGTCCTGGTCCAGGACGGCGTAGCTCCTAACCGCATCCAGTCGGTAGGCTACGGTAAAACCCGCCCAGTGGCTGACAACGCCACTGAAGCCGGTCGCGCGATCAACCGTCGCGTAGAAGCTGAAGTAGAAGCCCAACAAGGTCAGTAATGACTTTGCGGTAAGAAAAAGCCCGGCTTAGGCCGGGCTTTTTTTCGCCTGCAATTTGAGCCCGGCACGGGCACCGACCTGTGCTCGTGTGCTTTCGGACAACGCTTCATCAGATTTTCATCATGATTGGCGGGCGCCACCCGGCCATCATCGCACCGCTCAATAAGAACGAGACGGGGCGCAGTGTGCAGAGTGATCAACTATCCGCGACCAGGTGTCCGGGCTTTTTATATGGTGAACAGGTCGTACAGGTACAGGCGGGAGAGGCCGGCGTGTGCCTGGCCCATGACGAGGCGAGCGTGTCCTGGTGCCTGCCGCCGGGCTGGCAGGGCTTGCTGGTGGCGCGGGGCATGTTGCGGGTCATCGGCGGTGACCTGCTCAGCGAGCGCCCCGTGGAGGCGAGCCTGGTCAAGCTGCAGGTGTTTATCGACCAGGGCATGGGTTTCGAACGGGCGCGATCGGCCGCGACGCCCTGGGCGGCCTTGCCCTTGTCAGCCGGGGTATCGGCCAGCAGGACCTTGTTGGAATCCTGGTATATCGACTGCGCCTTGCGCGCCGATCCCGCCCATCAAGGCTTTGCCGAAGTCCTGCGGCAAAGCCCGAACTACTGGCTGGTGCGTTTTCTCCTGGAGCAGGGCACGGCCAATGAAAAACTGATTGGCCTGGCCAAGCGTTATGGCGTGTCGGTCTCGCATTTTCGAAGGTTGTGCCATCAGGCGCTGGGCTGTGCGGCCAAGCCCGAGTTGCGTGACTGGCGCACGGCCAAGGCCCTGCTGAGCATGATCGGCGGCGAGTGTTCGTTGACCGATGTGGCGCTGGAGTTCGGTTATGCCTCTTCGTCGCACTTTTCCAAGGAGGTCCGTGAACTGCTCGGCGTGGCGCCCAGCCGCCTCTGCGATATCCAGGCGTCCATGGGTTTGATGATCTCGTGACAGTCAAGACGTCAGCAACTGACGTGTTCCTCGGGGGTGTGGCGATGTGTAGCCCGAAAGAGGCGCTCAAGGAGATGAGCGAAACCGGTAACGAACAGGTGCAGGGCCTTTATGCCCATGCCTGCCAGTTCCAGGAGCAAGGACGCCTGGAGGAAGCGGAAAAACTCTTCCGTTTCCTGTGTATCTACGACTTTTACAACAGCCATTACTGGATGGGGCTGGCGGCGGTCTATCAGGTCTCCGGGCACTACCGCAAGGCCATCGAGCTGTATGCGGTGGCGTTTGCCCAGGACCGTGGCGACTACCGGCCGATGTTCTATACCGGCGAGTGTCAACTGGCGCTTGGCGCGCAGGCCAAGGCTCGGGATTGTTTCGACTATGTGCTCAGGCAGGCGGTTGATGGCGAGCTGCCACGGCGCTCGCGGGCCTATCTCGAGGATTTGCAGGCGGGCTCCATGCCGTCATGTTCCGGCGCGGTTTGCGGGAAAGCGAGTCTATGAGTTACCTGGTTCCGGGAGAGTGTGACTACTTTATCGAGCAACAGGTGATGGTGTTGCTGGCCGAGCATTTTTCACTGCCACGCAGAAAGATCCGTTTCGAGTCGAGACTGCTCGAAGACCTGGGCAGTGGCGACGTCGACTTTGCCGAGCTGGTTGAGCGGCTCAATGCGGCGTTTCGTATCAGGCTGTCAATCGACGAGGTCGGGCGCTGGCGGACTGTGGCTGATCTGTGTCGCCTTGTAGGAAATGCCCGGGGAGAGGCGGGGAGCTACCAGAGTTCCTGCATTAGGGCGCAGTTTGTATGAAGGAATCAGCCTTGAGCCTGTAGGTTTTGTCGGTGCTGCCATCTTGTTGAATATTCCTTTTCTATGCGGGAAATGTCCTACCGACATGGCTCGATGTGAATTCCTATAGTCGTGACGTTCCTCGTGAATAGACCCTTTTCCCGGGTTTATTTTTGAATGGTCGTACATCTCTATAGAGGATTGCGTCGAGGTTATGGACAGCGCCACTGGAAAGACTCCGCGACAAACCTTCGTCTTTGGCCAATGGATATTGCAAAGCGATGGAAACCTGGTGAGGTGCGGCCGGGGAATTCATCTGCCGCCCAAGGAGTTGCAGGTGCTGCGCCTGTTGCTGGGTTCGGCTGGACGACTGGTGACCAAGGACCGCTTGCTCGACAGCGTCTGGCCGGGCATGGACGCGGCCGAGGAGTCGCTGACGCGCTGTATCTATGTGCTGCGCAAGTTGCTCGAGGAGAGCAAGGGCTATATCGCCACCGTCTACGGCAAGGGCTATCGCTTTACCGGCCCGGTGGTGCCGTTGCTGCCGGTGTTGGGGGACCCTCTGAGCGTCTTGCCGACCGAGCGGGTGGCCACTTGTTGCGAGCCCTGGAGTGCGCTGCAACTGGCCGATACCTGGCTGGCCCTGTCGATGCTGGGGCTGTGTGATCGCGGCGCGGGGGTCGAGCAGGCCCGGGCGGCGGTCGCCCGGGTCCTGGAGCTGGAAGCCGGCAATCACCAGGCGCTGGCCCGCCTGGCCCTGGTCACCAGCCTGCAAGGTTGCGCCGAGGCAACCGCATTGCCGCCTTGCGGATAAGTCAGGCTCGTGGTGCGCCTATGGTTTTTGCCGGGGCCCGGCTATAATCGCCGGCCACTATCGCCGCCATCCGAGTCAAGCCCGCCCATGTATAACCTGGCCCGCCAGTTGTTGTTCAAGTTTTCTCCGGAAGTCTCCCACGATTTGTCCCTGGACCTGATCGGCGCGGGTGGGCGGCTGGGGCTTAACAGCCTGTTGTGCAAGGCTCCGGCGTCGAACCCGGTGACGGTCATGGGCCTGGACTTTCCCAACCCGGTGGGCCTGGCCGCGGGCCTGGACAAGAACGGTGCGGCCATCGACGGTTTTGCCCAACTGGGCTTCGGTTTCGTTGAAATCGGCACGGTGACGCCACGGCCGCAGCCGGGCAATCCGAAACCACGGATCTTCCGCCTGCCCCAGGCCGAGGCGATCATCAATCGCATGGGCTTCAACAACCTGGGGGTGGACAACCTGGTGTCGCGGGTGCGCGCCGCACGCTACAGCGGCATCCTCGGCATCAATATCGGCAAGAACTTCGACACGCCGGTGGAGCGTGCCGTCGATGATTACCTGATCTGTCTGGACAAGGTCTATGCCCATGCCAGCTACGTGACGGTCAACGTCAGTTCGCCGAACACCCCGGGCCTGCGCAGCCTGCAATTCGGCGATTCGCTCAAGCAACTGCTCGAGGCCCTGCGCGTGCGCCAGGCACAGTTGGCCCAGCAGCATGGCAAATACGTCCCGCTGGCGATCAAGATCGCTCCGGACATGACCGACGAAGAGACCGTGCTGGTAGCCCAGGCGTTGCTGGAGTCGGGCATGGACGCGGTGATCGCCACCAACACCACCCTGAGCCGTGTCGGTGTCGAAGGCCTGGCCCACGGCGACGAGGCCGGTGGCCTGTCCGGCGCGCCGGTACGCGAGAAGAGCACCCATACCGTCAAGGTGCTGGCTGCTGAACTGGCCGGGCGTTTGCCGATCATCGCGGCGGGCGGTATCACCGAGGGGGAGCACGCGGCTGAGAAGATCGCCGCCGGGGCCAGCCTGGTGCAGGTGTATTCGGGGTTCATCTACAAGGGGCCGGCGTTGATTCGCCAGTCGGTGGATGCCATCGCGGCGTTGCGGCGTTAAGCCTGCGGCATTAAAAAGGGCTCCGTAGGAGCCCCTGGGCCGAAGCCCGCCGCCCGGATGGGGCGTGCATGGTAAGTCGGTTGTTGCTCAAATTGTCATGTCGGAATGTGCCCTGATCAGCCGACAGCGTGAAGTTCGTTGAGTCTGTGGATTCCCGCAGTGCCGGTCATACCGTCCCAGTTGTCGCCGCGTCCTTCTCGCCAGCCATTGATCCAGGCTTGGCGCACCGACGGTAGAGTAAAGGGGCAAAGCTCGCGGGATTTGCCATGAACGCCGTATTGATATCCGCGTAAAAATGCTCTTTCCAACGGATCACGCTTAAGTCTTCTCATAGGGTGTTGCCCTCACTGGTTGACTGTTATATGTCCCGTCGACCTCTTGGCGAAGTCGGGCAGAATGCATCTGCCGTTGGTGCTCGCTGCCGGCGTGGCGAGCTCCGCCCTGGTACGCAAAAGCGCTTGGGCGATTTCGCGGTAGGGCGGGGTGTTGACGCCATTGCGACGTCAACCTGTTGTGAGTTCTAACCAATGCGCAGGGGCGTGTGAATGACCGTTTTGTCATAAGGACGTAACGATAATGGTGTTAAGGCCATAAGATGTGATGGCCGTTTGCTCGTATTGCTGGAGAAAACCCAGCTACGATCAGCCCTTAGATGAATGATGAGTTTCATTCTCTACTGCGAATACCGACCCGTTGTCGTCAGGTATTATTCGACGAAGGGTCGCGATGTGACTTTTTGTTACGAGAGTTTTGTTAAAAAGAGTTTTTATTACGAGAGTTGAGCTGTCCAGGCATCAAGGTTCTTTCAATCCAAGGGTTGAAGGATCTGCCTGGGTGGACAGGCGCAATGGTGCGCCACACGAGCGCTCTTCGAGAAAAGCGCTTGATCGAAACCGAGCGGGCGATGCGTTTGCCCGTTCCTTGAAGGCTATAAGCCCTGGAATTCCCATGTCGGATCGTTACGAACTCTTCCTCACTTGCCCCAAGGGCCTTGAAGGCCTGCTTTTTGAGGAAGCCGTCGGGCTTGGCCTTGAGGAGGCGCGCGAGCACACCTCGGCCATTCGCGGCACGGCCGATATGGAGACCGCCTATCGCCTGTGTCTCTGGTCGCGACTGGCCAACCGCGTGCTGCTGGTGCTCAAGCGCTTCCCGATGAAGGACGCCGAGGACCTTTACCACGGCGTGCTCGACGTCGACTGGCAGGACCATATGGTCTGCGACGGGACCCTGGCCGTTGAGTTCAGCGGCCATGGTTCGGGCATCGACAACACCCATTTCGGCGCCTTGAAGGTCAAGGATGCGATTGTCGACAAGCTGCGCACCCCGACCGGCGAGCGTCCGTCCATCGACAAGATCAGCCCGGACCTGCGCATTCACCTGCGCCTGGACCGTGGCGAAGCGATCCTCTCCCTCGACCTGTCCGGCCACAGCCTGCACCAGCGTGGCTATCGTCTGCAGCAGGGCGCCGCGCCGCTGAAGGAAAACCTCGCGGCGGCGATCCTGATCCGCTCCGGCTGGCCGCGGATTGCCGCCGAAGGCGGGGCCCTGGCCGACCCGATGTGTGGTGTCGGGACCTTCCTGGTGGAAGCCGGGATGATCGCCGCCGATATGGCGCCCAACCTCAACCGCATTCACTGGGGCTTCGACGCCTGGCTCGGGCATGTACCGGCGCTGTGGAAAAAGCTTCACGAGGAAGCCACCGTGCGTGCCGAAGCCGGCCTGGCCAAGCCGCCGCTGTGGATTCGTGGTTATGAAGCCGATCCGCGACTGATCCAGCCTGCGCGCAACAACATCGAGCGTGCCGGCCTGAGCGAATGGATCAAGGTCTACCAGGGTGAGGTGGCAACCTTCGAGCCGCGCCCGGACCAGAACCAGACAGGCCTGGTGATCTGCAACCCGCCCTATGGCGAACGCCTGGGCGACGAAGCCAGCCTGCTCTATCTTTACCAGAACCTTGGCGAGCGCCTGCGCCAGTCCTGCCTGAACTGGGAGGCGGCAGTGTTCACCGGTGCCCCGGACCTGGGCAAGCGCATGGGCATTCGCAGCCACAAGCAGTACTCGTTCTGGAACGGCGCCTTGCCATGCAAGCTGTTGTTGATCAAGGTCCTGCCGGATCAGTTCGTCACTGGCGAGCGTCGCACACCGGAACAGCGCCAGATCGAGCGCGAGCAGGCTGAAGTCCTGGCGCAGGAAGTGGCTGAAGCACCGAAATTCAACAAGAACGGCAATCCGATCAAGCCAGCGCCGGTTCCCGCGCCAGTGGTCGAGCAGGCGCGCCTGAGCGAAGGCGGGCAGATGTTCGCCAACCGTCTGCAGAAGAACCTCAAACAGTTGGGCAAGTGGGCCCGGCGTGAAGGCGTCGACTGCTATCGGGTGTACGACGCCGATATGCCGGAATACTCGCTGGCCATCGACCTGTACCACGACTGGGTGCACGTCCAGGAATACGCCGCGCCCAAGTCCATCGATCCGGAAAAGGCCCAGGCCCGCCTGTTCGATGCCCTGGCGGCGATTCCCCAGGCGCTGAATGTCGACAAGAGCCGCGTGATCATCAAGCGCCGCGAGCGCCAGAGCGGCACCAAGCAATACGAGCGCCAGAGCGCCCAGGGCAAGTTCACCGAGGTCAACGAAGGTGGCGTCAAGTTGTTGGTCAACCTGACCGATTACCTCGACACCGGTCTGTTTCTCGACCACCGGCCGATGCGCCTGCGGATCCAGAAAGAGGCGGCCGGCAAACGCTTCCTCAACCTGTTCTGCTACACCGCGACCGCCAGTGTGCACGCGGCCAAGGGCGGTGCGCGCACCACCACCAGCGTCGACCTGTCGAAAACCTACCTGGACTGGGCGCGGCGCAACCTGTCGCTCAATGGTTTCTCCGACAAGAACCGCCTGGAGCAGGGGGATGTGATGGCCTGGCTCGAGGCCAGTCGCGATGAGTTCGACCTGATCTTCATCGACCCGCCGACCTTCTCCAACTCCAAGCGCATGGAAGGCGTGTTCGACGTCCAGCGTGACCACGTGCAGTTGCTCGACCTGGCCGTGGCGCGCCTGGCACCGGGCGGCGTGCTGTATTTCTCGAACAACTTCCGCAAGTTCCAGTTGGACGAGCACCTGGCGACACGTTATGCCGTCGAGGAAATCAGTGCCCAGACCCTGGACCCGGATTTCGCCCGCAACAGCAAGATCCACCGCGCCTGGAAAATCAGCGCCCGCTGATCACCACGGATCCCGGGCCCTGATGTCCAGGTCCCGGGTTATTCGTCCGAGCCGGCCACGTTGGGCTGGCGGTACAGGTCCAGCAACACCTGGTCTAGCACCGACGAGGCCCCCCAGGGTTTCGGGTCGTTGAGAATCGCCACCACCGCCCAGGTGGTGCCGTTATCGTCGCGGCTGAAGCCGGCGATGGCACGCACGGTGTTCAGGGTCCCGGTCTTGATATGCGCCTCGCCCCGCATGGCTGTCTGCTTCAGGCGCTTGCGCATGGTGCCGTCGGTACCGACGATCGGCAGCGAACTGATGAACTCCGCGGCATAGGGGCTCTTCCAGGCCGACTGCAGCATGCTCGCCATTTCCCGCGCACTGACCCGTTCGGCACGGGACAGCCCGGAACCGTTCTCCATCACCAGGTGCGGCGCGATAATGCCTTTCTTCGCCAGCCACTGACGCACCACCCGCTGCGCCGCCTTGGCGTCATCGCCGTCGGCATCGTTGCGATACTCCGCCCCCAGGCTCAGGAACAGTTGCTGGGCCATGGTGTTGTTACTGTATTTATTGATGTCGCGGATGATTTCCGTCAGGTCCGGCGAATAGGCCCGGGCCAGCAGGCGTGCGCTCTTGGGCACCACGTCGGAACGGTCCTTGCCATGGATGCTGCCACCCAGTTCCTGCCAGATGGCGCGTACGGCACCGGCGGCGTAGGCCGGATGGTCAAGCAGTGACAGGTAGGTCTGCGAGCTGCAGCCTTCGGCCAGTTGGCCGCTGACGGTGACCAGGGTGCTGCCGTCATCCTGGGCCACCGGGTTGTAGCGCACGTCGCCGGAGCACTGTTTGGCATTGACCGCCTTGACCTGGTTGTCGATACGGATACTGGCAATCGGTGGTTCCACCGAGACCAGTACCTTGCCCGAGTCGTTGCGTGCGACGAAGCGCAGGGCCTTGAGGTTGACCATCAGCGCATCGGGCTTGACCAGGAACGGCTTGTTCTCGTCGTTGCCGTCGTCATTGAACTCCGGCAACTGCGGCTGGATGAAGAAACTGCGGTCGAGGACCAGATCGCCGGTCACCTGGTTCACGCCGTTGGCGCGCAGGTCGCGCATCAGCAGCCAGAGCTTTTCCATGTTCAGCTTCGGATCGCCGCCGCCCTTGAGGTACAGGTTGCCTTGCAGGACGCCGTTGCTCAGGGGGCCATCGGTGTAGAACTCGGTTTTCCACTGATGGTTGGGGCCGAGCATTTCCAGGGCGGCGTAGGTGGTGATCAGCTTCATGGTCGAGGCCGGGTTCACCGATACGTCGGCATTGACCGCGGTGGGCACGCCTGGGCCGTCGAGTGGCACCAGCATCAGGGACAAGGCGTCGTTTTGCAGCTTGCTGGCTCTGAGCGCCTGCTGGACTTTGGGAGATAGGGTGGTGTTGACGGGCGCTGCGTAAGTGGGGAAGGCCAGGGGAAGGAGAAGGCCGGCGAGCAGCAGCGGACGTAAAGATTTGATCATATGAAGTAGAGCCCTACCGTCGAGGGGAAAATACGAGGGCATGTGGAGAAAAATCCCTCAATGGTCGTGAAAGTGACGGCATTATGCCCGAAGGCAATCAAGCTTGGGCCTTGGGCCAGCCGCGCATGGCTGATTTTTTTCCACGGATCGACCAGCTGTCGCCACAGATCCGGGCAATTGCAGCCTTAAACTGATAAAGTGCCGCCCGTTATTACTTTTGAGGATTGTTTCATGGCGACTAACCGTTCCCAGCGTCTGCGCAAAAAGCTGTGCGTCGATGAATTTCAGGAGTTGGGTTTTGAGCTGAACCTGGATTTCAAAGAAGACCTGAGTGAAGAGGCTATCGACGTTTTCCTCGACGCATTCCTGAAAGAAGCGATGGAAGCCAACGGTCTGGGCTATGTCGGCGGCGATGACTACGGTCTGGTTTGCCTGCAGAAACGTGGCTCGGTCAGCGTTGAACAACGCGCTAACGTTGAAGCCTGGCTCAAGACCCGCAGCGAACTGACCTCCGTTGAAGTCAGCCCGTTGATGGACGTCTGGTACCCGGACAAGCCGATCAATCCGGTCGCCTGATTTCCCGGTCAGTACATAAAAAAACGGACAAGCCTGGCTTGTCCGTTTTTTTATGCCTGGGATTTGATCAATCGTAGATGGCTTTCTTCTTCCAGTCGGCGTCGGCCTCGACGTCCTTCAGGCCCTGGGTCAGTTCGTTGACGTCTTCTTCGGTAGGCTTGATGTTGGTGAGCACCATGGAGTTGGCCCGGGCCAGCAGCTTCTCCATGAAGATCAGCTGTTCGTTATAGACAGCCGGTTCAGGCTGCTTGCGCAGGTATTGCACGCCACGCTCGAAGGCCAGGCGCGCCTGCCCCGGTTGTTCCTGTTGCAGGGCATGCTGGCCGAGATTGTTGAAGAACTCTATATGCAGCAAGACCAGGATATGCCGCACTTCACGGATCCAGTGCTTGGCTTCGGTGGCGGGGAGGAAACCGTCCTGGGCGGCACGGGTGATCTGGCCGTGCAGGGCTTCAAGGAGGAAACGTACATCCTTGGCCTTGGCTTCGGTCTGGATCGGGCCGGGCGGGTTGTTGATCGGAATCGACTCACCCTGGCTGACCAGCGCCGTGAGTTCGGTCACCCGAGCCCTGAACTTGCTGTTGGTCTTGTCCATATTCAACAGGCGCTGGTTCACGTTGAGTTCCAGGCGTGTCAGCAGCAGCTTGAGGGCCGGGCTCATCAATTGGCCGGGAAAGGTCTCGGTGATTTCGCCGCAACGACGCAGGCGGTCGTTGAGTTCGACCTTGACTCGGGCCTTCTCGAGTTTGCGGCTTTCAGCCATATGATTGAGGAAGCCGATGGCGATCAGGAGAAAGATCCCGGCTGCGACCAGCAGGGTGATCATGAGTGGTGTCACCGTTAAGACCTCTTCAAGGTGTAATGCGAACGAGTGTAGTGGCTTGGCGTTTTCGCCGATAGCATTGATCGACGCGCTGCATGGCGCCTGGGATAGAGCACATCGCCACTATTTCCCTCGATCACTATAGCGTCTTGTCGGGCGCCAGAATATAGGCGCCAAGGGGCAGACGCGAGGGGCGCCGGGAAAGGCCTGTAAAGGGTGGCGAAGTCATTGATTTAAATAAATTTATCCTTGGGGGTTGACGACCCTTCGATCCATCCATAGAATGCGCGCCACTTGCAGCGTAAAGCACACAGCGAAGCGCGGCAGGGAGTGAATGTTGTAGTGTGTCCCCTTCGTCTAGTGGCCTAGGACACCGCCCTTTCACGGCGGTAACAGGGGTTCGAGTCCCCTAGGGGACGCCATTGCGGGAATAGCTCAGTTGGTAGAGCACGACCTTGCCAAGGTCGGGGTCGCGAGTTCGAGTCTCGTTTCCCGCTCCATTTTTAAACAGCACTGCTTTCGGGCGGGGCTGAGTGAAACCAGAACCGATCTCTTCGGAGTCGGATTTGGGCACTGAAATACACACCATGTGTTTCAGTTAGCGTGTCCCCTTCGTCTAGTGGCCTAGGACACCGCCCTTTCACGGCGGTAACAGGGGTTCGAGTCCCCTAGGGGACGCCATTTGCGGGAATAGCTCAGTTGGTAGAGCACGACCTTGCCAAGGTCGGGGTCGCGAGTTCGAGTCTCGTTTCCCGCTCCATATTCAACAAAAACGCCGCTCAGTGATGAGCGGCGTTTTTGTTTGTGCGTTTTAAGTCAGAGCAGGTAGCACCCTGGCAAGGGTGGATAGAAGTATTCGCGCGGGTGAAAATTTCAAATAAATATAAAAACCTGTCATTTCTGACAGTAGCCAGATACTTGGAAAAAACAAAAAATACAAACTCCTGTAAATCACAAAGGAGTACAGGTCATGGCCGATACAAACAATCCAGTTGACGCACCCAAGGACTCACCTAGTTTCATGAGTGGTGGTAATGACCCCACTCGGCAGACGGGTACGGGTGGTGGAACGTCAGTTCAGTCAAGCAACACGAAGGCGGGGGTTTCTGTAAAAGGTGGAGAGTATCAATATCAGCACGAAGACGGTCGCTGGTACACAACACCTGAGTAAATTCGTAGGTATTCAGTTTGAATGATTTGAGGTTCTTTCAAGGCGGAGCTCTACGGAGCTCCGCTTTTTTAGGTGATTAAGGTGGGGGCTGCTCGACTGCGACAGTGGACCCGCCGCAAGGGCGGGTCCTGAGAGGGATCAGAGCTTGGGCAACTGCCCGATTCGCCCCATCATCTCGGTCACGATCTGCAGGTCCATGAGGAATTGCTCGACGCTCTTGAACTCGTTGTCGGTGTGGCCGGTGTACTTGACCTCAGGTCTGGCCAGGCCGAACTGCACGCCATTGGGCAACTCATGGACCGAGGTCGCGCCGGCCGAGGTGCCGAACTTGTGTTCCATGCCCAGGTTCTCGCTGGCCACGGCCAGCAATGCCTTGACCCATTCCCCCTCGGGGTTGCGGTACATCGGTTCGGCGATCGAATAGTTGAAGGCTGGTGCAATGTGGGTCTTTTGGCTCCAAGTGCTCAGCTTGCCGGCGATTTCGCCTTTGAGCGTTTCCGGAGATTTGCCCTTCGGCACCCGCAGGTTGACTGCGAGCTTGAAGGTCTTTTCATCCATCCCGACATAGGTCAGGGACGCCGTCAGCGGTCCCATGAAGACATCGGAAAATCCCACGCCCAATTTACCACCCAGGTAGTCCAGGCCCCAGTTGTCGGCGGCGTAGCGGGCGGCGTCGGTGATGTGGTTGTGCTTGAGCGCGATCTGGCCGTCCAGGCTGTTGATAAAGTCCAGCATTCTCGCCACCGGGTTGACCCCTGACTCGGGTTCGGAGGAGTGGGCGGAAACGCCGGTGACCGTGAGCTTGATCTCCTTGCCGACGACTTTGGCGCTGATCTCGAAGTTGCCGCCATTGCGCTTGGCATAGTCAGTACCGGCCTGCTGCAGGCTGGCGGCCAGTTCGGCGGGCTTGTCACTCGCCAGGGTGGCGACCGACGTCGACGGTATCTGGTTGGTGGCCATGCCCCCGGTCAGCGAGAGGATCTCCGCACCCTTGCCCTCGGCCTGGCGTCGGGCAAAGTTGGCCATGACCGTGCCGTAGCCTTTCTCGGCAATCACCACCGGGTAGCCGCCGTCCAGCGCCAGATTGTAGTTGGGGACCGGATTGTGTTCGAAGTAATAGGGGATGGCGTCGCCGCTGGTTTCTTCGGTGGTGTCCACCAGCAGTTTGAAGTTTCTCGCCAGTGGCAGCTTTTCTTCCTTGATGATTTTCATGGCGTAGAGCGCCACCACGATGCCGTTCTTGTCATCCTCGGTGCCCCGGCCATACATGCGGTCGCCGATCAGGGTGACCTTGAACGGGTCGAGGCGGGTGCCGTCTTTCAGTACCCAGTTTTCCGGCGTCACCGGCACCACGTCGGCATGGGCGTGAATGCCCACGACTTCATCGCCGCTGCCATCCAGGGAAATTTCATAGACGCGGTTGTCGATGTTGCGAAAGTTCAGGTTGAAGGCCTGGGCCAGATCCTTGATTTTTTCGCCGATCCTGATGAATTCGGGATTCTCGTGCTGGGCCACGCCGTCCACGCGGAAGGTCGGGATGGCTACCAGCTCACGCAAGGTCTCGGTGGCCGCATTGCCGTATTTCACCCGTGCATAAAGGCCCAGCAGGCGATGGATCTCATTTTGCTGTTCGGGGGGAAGGGTCTTGTTGTCGAGGAAGGCGCTGATGGCCGGACCGAGGTCGTCGGTCTTGGCCAGCTCGCTCTTGCCCAGACGTGCGAGGAACTGCCTGAAATCCGTGACCGATGCGTCATTCAGGGTGCTGAGGATGGCCGCGTTCTGTTGGGGGGCGATGTTGGCTTGTGCGGGCGTGGTGAACAACGAAAGGCTGGCCAGCATCAGGGTGGTGGTGGCCAGGTGTTTGAGTGGGAAATTCATTGCGGGAAGCATTCCTTTGCAAGCAGTTTGTGAGAGATATCTGATCGATAGGACAGATATTTTTCCAAACTAACACCATAGGGCCGCTGTACGGGAGCCCTTGGTGTGGGATTTTTCTTAAGGAAATGCAAACCGCGCTGGATTTTTTCCCGCTCAAAGGCCTCGTCGGTGGGCTGCTTATAAAGACAGCATCAGGCGCCCGGCAAACAGAATCAGCACCACGCCCATGGTGCGTTCGAACCAGTGGCCCATTTTCAGGAACGCCTGGCGGACCCGCTCGCTGGAAAACAGCAGGCTGACCAGGATGAACCAGAGTGCATTGACGCTGCACATCCACAGGCCGTAGAGCGCCTGGATTTCCAGCGGGGTCGAGGCGCTGACCACCGTGGTGAAGATCGCCAGGAAGAATAGGGTGGCCTTGGGGTTGGTGGCATTGGTCAGGAAGCCGACCATAAAGGCCTTGGCCGGGCTCTGCTGGGGGAGCTCGTCGGCGGTCTGGCCGAAATCCGCGCGCGCCGCCCGGGCTTTGCTGCGCAGCAGGTTGATGCCCAGGTAGAGGATGTAGCCGCCGCCGATCACCTTGGCGACATTCAGTAGCCAGGGCGCGCTGTGCATCAAGGCGCCGACGCCGAGCAGGGTATAGAGCACATGCACCGAGATCCCGGCACCGATGCCGAGGGCGGTGATCACGCCGATCAGCCGGCCGAAGCGCACGCTCTGACGGATGGTCACGGCGAAGTCGGGGCCAGGGGCGACCACGGCGAGAAAGTGAATGGCCGCCAGGGCGAGGAATTCGTTCAAATAGTGGGGATTCATGGTGATTCCGGGATGAATGGTCGTCAGGTCGATTGGGTGTCGCCAGTATAAAAAGGCTGTTAGCCTGTGATAATCCGATCAAATATCAATGGACCTGTGCGTCATGAGCATCAATCTGCCGCTGGCGTTGCTGAGTGAAATGGCGATTTTCGTCAAGGTGGTCGAGACCGGTAGTTTCTCGGAAGCCGCGCGCCAGCTCGGTTTATCGCCCTCGGCGGTGAGTCGCTCGATTTCCCGTCTGGAAAAGGCCCTGGCGACCCGCCTGCTGCAGCGCACCACACGCAAATTGCGGCTGAGCGACAGCGGCGAGGAGACCTTCAAGCGCTGCCGGGAAATGGTCAGTGCGGCGCGATCGGTGATGGAGATCAGTGGTCAGTACACCCACGAGGCCCAGGGGCTGGTTCGGGTCAGCGTGCCGAAGGCGGTGGGGCGTTTTGTCGTGCATCCGCATATGCCGGAGTTTCTGCGGCGTTATCCACAGGTGGATGTGCAGATGATTCTCGAAGATCGACCGGTGGACCTGATCGAGGACAATGTCGACCTGATCCTGCGTATTACCGATCATCCGCCGGTCGGCCTGGTAGGGCGCCAGTTGATGCCCATCGAGCATCTGCTCTGCGCGACGCCGCAGTACCTGGCTGAACACGGCACGCCGCAGCACCCCCATGACCTGCTGGAGCACAGTTGCATCTATCTGGGGGACACGCCCAATGACGCGCGCTGGAAGTTCAGGCAGGGCAGCAAGTCGGTGACCGTCGGGGTCCGCGGGCGTTATGCGGCCAATCACACGGGGGTGCGGCTGGATGCGGTGTTGCAGCATATCGGCATTGGCAGCCTGCCGTATTTCACGGCGCGGCATGCCCTGGAGCAGGGCTTGATCGTTCAGGTGTTGCCGGCCTGGACGTTTCTGGCCTCCTATCATGGCGGCCTTTGGCTGCTGTATACGCCGACACCCTACCTGTCGCCGAAGTTGCGGGTGTTTATCGACTACCTGGTGGAGCGTCTGGCCCGGGAGCCGACATTGCGCAAGGCGCTGTAGGCTCCCAGCCTGATGGAGCGGCTTTTATCAGTGCTTGCTGTCCTGGGTCGAGAGCGCCAGCAGCTGCTTTTCCTGGTTCCAGTCGAACGGTTCGTCGTTCTGCTCGGCTTCATAGCGGCGCTCTTCCAGCGCCTGGTACAGCTCCAGTTCGTCATCCGGCATGTAATGCAGGCAGTCGCCGCCAAAGAACCACAGCAGGTCGCGGGGTACCAGGTGGGCAATTTGCGGATAACGCAGGATCACCTGGCACAGCAGGTCCTGGCCCAGGTACTGGCTTTCCACCGGTTCGACCGGCAGTTGCGCGCGCAACTCATCGAAACGTTCGAGGAACAGCGCGTGACTTTCTTCGGGGACCTGCTCGGCTTCGCCGACGGCGACCAGAATGCTGCGCAGGTGGTCGAGCAGGACCAGGTGATCGGCAACGAGGTTGGACATGACAGGGGTCCTCAAGGGTAAAACGGGCGCGAGAGTATAAGGCTCTCGGCGCCCGTTGTCGTGTCAGGCTCCGTAGCAGGCACCTGACCCGCGCACCTAGCGGACCTTGCCTTTGCCAGGGCGTAGTTCTTCCTTGCTGAAATCATCCACGTCGATCACCTTGCGCCGGGCAGCTTCTGCCTGGCGCAGGCTTTCGGCTTCGGCCGGTTGCAATACGCCGGCCTCCAGGGCGGCATCGATGGCCGACTCTTCGGCGCGCGGCTTGACCTGGCCGCTCTTGAGTGCGACGTGCAGTTTTTTCTGCAGCGCATGGCTGGCGCCCAGCAAATCGTAGGCGTGTTGCAGGGCTCCAACCGGATCGCTTGCCGATTGCGGGCGGTAGCAGCCTTCAAGCACGGCTTCCAGCGCCGGATCGCCCTTGGCCCGACCGAGCACGGCGGCGACTTCGGCATCCAACTCGTCGCAAGGGCCGGTGTGTCGACGACCGAAGGGGAATACCACCACTCGGAGCAGGCAGCCGAGCACGCGGTTCGGAAAGTTTTTCAGCAACTCGTCGAGGGCCCGTTCGGAGTGTCCGAGGCTCTCTTCCATGGCCCAGGTGAACAGCGGTTGCAGATAGTCCGGGGAGTCCAGGTCGTGATAACGCTTGAGCGCCGCCGACGCCAGGTACAGATGGCTGAGTACATCCCCCAGGCGTGCCGACAGCCGTTCGCGACGCTTCAATTCGCCGCCCAGCAGCATCATGCACAGGTCCGCCAGCAGGGCGAACGCCGCCGCCTGGCGATTCAACGCGCGGAAATAACCCTGGCTCAGGCGATTGCCCGGCGCCGCTTCGAAGTGCCCGAGCCCGAGATTCAGGACCAGGGTGCTGGCGGCATTGCTGACGGCAAAGCCGATATGATCGAGCAGCAACTTGTCGAATTCCACCAGCGCCTGGTCGTGATCCTCGCGGGCGGCCAGGGCCATTTCCTTGAGGACGAAGGGATGGCAGCGAATCGCGCCCTGGCCGAAGATCATCAGGTTGCGCGAGAGGATGTTCGCCCCTTCCACGGTGATGAAGATCGGCGCGCCCTGCCAACTGCGGCCCAGGTAGTTGTTCGGACCCATGATGATGCCTTTGCCGCCGTGCACATCCATGGCATGGCCGATGCACTCGCGACCGCGTTCGGTCAGGTGATACTTGAGAATCGCCGAGAGCACCGAGGGTTTCTCGCCGAGGTCGACGGCATTGGCCGTGAGCATCCGCGCGCTGTCCATCAGCCAGGCGTTGCCACCGATGCGGGCCAGGGCTTCCTGGATGCCCTCGAAGGCGGCCAGCGGTACGTTGAACTGTTCGCGGACCTGGCTGTACTGGCCGGTCACCAGGCTGGTGAACTTGGCCGCGCCGGTACCCACCGCCGGCAGGGAGATCGAGCGACCCACCGACAGGCAGTTCATCAGCATCATCCAGCCCTTGCCGAGCATGTCCTGGCCGCCGATCAGGAACGACAACGGGATGAACACGTCCTTGCCCGAGTTCGGGCCGTTCATGAAGGCCGCGCCGAGGGGCAGGTGGCGCCGGCCGATCTCGACCCCCGGGGTGTCGGTGGGGATCAGCGCGAGGCTGATGCCCAGGTCTTCCTCTTCGCCCAGCAGATGCTCCGGGTCATGGGCCTTGAAGGCCAGCCCGAGCAAGGTCGCCACCGGGCCGAGGGTGATGTAGCGCTTTTCCCAGTTCAGGCGCAAGCCGAGGACTTCCTCGCCTTGCCATTGGCCCTTGCAGATCACCCCGGTGTCCGGCATGGAGCCAGCATCGGAGCCGGCCAGCGGCCCGGTCAGGGCAAAGCACGGGATATCGTCGCCGCGGGCCAGGCGTGGCAGGTAGTGATTGCGTTGTTCATCGGTACCGTAATGCAGCAGCAGTTCGGCCGGGCCCAGGGAATTGGGTACCATCACGGTGGAGGCGAGGTCGCCGCTGCGGGTCGCCAGTTTCATCGCCACCTGGGAGTGGGCATAGGCTGAAAAGCCCTTGCCGCCGAACTCCTTGGGGATGATCAGGGCAAAGAAGCCGTGCTCCTTGATATGCGCCCAGGCTTTGGGCGGCAGGTCCATGGCCTGGCCGATCTGCCAGTCGCTGACCATGGCGCAGAGTTCTTCGGTCGGCCCGTCGATAAACGCCTGTTCTTCCTCGCTCAACCGGACCTTCGGATAGGCCAGCAGCTTGTTCCAGTCCGGGCGCCCGCTGAACAGTTCGCCATCCCACCAGACGGTTCCGGCGTCGATGGCATCGCGCTCGGTCTCGGACATGGGCGGCAGGACCTTGCGGAACCAGGCGAACAGTGGGGCAGTGAACAGCCTGCGGCGCAGGTCGGGCAGCAACAGCGCGGCCGCGACCACCGCCAGCAACACCCACAGCACCAGCATCAGAGCGCCCGGCCCATGGCCGAACCGGCCCATCGCGATCAGGTAGACGGCGACTATGCCGAGTACGGGAAGCGGAGCGATTCGGCGATGCGCCAGCCAGGCGACGCCGATCACCAGTACCAGTATCCACAACAGCAGCATATTCAATCCTCCATAAAGACAGCGCCAAAGCACCGATTGAGCTTAGTCGGCATCCGGTAAACAGGGCTTGGGGATGTGTGTTCAAATCTGTAGGCACATGTTTACAAGTGTAACGGCCCGGGCGGCCTGGTCTAAAAGTGAGCAGGCTACCGATAGTGACCGTCCCGTGTCGGTGGAGTTCGTCGATTTCGTCACGCTCTGCATCACGACGCGTGTTATCCGCTCTGCTGCTTTCCTCGTGCGCAAGGATTTGAGCCTGCGCTGTTCGGGCGTAGACTGCGTCGGCATTTATCCATAGAGAGGCGGTCATGCTGAAAATCTGGGGTAGGAAAAATTCGTCGAACGTCAGGAAAGCCTTGTGGTGTGCCGAGGAGCTTGGCCTGCCTTACGAGTCTCTGGATGCCGGCGGAGCGTTCGGTGTCGTCGATACGCCCGAATATCGTGCGAAAAACCCGAACAAGCTGGTGCCGATGATCGAGGACGGTGATTTTGTCCTCTGGGAATCGAACACCATCGTGCGCTACCTGACCGCCAAGCATGCCGCCGGCTCCCACTGGTTCTCCAATGATCTGCAGGCACGGGCCCAGGCGGACAAGTGGATGGACTGGACCACCTCGTCCTTTGCCACCCCGTTTCGCGGGGTGTTCTGGGGGGTATTGCGTACCCCCGCCGAGCAACAGGATTGGGCCGCGATCAACGCTTCGCTGAAGATCTGCGCCGACCTGTTGCTGCGGGTCGATGCGGCGCTGGCCGAGCGACCCTACCTGTCGGGTGACGAGATCGGCATGGGTGATATTCCCCTCGGCAGTTTTATCTATGCCTGGTTCGAAATGTCCATCGAACGCCCGCCGATGCCTCATTTGAGTGCCTGGTACGAACGCCTGAAACAGCGTCCGGCCTATCAGCGGGCGGTCATGACCGCGTTGACTTAATAGCCACTATTAACGCCGGTTGCTGTACTTGTGCGGCGAGGCCAAGCACCATGCGTCTGGTTCGCCGCCGTTGCATTCAAAACGGTGTGCCCTTATTTAGTTCTTTCCTCCCTTCTTGGTGCATGAATCCGATATGAGTTCCGCTCTGTCCATCCGGCAGCTAACCAAAACCTACGGCAACGGTTTCCAGGCCCTGAGTGGTATCGATCTGGATGTCGCCGAAGGTGATTTCTTCGCCTTGCTCGGCCCTAACGGTGCTGGCAAATCCACGACCATCGGCATCCTCTCGACCCTGGTGAACAAGACCAGCGGTACGGTGAAGGTGTTCGGTCACGACCTGGATCGCGAACCCGCCGCACTCAAGCGCTGCATTGGCGTGGTGCCGCAGGAGTTCAATTTCAACCAGTTCGAGAAGACCTTCGATATCGTCGTGACCCAGGCCGGGTACTACGGCATTCCGGCGAAAATCGCCAAGGAACGCGCCGAGCAGTACCTGACCCAACTGGGCCTGTGGGACAAGCGCGACGTGCCGTCGCGGTCGTTGTCCGGCGGCATGAAGCGCCGGCTGATGATCGCCCGGGCACTGGTGCATGAACCGCGCCTGCTGATCCTCGACGAGCCGACCGCCGGGGTCGACATCGAACTGCGTCGTTCGATGTGGACCTTTCTCACCGAGCTGAACCAGAAAGGCATCACCATCATCCTCACCACCCACTACCTGGAGGAGGCTGAACAGTTGTGCCGCAATATCGGCATCATCGATCACGGCACCATCGTCGAAAACACCAGCATGCGCCAGTTGCTCAGCCAGCTGCATGTGGAAACCTTCCTGCTCGACCTGAAGAATGACCTGCAGCAGCCGCCCCAGCTGATCGGCTATCCGAGCAAGCTGCTCGACAGTCGCACCCTGGAAGTCCAGGTCGACAAGGCGGTGGGCATCACCGCGCTGTTCGGGCAACTGGCCACGCAGCAGGTCGAAGTGCTGAGCCTGCGTAACAAAACCAATCGCCTCGAGGAGCTGTTCGTGTCCCTGGTGGAAAAAAACCTGTCGAAGGTGGCGGTATGAGTTCGGAACTGCAACCCAACCTGGTCGCCCTCAACACCATCGTTTACCGCGAAGTCCGGCGTTTTACCCGGATCTGGCCGCAGACCCTGCTGCCGCCGGCCATCACCATGGTCCTGTACTTCGTGATCTTCGGTAACCTGATCGGCAGGCAGATCGGCGGCATGGGTGGTTTCACCTATATGGAGTACATCGTGCCAGGCCTGATCATGATGTCGGTGATCACCAACTCCTACGGCAACGTGGTCTCGAGTTTCTTCGGCAGCAAGTTCCAGCGTTCCATCGAGGAATTGATGGTTTCGCCGGTCTCGCCCCATACCATCCTGATCGGCTACACCCTGGGCGGTGTGCTGCGCGGGCTGATGGTGGGGATTATCGTGACCTTGCTGTCGCTGTTCTTCACCGATTTGCAGGTCCATCACCTGGGCGTGACCTTGCTGGTGGTGGTACTGACGGCGACGATCTTCTCACTGCTGGGGTTTATCAACGCGGTCTTTGCACGTAACTTCGACGATATCTCTATTATCCCGACCTTCGTGCTGACGCCGCTGACCTACCTCGGCGGGGTGTTCTACTCGATTACCCTGCTGCCGCCGTTCTGGCAGACCGTGTCGCTGGCCAACCCGGTGCTGCATATGGTCAACGCTTTCCGCTACGGCATTCTCGGGGTGTCGGACATCCGCATCAGCGTGGCCATCACCTTTATGGTCGTGGCGACCCTGGCCCTCTATATCGGTTGCGCGCGACTGCTGGTCAGTGGCCGCGGTATGCGCCAGTAACGGGTTTCATGGATGGCGGCGTCGTTCCAGGCGCCGCTTCCATTGCCTGGCCACCCACCAGCGCCAGTAGCTCATGGTCAGGTAATAACCCAGGGCGCCCAGCGCCACTCCCAATACCAGCGAACCCAGCAACAGCGGTTGCCAGAGCGTCGACAGCTGCCCGCTGATCCAGGCCCAGGTCAATTCATCCGGCAGGCCGCGGGGCGGCACGTGCAGCAACCAGGCACCGAGCTGGTAGGCGCAATAGAAAATCGGCGGGATCGTCAGTGGATTGGTCAGCCACACCAGGCTGACGGCAATCGGCATATTGCCGCGCACGAGAATCGCCAGAAATGCCGCCAGCAGCATCTGCAAGGGCATCGGCATCAAGGCCGCGAACAAGCCCACCGCCATGGCCCGTGCCACCGAGTGCCGATTGAGGTGCCAGAGGTTCGGGTCGTGGAGCAGGGGACCAAAAAAGCGTAAGTGTTTGTGTTCCCTGATGCGGGTCGGGTCCGGCATGTAGCGTTTGAATAAGCGACGCGGCATAAGGCTTCTCGGGCAGTTCAGGCGGGCAGTATGCCCGGATTTTACGGGCGGCCGATTCAGACTTTGTGACAGTAAATAAAGCACCGTCCGCATAACCCGGCTATTCCGAGAGCTGAACGGGTTCAAGGAGTGCTTTATGCGAACAGGGATGTTGGCGCTGGCGGCGGGGTTTGTGCTCTTGCGATTCCTGCCGCAACTGCCGCCTGGATGGCTGTTGCTGGTGCTGCCGATGCTCGGCTTGATGTTGTTGCCGTTTCGCACTTATCCGCTGGCGTTATTCCTGTTCGGCTTCAGTTGGGCCTGTTACCAGGCGCAACGGGCGCTGGACGATCGACTGGCGCCGGCGTTGGAGGGCCAGACCCTGTGGGTGGAAGGGCGGGTGGTCGGTCTGCCGCAGCGGGGAGAACAGGTGGTGCGCTTCGAACTGGACGGCGCGATTTCCCGTCGGGCCCGGCTGCCGGCGCGTTTGCGGTTGTCCTGGTTCGGCGGCCCGGATCTGCGCAGCGGCGAGCGCTGGCGCCTGGCGGTGCAGCTCAAGCGTGGACACGGCTTGCTCAATCCCGCCGGGTTCGACTATGAGGCCTGGCTGCTCGCCCGGCGTATCGGCGCGACCGGCACGATCAAGGATGGGCAATTGCTGGGGCCCGCCAGTAGTGCCTGGCGCGATACGATCAGGCGGCGTTTGCTGGAAGTCGATGCCCAAGGGCAATCGGCCACCTTGGTGGCGCTGGTGCTTGGTGACGGTTCGGGACTGTCAATGCAGACCTGGCGCGTGCTGCAGGACACCGGCACCCTGCATCTGCTGGTGATTTCCGGCCAGCATATCGGCTTGCTCGCGGGATTGGTCTACGCCCTGATCGCCGGGTTGGCGCGTTATGGCCTGTGGCCGGGCCGCTGGCCCTGGTTGCCGTGGGCCTGTGGCCTGGCGTTTGCGGCGGCGCTGGGCTATGCGCTGCTGGCGGGTTTCGGCGTGCCAGTGCGCCGGGCCTGCGTGATGCTTGCGATGGTGCTGTTGTGGCGTTTGCGTTATCGCCATCTGGGGGCGCTGGTGCCGTTGCTGGCGGCCTTGAACCTGGTGTTGTTGTTCGACCCGCTGGTGAGTCTGCAGGTGGGATTCTGGCTGTCCTTTGCCGCCGTGGCGGTGCTGATCTTCACCTTCAGTGGGCGACTGGGTGCCTGGAGCTTCTGGCAGAGCTGGAGCCGGGGGCAATGGGTGATTGCCCTCGGCCTGCTTCCGGCGTTGCTGTTGCTGGGCCTGCCGGTCAGTCTCAGTGCGCCGTTGGCCAACTGGGTCGCCGTGCCCTTGATCGGTCTGTTGGTATTGCCTTTGGCCCTGCTCGGCACGCTGCTGTTGCCGCTGCCCTGGTTGGGCGAGGGGCTGCTGTGGCTGGCCGGCGGTTTGCTCGCTGGGTTGTTTCAAGGGCTCGAATGGTTGGCCGCGCAAGTGCCGGCCTGGATACCGGCGGCGGTTCCGTTGTGGGCCTGGGCGCTGAGTGGCCTGGGTATCCTGCTGCTGTTGCTGCCGGCCGGTATTCCTCTGCGTCCCTTGGGGTGGCCATTGGCGGCGTTGGCGGTATTCGCGCCTTCAACGCCAGTGGCCCAGGGCGAGGCCGAGGTCTGGCAACTGGATGTCGGCCAGGGCCTGGCGATCCTTGTCCGAACCCGTGAGCACAGCCTGCTGTACGACGCCGGACCGCGCTTCGGCGAGTTCGACCAGGGCGAACGGGTGGTGCTGCCATCCTTGCGCAAGCTGGGGGTACGCCGGCTCGACACGCTGTTGCTCAGCCATGCCGATGCCGATCACGCCGGTGGGGCCCTGGCCGTGCAACGCGGTTTGCCGGTGAGCGAGGTGCTCGGCGGCGACGTCGAGGGTTTGCCAGCGGCGTTGCAGGCCCAGCCGTGTGTCAGTGGCCGGCACTGGCAGTGGGATGGCGTACGCTTTTCCCTGTGGCGCTGGCCTCTGGCCCGCGACAGCAATCAATCCTCCTGCGTCTTGCAGATCGAAGCCAATGGTGAGCGTCTACTGCTGACCGGCGATATCGATATCGAGGCCGAACGGGCCTTTCTCGAGAGTCCGTTGGCCGTTGCCAGCGATTGGTTGCAGTCGCCCCATCACGGCAGCCGCAGTTCCTCATCAATGGTTTTCCTGCAACGTCTGGCCCCGCGCGGCGTGCTGATTTCCCGTGGGCGCGGCAATGCCTTCGGTCATCCCCACCCACAGGTCATCGCGCGTTACAAAGCTCTGGACATGGCTATCTTCGACAGCGCGGAGCAGGGCGCACTGCGCCTGGTGCTGGGGCGTTTCGACGAGCCGCGGTCCTTGCAAGCCGCACGACGCTTCTGGCGGCAATAGCCCGCTGCCTTTCAATAACCCTGGGTTATTAAAGTCCCCCGGCATGCGTCATCACGATCTTCGGCCCGCGCAACCCCTATGTTAGAGTGGCGCACTTTTTCGAGGGGACTGTCACTGTGTGGGAATTGGTCAAGTCCGGCGGCTGGATGATGCTGCCGATCATTTTGAGCTCCATCGCTGCAACGGGCATCGTCGCCGAGCGCCTATGGACGCTGCGGGCCAGCCGCGTGACCCCGGAGCATCTGCTCGGGCAGGTCTGGCGCTGGATCAAGGACAAGCAGTTGGACAAGGAAAAACTCAAGCAACTGCGCGCCGATTCCCCCCTGGGCGAGATCCTTGCCGCGGGCCTGGCCAACTCCAAGCATGGTCGCGAGATCATGAAAGAGTGCATCCAGGAAGCCGCTGCCCGGGTCATCCACGAACTGGAGCGCTACCTCAGCGCCCTCGGCACTATTGCCGCCATGGCGCCCTTGCTCGGGCTGCTGGGTACGGTGCTGGGCATGATCGATATCTTCAGCTCGTTCATGAGTACGGGCATGACCACCAATGCCGCCGTGCTCGCCGGGGGGATTTCCAAGGCGCTGGTCACCACGGCTTCGGGCTTGATGGTCGGGATTCCGGCGGTGTTCTTCCATCGTTTCCTGTTGCGCCGGGTCGATGAGCTGGTAGTGGGCATGGAGCAGGAAGCGATCAAGCTGGTCGAGGTGGTGCAAGGCGACCGCGACGTCGACATGCCAGAGGGCAAAGCGTGAAATTCCGCCGCAAGCCCCTGGAGCCCGTGGATATCAACGTGACGTCGTTGATCGACGTGGTGTTCGTCCTGCTGCTGTTTTTTGTCACCACCACCACTTTTACCCGCCAGACCGAGTTGCGGGTCGACTTGCCGCAGGCGGTCAGCGGCTCGCCGGCCGAGGACCATATTCCCAAGCAGCTGGATATCGCCATCAGTGCCGAGGGTGTCTACACGGTGAACAACCAGCGCCTGCCGAGCAATGACCTGGCCAGCCTGATGGACGCGGTGCAGAAAGAGTCCGGCGGCGATACCAGCCTGCCACTGTCGATCAGCGCCGATGGCAAGACCCAGCATCAGGCCGTGATCACCGCAATGGATGCGGCCGGCAAGCTGGGTTTCAGCCATCTGCGCATGACCACTGTCGAAGCGGCGCCGGCCCCCTGATGAGCTTCTCCGAGCGCCTGCTCGCCGCCTGGTACGACGGTCATCCGGCATTGACCCTGCTGCGTCCGCTGGAGTGGCTGTATCGGCGGGTGGTCGACGGCAAGCGTGCGCGTTTCGTCGCGGGTGAAGGAATGATCTACCAGCCGCCGGTGCCGTTGATCGTGGTGGGTAATATCACTGTCGGCGGCACCGGCAAGACCCCGATGATTCTCTGGTTGATCGAGCATTGTCGGCAGCGCGGCCTGCGGGTCGGTGTGGTCAGTCGCGGCTACGGTGCCAAGCCGCCGCAGTTACCCTGGCGTGTGCAAGCCGATCAGGCTGCGGCACTGGCCGGTGACGAACCGCTGCTGATCGTCCAGCGCAACGGCGTGCCGTTGATGATCGACCCGGACCGCAGTCGAGCGGTCCGGGCCTTGCTGGCGACGGAAAAACTCGACCTGATCCTGTCCGACGACGGCCTGCAGCATTACCGCCTGGCCCGCGACCTGGAACTGGTACTGATCGATGCCGTCCGGGGCCTGGGCAATGGTCGTTGCCTGCCCGCCGGCCCACTGCGCGAACCGATTGAACGCCTGCAAAGTGTCGATGGCGTGCTCTACAACGGTGCCAGCGAGGACCGTGACAACGGCTTCGCCTTCCACCTGCAGCCGACGGCGCTGGTCAACCTGCTGACCGGCGAGCGCAAGCCCGTCGATCATTTTCCACCCGGACAGACCGTGCATGCGGTCGCCGGTATCGGCAACCCGCAACGTTTCTTCAACACCCTTGAAACGCTACACTGGCAGCCTGTGCCCCACGCCTTTGCCGATCATGCCGAGTACAGCGCCGCAGCCTTGAGCTTCGAACCGACGCTGCCACTGGTGATGACCGAAAAGGATGCGGTGAAATGCCGGGCCTTCGCGGCGCCCGACTGGTGGTACCTGGCGGTGGATGCATTACCGTCCGAGGCCTTCACGGCCTGGTTCGACACCCAGCTGCTGCGCCTGTTGCCCGACCGTCTCTTGCCCTAAACCCGTTTTTATCCAGGGAATCCTCATGGACACCAAACTGCTCGACATCCTCGCCTGCCCGATCTGCAAAGGTCCCCTCAAGCTCAGCGCCGACAAGACCGAACTGATCAGCAAGGGCGCGGGCCTGGCCTATCCGATCCGCGACGGCATTCCGGTCATGCTGGAAAGCGAAGCCCGGACCCTGAGCACCGACGAGCGCCTGGACAAATGAGCACCCCGTTCGTCGTCGTGATTCCGGCGCGCTTTTCCTCCACCCGCCTGCCGGCCAAGCCGCTGCAACTGATCGCCGGCAAGCCGATGATCCAGCACACCTGGGAGCAGGCGTGCAAAAGCAGCGCCCAGCGGGTGGTGGTGGCCACTGATGATGCACGTATCGTCGAGGCCTGCCGGGCCTTTGGTGCCGAAGTGCTGCTGACCCGCGAAGATCACGAGTCCGGCACCGATCGCCTGGCCGAGGTCGCCACTTTGCTGGGCCTGGCGGCGGATGACATCGTCGTCAACGTCCAGGGCGACGAGCCGCTGATTCCCCCCGTGGTGATCGATCAGGTCGCGGCCAACCTCGCGGCCCACAGTGAAGCGCGCATGGCCACCCTGGCCGAGCCGATCCACGACGTGGAAACCCTGTTCAACCCGAATGTGGTCAAGGTGGTCAGCGACATCAACGGCCTGGCGCTGACGTTCAGCCGCGCGACCCTGCCCTGGGCGCGGGATGACTTCGCCATCAGCCGCGAGCAACTGCCGTCAGGCATACCGTTCCGCCGGCATATCGGCATCTACGCCTACCGTGCCGGTTTCCTGCATGACTTTGTCAGCTGGGGCCCGTGCTGGCTGGAAACCACCGAGCGCCTGGAGCAGCTACGAGCGCTGTGGCACGGCGTGCGGATTCATGTCGCCGATGCCCTGGAGGCGCCACCGACCGGCGTCGATACGGCACAAGACCTTGATCGTGTTCGTCGGTTGCTGGAGGCCTGATGCGGGTTCTGTTTGTCTGCCTGGGCAATATCTGTCGTTCGCCCACGGCCGAAGGAGTGTTGCGGCACAAATTGCGTGAGGCTGGCCTGGCCGAACAGATCGAAGTGGCCTCCGCCGGCACTGGTGCCTGGCATGTCGGCAAGTCGCCGGACAGCCGCAGCCAGCGGGCGGCGCGGATGCGCGGCTATGACTTGTCGGCCCAGCGTGCCCGACAGGTCGCGGCGGCGGATTTCAACCGCTACGATCTGATCCTGGCCATGGACCAGAGCAACCTGCGCAACCTCAAGTTGCTCCAGCCGGCCCAGGGCAAGGCCGAACTGGACCTGTTCCTGCGACGTTATGACGGGGCGGTGGAGGAAGTGCCGGACCCGTACTACGACGAAGAACAGGGTTTCGAGCAGGTCCTGGACCTGATCGAACAGGCCAGCGATCGGCTGGTGATCGAACTCAAGGGGCGTCTATGACCCTGCAAGTGCAAGCCGGGGTCTCCCTCAAACCCTATAACAGCTTTGGTGTCGATGTTCGTGCGCAGTGGTTCGCCGAGGCCCACAGCGATGTCGATGTCCGCGAGGCCCTGGCCTATGCGGCGCAGCATCAGTTGCCGTTGCTGGTGATCGGTGGCGGCAGCAACCTGTTGCTGACCGCGGATATCCAGGCGCTGGTGTTGCGCATGGGCACC
Organism: Pseudomonas sp. MWU12-2037; assembly: GCF_023242345.1. Taxonomy (NCBI): domain Bacteria; kingdom Pseudomonadati; phylum Pseudomonadota; class Gammaproteobacteria; order Pseudomonadales; family Pseudomonadaceae; genus Pseudomonas; species Pseudomonas sp. MWU12-2037. Next base: position 465,952 of record NZ_JALLIZ010000004.1, on the reverse strand, counting down.
CGGGGGATTCGCCTGCTGCGCGATGATGGCATCAATGTCGTGATCGAAGCCGAGGCCGGCGAGCCCTGGCATCCCTTTGTGCTGTCGACCCTGGCCCAGGGTTGGAACGGTCTGGAAAACCTCAGCCTGATTCCCGGCACCGTTGGTGCAGCCCCGATGCAGAACATCGGCGCCTACGGGGTCGAGATCAAGGATGTGTTTGCCGGCCTGACCGCGCTGGATCGCGAGACGGGTGAGTTGCGCGAGTTTTCCCTGCAGGAATGTCAGTTCGGTTATCGCGACAGTCTGTTCAAACACGCCGCCGGGCGTTGGTTGATCCTGCGTGTACGCTTTGCCTTGAGCCGTGCCGAGCATCTGCACCTGGGCTACGGCCCGGTGGCCCAGCGCCTGGCCGAGCAGGGGGTCAGCCAGCCGACCGCCAGCGATGTCAGTCGGGCCATTTGCAGTATCCGCAGCGAAAAGCTGCCCGATCCCGCTGTGCTGGGCAATGCCGGGAGTTTCTTCAAGAACCCCCTGGTGTCGGCTGCCCAGGCTGCCGAATTGAAGTTGGCGCATCCCGGGCTGGTGAGTTATCCACAGCCTGACGGCCAGGTGAAACTGGCGGCGGGCTGGTTGATCGAGGCGGCGGGCTGGAAAGGTTTTCGCGAAGAAGATGCAGGTGTACACCTTTTGCAGTCCTTGGTGCTGGTCAACTATGGCACGGCGAGCGGCCTGCAATTGCTGGCCCTGGCCCGGCGGATCCAGGCTGACATTTTGCAACGATTTACCGTTGAGCTGGAAATGGAGCCGAATCTCTACTGAGGCTATGCTTTTTCGGTGATAGCGCTGGCATCTGTCGCAGCGTTATCACCGGCAAGCCCGATTCAGAGCGATCCAGCGTACACAAGGCTTTTTTCCGAATACGGCTTTCCCTTCGCCGGCCAACGGCGTAAAAACAGATCCCATGAAAGGCCCGATGAAGCGTTTGCTTCATGAGAGAGCCTATTAGCCTGAGTCGATCCGCCCCGTGTCGAACCGTGGCACTCAACGGCGGATGGCTCGACCCCATAACCTTGAACTATGCGGGCGTGCCCATGATTACCCTGAAACTCAACGGTCAAGACCATCCACTGGACGTCACCGAGGACATGCCGCTGCTCTGGGCGATCCGTGATGTGGCGGGTTATACCGGGACCAAATTCGGCTGCGGCATGGGACTGTGCGGTGCCTGCACCGTGCACATCGACGGGCTGCCGGCACGTTCCTGCATCACCCCGGTCGGCTCCGTGGCGGGGCAGAGCATCAGCACCATCGACAACCTGCACAGCGATCCGGTCGGCCAGGCTGTGCAGCAGGCGTGGCTGGACGGCGGCGTTGCCCAGTGCGGCTTCTGCCAGGGTGGGCAGATCATGTCGGCCACGGCCTTGCTCAAGGTCAACCCCAAGCCCAGCGATGCCCAGATCGAAGAGGCCATGGTCGGGAATATCTGCCGTTGCGGGACCTATAACCGCATCAAGACGGCCATTCACCAGGCTGCGGCCCATCTGCAGGAGACCAAGGCATGAACCCGTCCCTGAACGATTTCGTCCTGAGCAATCTCAGCCGGCGTGGCTTTCTCAAGGGTGTCGGCGCCACCGGTGCACTGGTCCTGGCGGCAAGCTGGGGCCTGCCCGAGGCCTTTGCCGAAGGCGAGCAGAAATATGGGGCCGACCATATGCCCAATGGCTGGGTCGATGATCCCAAGGTCTATGTGAGTATCGAGGCCGATGGCAGTGTGACGGTGATCTGCAACCGCGCCGAGATGGGCCAGGGCGTGCGCACCAGCCTGAGCATGGTGGTGGCGGACGAGCTTGAGGCCGACTGGGCAAGGGTCAAGGTCAAGCAGGCGCCGGGCGACGAGGTGCGTTTCGGCAACCAGGACACCGACGGTTCCCGCAGCATGCGCCACTGGTACGAACCGATGCGGCGTTGCGGCGCGGCGGCCCGGACCATGCTCGAACAGGCGGCGGCCGCGCAGTGGAAAGTCCCGGTGGCGGAATGCCGGGCGCAGCTGCACAAGGTTATCCACAGCCCGAGCGGGCGCGAGCTCGGTTACGGTGCCCTGGCGGCCGCGGCCGCCGCACTGGCCGTTCCTGCCCGCGACAGCCTGAAGCTCAAGCAAGCGTCGGAATTCCGCTATATCGGCAAGGAAGCGTTCCGGGCCATCGACGGCGCGGATATCGTCAATGGTCGAGCGTTGTACGGTGCCGATGTGCATTTTGAAGGCACCGTCTACGCCACTGTAGCTCGTCCTCGAGTGTACGGCGGCAAGGTCAAATCCTTTGATGCCAGCGCCGCGCTGAAGGTCCCGGGCGTGCTCAAGGTCGTGGAAATCGAAAGTCGTCCGTTGCCTTCCGAGTTCCAGCCGCTGGGTGGTGTGGCGGTGATTGCCAGCAATACCTGGGCGTCGATCAAGGGCCGCGACGCGCTGATGATCGTCTGGGATGACGGTGCCAACGCCAGTTATGACTCTGTGACCTACCGTCAGGAGCTGGAAGCTTCGGCACGCCAGCCGGGCAAGGTGGTGCGCGATACCGGCAATGTCGAGGAGGCCCTGAAACGCGCCGACAGCCAGTTCGAAGCCGGTTATTACCTGCCGCACCTGGCCCAGTCGCCGATGGAACCGATGGTTGCCATCGCCCGTTTCAACGACGGCTACTGCGAAGCCTGGGCGCCGACCCAGGCACCCCAGGTGACCCGCGAGCGGATCGCCGAGCGCCTGGGGATCGGCTTCGACCAGGTGACGGTCAACGTGACCCTGCTCGGCGGCGGTTTCGGGCGCAAGTCCAAGCCTGACTACATCATCGAGGCGGCCATTCTCGCCAAGGCAATGCCGGGCCAGGCCGTGCGCGTGCAGTGGACCCGCGAGGACGATATCCACTATTCGTATTTCCACACCGTGTCGGCGGAATACCTGCGGGCCAGCCTGAACAAGGATGGCACGCCGTCCGGTTGGCTGCACCGCACCGTGGCACCGAGTATCACGGCACTGTTCGCGCCCAATATGAACAACGAGGGCGCCTTTGAACTGGGCATGGGCTTTACCAACATGGCCTACAACATTCCCAACGTGCGCCTGGAAAACCCGGAGGCCAAGGTGCATACGCGGGTGGGCTGGTACCGTTCGGTATCGAATATCCCCCATGGTTTCGCCATCCAGAGTTTTGTCGATGAACTGGCCCATAAAGCCGGCCAGGATCCACTGGCCTATCAGCTCAAGTTGCTGGCGCCGGATCGCCAGATCGACCCGCGTACCCTGAGCGATCAGTGGAACTACGGTGAGTCCCCCGAGCGTTATCCCATCGATACCGGGCGTATGCGCGTGGTCCTGGAAACCGCGACGAAGGCCGCCGGCTGGGGGCGCAAGTTGCCGCCGGGGCGTGGCCTGGGGCTGGCGGTGCATTACAGCTTTGTCACCTACGTGGCGGCGGTGATCGAGGTGGAGGTCAAGGATGATGGCAGCCTGATCGTGCACAAGGCCGATATCGCCGTGGACTGCGGCCCGCAGATCAACCCGGAGCGGATCCGTTCGCAGTTCGAAGGGGCCTGCGTCATGGGCCTGGGCAACGCCGTGCTGGGCGAGATCAGCTTCAAGGAGGGCAAGGTCCAGCAGGACAATTTCCATATGTACGAAGTGGCGCGCATGTCCCTGGCGCCGAAGGAGGTGGCGGTGCATCTGGTCACGCCACCGGGCGAGGTGCCGTTGGGCGGTGTCGGTGAGCCGGGCGTGCCACCGATTGCGCCGGCGCTGTGCAACGCGATCTTTGCCGCCACCGGCAAGCGTATCCGCAACCTGCCGGTGCGTTACCAGCTGCAAGGCTGGAACCAGGTGAAAGCCTGATGGACAGTGTCGATCTGAATGTCCTGCGCAGTGTCCTGCAATGGCGTCGCGCGGGGCAGCGGGTGGTGCTCTACAGCGTAGTCCAGACCTGGGGCAGTGCGCCACGGCCGCCGGGGGCGATGCTGGCCTTGCGCGAGGACGGCGTGGTGATCGGCTCGGTGTCCGGAGGCTGCATCGAGGATGACCTGATCCAGCGTTTGCAGGATGGACGTCTGTCGGACGGCGGGCCGCCGGTGCAACTGGTGACCTATGGCGTGAGCCGTGACGAGGCTGCGCGTTTTGGCCTGCCCTGTGGTGGGACCTTGCGCCTGACCGAGGAGCGGGTAGGCGATCCGGGTTGGGTGGCGCAGTTGCTGGCGCGCTGCGAGGCCCATGAGATTGTCGCTCGGGAGCTGAACCTGGCCACCGGCGAAGTGACCTTGAGCGACGCGGGCAAGAGCGACACCCTGAGTTTTGACGGTGAGCGCTTGCGGGCGATCTACGGTCCGCGCTGGCGCTTGCTGCTGATCGGTGCCGGTCAGTTGTCGCGCTACGTGGCGGAAATGGCCCGGTTGCTGGATTTCGAAGTCTTGATCTGCGATCCGCGCAAGGAGTTCGTCTACGGCTGGGAAGAACAGCACGGGCGTTTTGTACCGGGCATGCCCGATGAGGCGGTGCTGAATATCCAGACCGACGAACGCACGGCGATCGTCGCCCTGACCCATGACCCCCGGCTTGACGATATGGCGCTGCTGACGGCGCTGAATTCCCGGGCGTTTTATATCGGTGCGCTGGGCTCGCGGGTCAATAGCCAGAAGCGCCGAGATAATCTGGCGGCGTTGGGCTTGAGTGCGGAGGCCATTGCTCGCCTGCATGGTCCGATTGGCCTGCATATCGGCAGCCATACACCCGCGGAGATTGCCTTGTCCTTGATGGCGGAAATCGTCGCGATCAAGAACGGCGTCGAGTTACGGCAGAAAAAGCCGGAGCTGGCGACCAGTGAATGAGGCGGTCACGGCCCTTGTCCTGGCGGCGGGGCAGGGCAGTCGTTTTCGACAGGCGGCGGGGGCCGATCAGGACAAATTGCTGGCGCGCTGTGTTGGGCGTGATGGTGTCGAGCGGGCTGTGTTGGAGCATGTGCTGCTGAGTTTGCCGCAGGGGCTTGGAACCCGGTTATTGGCGACGACGGCGGATCGCTTGGAGGTCATTCGTCTGGCGCAGGTGTATGGCTGCCGGGTGCTGCTGATCGAGTCGACGGGCATGGGCGACAGTCTCGCCGCTGCAGTGACGGCGACGGCCGAATCGGCGGGCTGGCTGGTGGTGCTGGGGGATATGCCGTTTATCCTGCCGGGGACGATTGCACAGGTGATGGCAGGGATTGAGGGCGACGGAGTTTTTGTGCCGGTTTTTCGAGGTGAGTATGGGCATCCGGTGGGATTCGGGCGTTCGTTTGGACCGGCCCTGATGGGTTTGTCGGGAGATCGCGGGGCCAAGCCACTGTTTGCGGAAGGCAAAGTGCGAGAGGTTTCTGTCGAAGATCCTGGTGTGCTTTGGGATGTTGATAGGCCTGAGCATTTGATGTTTTTGTAGCGAGTATTTAGCTAGACGATACTTCTGATATCAACGAAATTTGGCTGTTCGTTGGTATTGGCTCGGGTTTAATCGTACTCGTATGTCGGTTTCGAGCAGGCGAGCGCTCCTATTGTGGGACCTTTGATTGGGATCAGACAGTCGTATCTCTCTCGTGCAGCGGGCAATAGAGGGAAAACAAGTAGGCTGCTAGTTATCCCTTTGTCCGAGAAGGTTATTTTTTCAAAATTTGAATAAGTAACTTGATCTATAAAAGATTTTCCGTTTATGGAACATATTTTCTTTCTGGATAGAATAATCCATTTTTTGTCCGGATCCAGCACTTCTATAGTCAGGCAGGGGTCATCGTGGGTTTTAATGTAGCGGGCTACGACTTCGCCGATTCTTCTTGAGTGAGCTTCGTATATGGTGTTGTAGTTTGCTTTATCACTGGCTGCGTTGACGTTGGTGAGGGCCGAAATGAGTAGTAGAATGATTGTGCTCTTCATGTGGTTACCTGGATTTATCTAGGTAGCTTATGCGCCTGTTGAAGCGGTCGCTGGGTACGTTTGGCCAGTTTGATGGGGTGCTGATGACTGAGTACAGTTTGTCGAGGTCATTGTTTATGAGGTGTCGTTGCAGCAGTGCCCTGGATCGGGCGTCGTAATCCCCACGGTATCTTAAGTCGACTATTAGGTCCTTGATCGCTCTGTGGGTTGAATGCCAGTTCAATTTCCCATACTTGTCTGTGATGTCGGTTTTTTCTGAGACTCGAAGGACCTCGCTTTCCATAAAATCGTAGACGGGTTGGAAGAGTTCATGCTGTTGCTTTCTAGAGATGGAAAGTCTTTTGATCTCCGAGCTGGCAGCCTTGAGATAGTTTCTTGCCGCCTGACCACGAAGCCCTTTGGCCCCAATCAACCAGCTATACAACGGCTCAGGAATATTGGCCGCCGCCAGATCGGCTTCGGCATTTCTGTTCTGTCCCAGATCATACCCGCGACCAATGGTTATTCCCGATGCCCCACCCGGCCAGTGCACCTTGCGACTGAAGTAGATATGCAGCGGATGGGTTGGATCATCAATATCATTACCTTCCACATCAAACGTCAGTTGTCCTCGCTCCACCGTGAGCCACTTGAGGTCGTTTTCATCTTCGATGACCACAAAGTTTGCCAATAACCCGATGGGATGAAAGTACCAGGCTTTCCCGTCCGGATTGATCCCATGCTTTCCCGCCAACTCGGCCCACCAGGACAGTTTCTGAATCCGCTTTTTCTCCTGCTCCCAGCGTTTATTGGGTTCGCTGTCACTGTGTCGTAGCAGGTGATCCAGTTCATTCCATTTGGCGGGGTTCCAGAACCACTCGCTTTCATAATGAACAATCAACTGCGAAATGGCTTGGGCGTGATGGGGATTGTCCAGCGCGGCGCGAATTCGCTTTGGTGTCAGCAGCGGGCTGACCGCGATGGAATCAGCGTTGCCCTGGATAATCTGACGCAGTCGGGTCTTGATCGGGCCGTTGTTCGCCTTGTGCACCTGCAAGTCGTAGTCGGCCTGTTGTGCCTTGCTGAACAACTCCATGGCCTGGAAGTGACAGGCCAACTGTTCGCTATGGCAGGTCGTTTCGCGCAGGCAATCAAAGCCGGCCCAATCCCACGGACTGTAGTCGTCGAAGAACAGCGCACTCTCGCCCAGCCAGCCGCTGACACGCTGGCCACTGGCATCGGCCATGCGGTTCTTGAGGTGCCACCAGTGCTGGGTGTAGGGCTTCAGGCCGGGCAGGGCAAAGGTGTCGCGGATCCGGTGATCGGACGGCAGGTTATCGAGGACCACCCGTGGCAGGATCAGGCCCGGGAGCGTCCGCAGGCTGCGTTTTGCCATCTTCGGCGGGTGACTGGCGTTGATATCAGGAGTGTGTGGCACCAGAGCACTGGCGATTCTACTGATGCGGGCCAGGCTTCTTTCACTCTCGGGGAGGCTGGCGGCATAGGCGCGACTCTTTTCGATAAAGGCCGGCACATCGTCGCAACTGAAGACTTCCAGATGCAGCAGGCCTTCGCCATCCCCATGACTGGGTGTACTGAAGATGCCGGGATGACCGATCAGTGCTCCGGCCTTGATGGCGAACGGAGTATCGAGAGAGATGACCCGGGCCTTGGCTTGAGGTTCTTCCATCCAGAAAGCCGGCCTGGCTCTGCCGGGGTCGCGCTGGTAGTGCTCCCAACTGAGTAAATGCATATAGAGGCTGTAGAACGTCAGCGACTGTGGCGGCAGCGGGGAGATTGCGCTGTACGTCTGGCCGGGAAGGCTCAGGCAATGCTTGATCAGCACGAACCCCGTTGAATAGGCCGCCGGCTCGCCGTTGGCCTTGGGGGAGGTGGGGTAGGCCTGATCGATGCGGTAGGCAATGACTTCGCCATCGGCAATGCAACGTACGGCCTCCTGGTCGAGGAGCGCCGCCGTGTTCTTGTCGAAATGCACCCCGCCATGCCAGAGGCCGCCTTGCCCCAGCGGGTAGGTGCCGCCCGTGGCTTTGGCCAGGGCGTCGTAGCAGGTTTGCGGGTCCGCGACTTCCCGGCTGCGAGCACCTGCAACCTTGAAAGGAAAGCACCAGGCCAGCCTCTTGTTTGCGTTCTTCATGAACATTGCCCTCTCACCCGTCCCTGAGAGGCTGACTGTGCGCCGACGAAAAGCGGGAGTCAGTCAGTGGGCTTCAGTTTGTGATGTAGGGCTTTTCCTTGCTGCATGGCGGCTGGATCTTCAGGCAGGAAAGGAGGTGGGCTATGAATGGCGGACAAAAAAAGCCCCGCCTGCATCGCTGCAGGCGGGGCTTTTCAACAGCCGTCAGAGTCAGGCGAGGGGTTTAGGCTCGTGGGCTTCTTCCTGGGCTTTGTGGTTATGTTCAACCACTTCTTCGACGGACTGCAGGTTTTCGTCGATGGTCGGTGCAGCCGCTCCGCTTTCAGCCGGCACGAACTCCGCTGGAGTCGCTTCAGGCGCAGGCGTCGGTTCGGCTGCGACCACGGCTTCTACTGCGGGGGCAGCAGCGGCACGTTCGGCAGCTTCCTGAGCCAGGCGCTCTTCTTCACGCTTGCGACGACGCACTTCACGCGGATCGTTCGGAGCGCGACCGTTGCTGGTCAGGGCGCTGGCCGGAGCCGCCTCGGCAACCGGTGCAGCGACTTCAGCCACGACTGGAGCAACCACCGGAGCAGGCTCTGGCTGTGCAACCACGGCGGGCTCTTCAGCCACCACAGTTTCGGTCACGGGTGCCTGAGGTGCTTCGACGGCTGGCTCGGACCATTGGAACGTGGCCTGGACTTCCTGAGCCGGCTCTGGCGCGGGCTCCGCAACCGGAGCTTCGACGACAGGGGCTGGAGCAACAGGTTCTTCAACGACTGGCGCTGCAACAACCGGTGCTTCGACAACCGCGGTTTCGATGGCCGGTTCAGGTGCCACGAATACCGGCAGTTCAGCGGCAACCGCTGGCTCGACGGCGGCTTCAACCACGGGCTCGGCTTCACGAACCGGGGCGACTTCCACTTCCGGTACCGCTGGCGCTTCCACCGGGGTGGTGGCTTCAACGACCGGAGCTTCAACCACCGGGGTTTCCTGGATCGCGGCAGTGGCCAGTTCGGCCTGCTGGTGCGCCTCGGCTTCGGCTGGGGCACTGATCACGCTGCTGGCGACAGCGGCGGTCACGGCCAGGCCGGCAGCCAGTTCGGCACCGGTAGCGTGCTCGTGGTGCTCTTCGCTGCCTTCTTCCGAACCTTCGATCACGTTGCCGTTGGCATCACGTTGACGCTCACGACGGTTGCTGCGGCGACGCTGACCACGGGAGCGGCGACGTGGACGATCGCCACCCTCGGCGTTGTCCTGGCCGTCGTCCTGCAGTTGCTCTTCGCCCTGCAACACTTCTTCTTCACCGGCAACAGCAGGTTGCTCGGCACGCGGTTGGCGTTCTTCTCGCGGTGCACGCGGCTGGCGTTCTTCACGTGGCGCACGGGCTGGACGCTCTTCAGCGACTACAGCAGCCGTTGCAGCAGCGGCGACGGCCGGTGCGGCATCCAGTGGCTCGCGCAGTTCACGCACGCGTTCTTCACGCTCGCCACGTGGCTTGCGATCTTCACGCGGGGCGCGCGGTGCACGTTCTTCACGCGGAGCACGTGGAGCACGTTCCTCGCGGGCTACGGCCGGGGCTTCGTCACGCACTTCGCGGACTTCACGTGGCGCACGCTCTTCACGCGGCGCACGTTCTTCCCGTGGAGCGCGTTCTTCACGCGGCTCGCGCGGTGCACGTTCTTCACGTGGCGCACGTTCTTCGCGCGGCTTGCGCTCTTCATCGCGGCGACCGTTACGGTTGCGGCTCTGCTGGCGACCGTTGCGACGCTCTTCGTTACGGGCCGGACGCTCGGCTGCCGGTTTTTCAACCACGGCCGGTGCAACAGGCTCTTCCTTGCTGGCGAACAGGCTGACCAGCGACTTCACCAGGCCCTTGAACAGGCTTGGCTCGGCGATAACCGGTGCGGGTGCGGCAACCGGAGCGGCGACTTCTTCGGCCGGAACCGGAGCGTTGGCGCGGACCGGAGCGGTCTTGACCGCTGCTTCCTGGCGAACCAGGGTACGGGTGGCCGCGGCCGGCTGGACTTCTTCCACTTCGGCAGCGGCAGCGGCGATTTCGTAGCTGGACTGGTTGGTGTGGGCTTCCGGGCTGTCATCACGCAGACGTTGCACTTCGAAGTGCGGCGTCTCGAGGTGATCGTTCGGCAGGATCACGATGCGTGCACGGGTACGCAGTTCGATCTTGGTGATCGAGTTGCGTTTTTCGTTGAGCAGGAAGGCTGCAACCGGGATCGGCACCTGGGCGCGGACTTCGGCGGTGCGGTCCTTCAGGGCTTCTTCTTCGATCAGGCGCAGGATCGCCAGGGACAGCGATTCGACGTCACGGATGATGCCGGTGCCGTTGCAACGCGGGCAGACGATGCCGCTGCTTTCGCCCAGGGACGGACGCAGGCGCTGACGGGACATTTCCAGCAGGCCGAAGCGCGAGATACGGCCGACTTGTACGCGGGCACGGTCGGCTTCCAGGCACTCGCGGACTTTTTCTTCCACGGCGCGCTGGTTCTTGGCCGGGGTCATGTCGATGAAGTCGATGACGATCAGGCCGCCGATGTCGCGCAGGCGCAACTGACGGGCGATTTCTTCAGCGGCTTCCAGGTTGGTCTGCAGCGCGGTTTCTTCGATGTCGCTGCCTTTGGTGGCGCGCGCCGAGTTGATGTCGATGGACACCAGGGCTTCGGTCGGATCGATGACGATGGAGCCGCCGGAAGGCAGTTCGACGACGCGCTGGAAGGCGGTCTCGATCTGGCTTTCGATCTGGAAACGGTTGAACAGTGGCACGCTGTCTTCATACAGCTTGATCTTGCTGGCGTACTGCGGCATCACCTGGCGGATGAAGGTCAGGGCTTCGTCCTGGGCTTCAACGCTGTCGATCAGCACTTCGCCGATGTCCTGGCGCAGGTAATCGCGGATGGCGCGGATGATCACGTTGCTTTCCTGGTAGATCAGGAAAGGCGCGGAGCGATCCAGCGAGGCTTCTTTGATGGCGGTCCAGAGTTGCAGCAGGTAGTCGAGGTCCCACTGCATTTCTTCGCTGCTGCGGCCAAGGCCGGCAGTGCGCACGATCAGGCCCATGTCGGCCGGGGCAACCAGGCCGTTCAGCGCTTCACGCAGTTCATTGCGCTCTTCGCCTTCGATGCGACGGGAGATACCGCCGGCACGTGGGTTGTTCGGCATCAGTACCAGGTAACGACCGGCCAGGCTGATGAAGGTGGTCAGGGCGGCGCCCTTGTTGCCACGTTCTTCTTTCTCGACCTGGACGATGACTTCCTGGCCTTCGCTCAGGACGTCCTTGATATTGACGCGGCCTTCGGGGGCTTTCTTGAAGTATTCGCGGGAGATTTCTTTCAGCGGCAGGAAGCCGTGGCGCTCAGAGCCGAAATCGACAAAGGCAGCCTCAAGGCTTGGCTCGATGCGAGTAATCCGGCCTTTATAGATATTGGCCTTCTTCTGCTCGCGTGCACCGGACTCGATGTCCAGGTCGTAGAGGCGCTGGCCGTCTACCAGGGCAACACGCAACTCTTCGGGTTGAGTTGCGTTAATCAGCATTCTTTTCATGTAGTACCGTCGGTTTCCGGGCTGCCGGAAACGGCGTTCGGCACACACGACTTCTCACGGTCGGTGTCAGGTGCGTCAGGAGTGGTTGGCCATTCCTGTGTCTGGCGAGGTTCGTCCAGAGGGGACGAAGTCGCGACTCACGCGTCCTGCTTCTTGGGGTGACAAAAGGCACCTCACAAGCAAAAGCTCTGTCAGGAGGAGGAATCAACCGCGGGTGTGGACGATATGAAGCGTCTTGATAAAGCCTAATGCTACACAGTCCGACGGTTGTGCATCTCCACCCTACACGTATCCCTGATAATTCGGGTGCGGCCGCGCGCAGAATCCGCAGCGGGTTGGCATTTACCGTGTTCTCCGAAAGGGGAAAGCACGCTCATGGCTAATTAGGCGTTGTTTCCGATGCCTTCGCCCAGGTGTGACTCGTGACCGACTGCACTTTGTGAACTGGCCGTTAATACCGGCTCGGGAAACGAGTGTTGACTCAGTTTTCCGGCGCGCTTCAGGCCTCATGTCACCTGCGCTCGTTACGATCGCGAACCTTTCCTCGAACGGCGAAAGCCCCGTAGGACGGCCTCGCATCCTGATGAATTGCGTTGGGCAGGGCCGGCTGTTGGCCGTTGGTCCTCTGTCCAGCCGCTTTTGGCGGCGTTCGCGACTATAGCAGCAATGATTAAGTGCTTCAATTCCATAAAAAATTGTTATCATCGCCGGCATGACGACGACTACCCCCCCGACTCCAGGCGTACAACTGCTTGAGGTCTCGCCGGAATATGCCGGCCAGCGCATTGACAATTTCCTTCTCGCTCGGCTCAAGGGTGTGCCCAAGACCTTGATTTACCGCATTTTGCGCAAAGGCGAAGTGCGAGTGAACAAGGGGCGCATCAAGCCCGAGTACAAACTCCAGGCCGGCGATATCGTGCGGGTTCCGCCCGTGCGCGTCCCCGAGCGCGACGAACCGGTGCCTTTGGCCCAGGGGCTGTTGCAGCGCCTGGAGGCTTCGATCGTGTTTGAAGACAAGGCCCTGATCGTGATCAACAAGCCGGCCGGTATTGCCGTGCACGGCGGCAGCGGCCTGAACTATGGCGTGATCGAAGCCTTCCGTCAGTTGCGCCCGGATGCCAAGGAGCTGGAACTGGTCCATCGCCTGGACCGCGACACCTCCGGACTGCTGATGATCGCCAAGAAGCGCAGCATGTTGCGCCATCTGCACGAAGCGCTGCGCGGCGACGGCATCGATAAACGTTATATGGCCCTGGTGCGTGGTAACTGGGCGGCTTCGATCAAGCAGGTGCGCGCGCCCTTGCTCAAGAGCAACCTGCGCTCCGGCGAGCGCATGGTCGAGGTCAACGAGGAGGGCAAGGAGGCGCTCACGGTGTTCAAGGTACTGCGCCGTTTCGGTGATTTCGCCACCATGGTCGAGGCCAAGCCGGTGACCGGTCGGACCCACCAGATTCGTGTGCACACCTTGCACGCCGGGCACTGTATTGCCGGCGACAGCAAGTACGGTGACGATGGTTTCACCAAGGAAATCCGCGATCTGGGCGGCAAGCGCCTGTTCCTTCACGCCTATATGCTGACCGTGCCGCTGCCCGATGGCGGCGAATTGAAGTTGCAGGCACCGGTGGATGAAATGTGGGCCAAGACGGTGGAGCGACTGAGTGCGGTCTGAATACAAGCTGCTGATTTTCGATTGGGACGGCACCTTGGCCGATTCCATTGGTCGGATTGTCGAGGCGATGGGGGTGGCGGCCGCGCGTTCGGGTTTTGTCCCGCGCGATGAGACGGCGGTCAAGGGCATTATCGGTCTCGGCTTGCCGGAAGCGATCTGCACCCTGTACCCGGCGATCAGCGATGAAGAGCTGGTGGTTTTTCGCCAGCACTATGCCGACAGCTATATTGCCCTTGAAACGGTTCCTTCGCCGCTGTTTCCAGGCGTCCTGGAGTCCATGGAGGCGTTTCGCGCCGGCGGCTACCAGTTGGCGGTCGCGACCGGCAAGAACCGTCGCGGCCTGGATCGGGTATTGAAGGCCCATGGCTGGTCGGATTATTTCGATATCACCCGCGCCGCCGATGAAACCGCCAGCAAGCCGCATCCGCTGATGCTCGAGCAGATTCTTGCCCATTGTCGTGTCCCGGCTTCCCAGGCCCTGATGGTCGGGGACTCGGTGTTCGATTTGCAAATGGCTCGCAATGCTGGCATGGATTCAGTGGCTGTAGGTTATGGTGCCTTGTCGATGGATGAGTTGCGGGTGTTCGAGCCGCGCTTGGAGATTGACAGTTTTCCACAGTTGCATGCCTGGCTCGATGGCCGGGTCAATTGAATTCGTTGGGGTGAGTACGCATGTCTGATGAATGGGGCGCGCCGCCAAAGGCGAATGCCGAATCGGGTTCGGGTGATGACAGGAGCTGGAAGCTGCTGGAAAAGACCTTGCTGGCCGGTGTGCAGGAGCAACGTCGCTCGCGGCGCTGGGGGATCTTCTTCAAGCTGCTGACCTTTGTGTATCTGTTCGGCGCGCTGGTGATGTTCTCGCCACTGATCAATATGGAGAAGAGCGCCGGTCGTGGGGCTCACTACACCGCCCTGATCGAGGTGCGCGGAGTGATTGCGGACAAGGAGTCGGCCAGTGCCGACAATATTGTCGGCAGCCTGCGTACGGCCTTCGAGGATCCGAAGGTCAAGGCGATCATCATGCGTATCAACAGTCCGGGCGGCAGTCCTGTGCAGTCGGGTTATGTGTTTGACGAGATTCGTCGCCTGCGTGGCCTGCACCCGGATACCAAGGTGTACGCGGTAATTTCCGATATCGGGGCTTCCGGCGCCTACTACATCGCCAGCGCGGCGGACGAGATCTATGCCGACAAGTCCAGCCTGGTCGGTTCCATTGGGGTGACGGCGGCCGGCTACGGTTTTGTCGGCACCATGGAGAAGCTGGGTGTGGAGCGTCGCCCGTACTCTTCGGGTGAGCACAAGGCGTTTCTCGATCCGTTCCAGCCGCAGAAGGCCGATGAGACCAGGTTCTGGCAGGGTGTCCTGGACACCACCCACAACCAGTTCATCGCCAGCGTGAAGAAGGGGCGCGGTGATCGCCTGAAAGACAAGGATCATCCCGAGCTGTTCTCCGGGCTGATCTGGTCCGGCGAGCAGGCGTTGCCATTGGGCTTGATCGACGGCCTGGGCAGTGCCAGTTCCGTGGCGCGGGATGTGATCGGCGAGAAGGAGCTGGTGGACTTTACCGTTCAGGAATCGCCTTTCGATCGCTTCTCGAAAAAGCTGGGTGCCAGCGTCGCCGAGCAGTTGGCGATGTGGATGGGCTTCCAGGGTCCGACCTTGCGCTGATATTCATGCAGCAATAAAAAAACCGGTCGTGAATGACCGGTTTTTTTATGGGTGGAATGCAGGGTTCCGGTATGTAGGAGCAAGCTTGCTCGCGATCAGCCGGCAGGCTGAGGGCGTGCCGATGGCGCGCATTACGGAATCTGTACGCCTTCGACCAGCAACATGTCCACAAGACGAATCAGTGGCAGTCCGATCAGGCTGGTGGAATCCGGTCCTTCCGTGCTCTGGAACAGGCTTACGCCCAGTCCCTCGGCCTTGAAGCTGCCGGCACAGTCATAGGGTTGTTCGGCGTGCAGGTAGCGTTCAATGCGTTCGACCGTCAAGCTGCGCATCTGCACGCTGAAGGGGACGCAGTCCACCTGGCATGCCCCGGTCTGGCTGTTGAGCAGCGCCAGTCCGGTGAGAAAGCTCACGCGAGTGCCGCTGGCGGCCAGCAGCTGTTCGCGGGCTTTCTCGAAGCCGTGGGGCTTGCCGAGTATCCGTCCGTCGAGTACCGCGACCTGGTCCGAACCGATGATCAGGTGCGCCGGATGATGGGCGGCCAGGGCCCGGGCCTTTTCCTCGGCCAGGCGTTTGACCAGCTCGATGGCGGCTTCGCCGGGACGCTGGCTTTCGTCGATATCCGGCGAGGCGCAAGTGAAAGGCAGGCGCAGGCGGGTCAGCAATTCCCGGCGATAGGCCGAGCTTGAGGCAAGTAACAAGGGCAGCATGCGGTTCTCCTGAGGCAGGTCGCCGATTCTAGTCGGCCGGCCGGCTGACGGACAGGGCCTAATTTCCTTTGACAGTGGCAGGGTGCATCCCTAGAATGCTGCGCCTATGTTGAATGACCCGATTCCACCTCACGTTGACCCGCGCAAATTGGCTGATCGTGGCACCACCCTTCAAGGTGAACTGCTGCTGGCCGATTTGGAGAGACTCTGCGACTCGCTTTCCGACACTGTCGGTACGGTGCAGGCTAAATTCGTTTTTGAACGAGATGAACGTAAGGCCGTGATGATTCACAGCTTTATCGACACCGAGGTCAAAATGGTTTGCCAGCGTTGTCTTGAGCTGGTCACCCTGCCGATCCACAGCGAATGCAGTTATGCTGTGGTGAAGGAGGGTGCGAATACCCAGTCGTTGCCGAAAGGTTATGACGTGCTGGAACTGGGCGAAGATCCTTTGGATCTGCAGGCATTGATCGAGGAAGAGCTTCTGCTCGCCTTGCCCATTGTGCCTGCTCATCATCCGGAAGAATGCCAGCAGCCGGCGGGGCTCGATGAGCCCGAACCGAGCGAGGACGAGGTAACGCGGTCCAACCCGTTCAGTGTATTGGCGCAGTTAAAGCGTGACCCAAACGTTTAGGAGTTAATCAATTATGGCTGTTCAGCAGAACAAAAAATCCCGCTCCGCCCGTGACATGCGTCGTTCGCACGACGCCCTCGAGGCAAGCACCCTGTCCGTGGAAAAGACCACCGGTGAAGTTCACCTGCGTCACCACGTATCGCCAGAAGGCGTATACCGTGGCCGCAAAGTGATCGACAAGGGCGCTGACGAGTAAATCTTGTCCGCTCAGATCA
This sequence comes from Pseudomonas sp. MWU12-2037, assembly GCF_023242345.1. Lineage (NCBI taxonomy): Bacteria > Pseudomonadati > Pseudomonadota > Gammaproteobacteria > Pseudomonadales > Pseudomonadaceae > Pseudomonas > Pseudomonas sp. MWU12-2037. Next base: position 449,469 of record NZ_JALLIZ010000004.1, on the reverse strand, counting down.
TCGCGATCGACGCAATGGGCGGGGACTTCGGTCCCCGCAGCATTGTCCAGGCCAGTATTGCCTGTCTGTCCGCTACACCCTCGCTGCACCTGACCCTCGTCGGTCAACCTTCCCAGCTTGAACCCCTGATCGCCAGTTATCCGACTGTGGATCGCGCGCGCCTGACCATTACGCCTGCCAGCGAAATCATCACCATGGATGAGCGTCCGTCCCAGGCCCTGCGTGGCAAGCCGGATTCGTCGATGCGCGTGGCCTTGCAGTTGCTGCGCGATGACAAGGTCAAGGCCTGTGTCAGTGCCGGCAATACCGGGGCCTTGATGGCCTTGTCGCGGCATGTGCTGAAGACCTTGCCGGGGATTGATCGTCCGGCCATGGTCGCGGCCATCCCGACCCAGCGCGGCTATTGTCAGTTGCTGGACCTGGGGGCGAACGTCGATTGCAGCGCCGAGCACCTGTTCCAGTTCGCCGTGATGGGCGCGGTGGCCGCCGAGGCCCTTGGCGTGCTGCGGCCGCGTGTTGCGCTGCTCAATGTCGGCACCGAGGACATCAAGGGCAACCAGCAGGTCAAGCTGGCGGCGACGCTGTTGCAGCAGGCGCGGGGGCTGAACTACATCGGCTTCGTCGAAGGCGACGGGCTGTATCGCGGCGAGGCCGATGTGGTGGTGTGCGACGGTTTTGTCGGCAATATCCTGCTCAAGTCCAGCGAAGGCCTGGCGACCATGATCGCCGCGCGGATCGAGGCGCTGTTCAGGCAGAACCTGGCCTCGCGCCTGGTGGGTGCCCTGGCCTTGCCGTTGCTCAAGCGCCTGCAGGCCGATCTCGCCCCGGCGCGGCACAATGGTGCGAGTTTTCTCGGCTTGCAGGGCATCGTCATCAAGAGTCACGGCTCCGCCGGGGTCGAGGGTTTCCAGAGCGCGATTGCCCGAGCCCTGATCGAGATCCAGGAAAACCTCCCCGAGCGCCTGCATGGTCGCCTGGAGGAGCTATTGCTTTAGGCGTTTTCCCGCGGGAATGCTTAAATGTGACCGCTCAGTTCAATCAGCCATCCAAACTGACAGTTTCTTGCGTCCGCCAAGGCGGGACGTCAATTCTTCGACGACAAGATCATTAGGGGCTTGTTACATGTCTACATCCCTCGCATTCGTCTTTCCAGGACAGGGTTCGCAGTCCCTCGGCATGCTTGCCGAGCTGGGCGCGCAATACCCGCTGATCCTTGAGACCTTCAAAGAAGCCTCCGATGCCCTGGGCTATGACCTCTGGGCACTGACCCAGCAGGGGCCGGAAGAGCAACTGAACCAGACCGACAAGACCCAGCCCGCGATCCTCACCGCCTCCGTCGCCTTGTGGCGCCTGTGGCTGGCTGAAGGTGGGGCGCGTCCGGCCTATGTCGCTGGTCACAGCCTGGGCGAATACAGCGCGCTGGTCGCCGCCGGCAGCCTGAGCCTGGGTGATGCGGTGAAATTGGTGGAGCGCCGTGGCCAATTGATGCAGGAAGCGGTTCCGGCCGGGCAGGGGGCCATGGCGGCGATCCTCGGGCTGGACGATGCCGATGTGATTGCGGCCTGCGCCGACGCGGCGCAAGGTGAAGTGGTCAGTGCGGTGAACTTCAACTCGCCGGGCCAGGTGGTGATCGCCGGGGCCAAGGCCGCCGTCGAGCGCGCCATGGAAGCCTGCAAGGCCAAGGGTGCCAAGCGCGCCCTGCCGCTGCCGGTCAGCGTACCGTCGCATTGCGAACTGATGCGTCCGGCCGCCGAGCGTTTTGCCGAATCCGTTGCCGCCATCGACTGGCAGGCACCGCAGATCCCGCTGGTGCAGAACGTCAGTGCCCAGGTGGCCACGGACCTCGCAACCCTCAAGCGCGACCTGCTGGAACAGCTCTACAAGCCAGTGCGTTGGGTCGAGTCGGTCCAGTGCCTGGCGGCCAACGGCGCCACCGAACTGGTCGAATGCGGCCCTGGCAAGGTGCTGGCCGGCCTGAACAAGCGTTGCGCCGATGGCGTCAATACGTCCAACCTCAATACCCCGGATGCCTTCGCCGCCACGCGCGCGGCGCGGGCCTGAATCAGGAGAAGCCTGCATGAGTCTGCAAGGTAAAGTTGCACTGGTCACCGGCGCCAGCCGTGGCATCGGCCAAGCCATCGCCCTCGAGCTGGGGCGTCTTGGCGCCGTGGTCATCGGCACCGCGACCTCGGCCTCCGGTGCCGAGCGAATTGCCGCGACCCTCAAGGAGCATGGCATTCAAGGCACGGGTCTGGAACTTAATGTAACCAGCGATGAGTCGGTTGCCACCGTTCTTGCGAGCATCGGCGAGCAGTTCGGTGCGCCGGCGATCCTGGTCAATAATGCCGGTATCACCCGCGATAACCTGATGATGCGGATGAAAGATGACGAGTGGTACGACGTGGTCGATACCAATCTCAACAGCCTGTTCCGCCTGTCCAAGGGCGTTCTGCGCGGCATGACCAAGGCCCGTTGGGGCCGAATCATCAATATTGGTTCGGTTGTGGGTGCCATGGGCAACGCAGGCCAAGTAAACTACGCGGCAGCCAAGGCCGGCCTCGAAGGTTTCAGCCGTGCATTGGCGCGTGAAGTCGGTTCGCGCTCGATTACGGTAAACTCGGTGGCTCCAGGGTTCATCGACACCGATATGACCCGTGAATTGCCTGAAGCGCAGCGTGAAGCCTTGCTGACGCAGATTCCGCTGGGCCGCCTGGGCCAGGCTCAAGAGATCGCGCAAGTGGTCGCTTTTCTGGCTTCGGACGGTGCGGCATACGTGACTGGGGCTACAATACCGGTGAACGGCGGGATGTACATGTAATTCAAATGTGACGGATTGCTTCAAAAAAATGTCATACCAGCTGTCTAAAATCCGTTATAAAGCTGCAACTTATTGAGGGGCAGAGGGCAAAGGGGGACAAAGGCTGAAGCTTTCGGTTGAAAAGCTGAAAAGCCTTTCTATACACTTACCCACCGGCCAGCTGCCTGAATTTTTCCATTAGGAGTGAAAACAAGGTATGAGCACCATCGAAGAACGCGTCAAGAAAATCGTTGCCGAGCAACTGGGCGTCAAAGAAGAAGAAGTCACCTTGGCTGCTTCCTTCGTTGAAGACCTGGGTGCCGACTCCCTTGACACCGTTGAGCTTGTGATGGCTCTGGAAGAGGAATTCGAGACCGAAATCCCTGACGAAGAAGCTGAAAAAATCACTACCGTTCAAGCAGCTATCGATTACGTTACTGCCCATCAGGCGTAATAGTTTGTAGTCGTTGCCCGCTGTCATGGAAAAACCGCACTGCCATCACGGCGTGCGGTTTTTTCTTTAGGTGTGAGGCAAAGTGTCGTCAACAGGATAAAGGAGAGTGCTGTGTCGCGTAGACGCGTCGTAGTCACCGGCATGGGGATGTTGTCGCCATTGGGTACGGATGTTCCGAGTACCTGGCAAGGCATTCTGGCTGGCCGTAGTGGCATTGGTCTGATCGAACACACAGACCTTTCTGCCTATACCACCCGTTTTGGCGGCTCGGTAAAAGGTTTCAATGTCGAAGAGTACTTGTCGGCCAAAGAAGCCCGCAAACTCGACCTGTTCATTCAATACGGCCTGGCAGCCGGTTTCCAGGCAGTGCGTAACGCCGGCCTTGAAGTGACCGATGCCAACCGTGAGCGCATCGGCGTGGCCATGGGTTCGGGTATTGGTGGTCTGACCAATATCGAGCAGACCTGCCGCACGTTGCACGACCAGGGGCCACGGCGTATTTCGCCGTTCTTCGTGCCCGGGTCGATCATCAATATGATTTCCGGTTTCCTGTCCATCCACCTGGGCGCCCAGGGGCCGAACTATGCCATCGCGACGGCGTGCACCACCGGCACCCACTGCATCGGCATGGCGGCGCGCAATATTGCCTACGATGAAGCCGATGTGATGATTGCCGGTGGCGCCGAAATGGCGGCTTGCGGCCTCGGCATGGGCGGTTTCGGTGCTTCCCGGGCGCTGTCCACGCGCAATGACGAGCCGGCCCGTGCCAGCCGTCCGTGGGACAAGGGGCGTGACGGCTTCGTGCTGTCCGACGGTGCCGGCGCCCTGGTGCTCGAAGAGCTGGAGCACGCCAAGGCCCGTGGCGCCACTATCTATGCCGAGCTGATCGGCTTCGGCATGAGCGGCGACGCCTACCACATGACCTCGCCACCCGACGACGGTGCCGGTGCGGCCCGCTGCATCGCCAATGCCATGCGCGATGCCAAGCTGAACCTGGATCAGGTGCAGTACATCAACGCCCATGGTACTTCGACCCCGGCCGGCGACCTGGCCGAAGCCGAGGCGATCAAGCGGGTGTTCGGTGAGCAGGCCTACAAGCTGGCGATCAGTTCGACCAAGTCGATGACGGGCCACCTGTTGGGCGCCGCCGGTGCCATCGAGGCGATTTTCAGCGTGCTGGCCATCGCCGACCAGGTTGCACCGCCGACCATCAACCTCGATGAGCCTGATGAAGGCTGCGACCTGGATTTCGTGCCCCACGAAGCCCGGCGCATGCCCATCGATGTGGTGCTGTCCAACTCCTTCGGCTTTGGCGGTACCAACGGCTCCCTGGTGTTCCGCCGGTTCGCCGAGTGATGGACAGCTGGGTCGACGGCCGGCCGGCCGATGCGTTGTCCCTCAAGGACCGCGGCCTGGCCTACGGCGATGGTCTGTTCGAGACCATCGCCGTGAAAGCCGGCAAGCCGCTGCTGCTCGAGCGGCACCTGCAACGCCTGGCCGAAGGTTGTCGACGCCTGGGTATCGCGGCGGATCACGGGTTGGTTCGCCGCGAGTTGCTCGCCTACGGTGCGGCACTGGGGGAGGGCGTGCTCAAGCTGATTCTCACTCGGGGCGACAGCCAGCGCGGCTATGCGGTGTCGGCGGATGCGCAACCGCGACGGATCCTGCAAGGCAGCCCGCCGCCGACTTATCCAGAGGCCTACCAGCAGCACGGTATTGGCCTTTTCCCCTGTACGACACGTTTGTCCGAGCAGCCCCTGCTGGCCGGGCTCAAGCATCTCAATCGCCTGGAACAGGTCCTGGCCCGTGCCGAATGGCAGGGGGGCGAACAGGCCGAAGGCTTGATGCTCGACACCTCCGGTCGGGTGATCGAAGGCGTGTTCAGTAATCTGTTCCTGGTGCGGGCGGGTGTGCTTCGCACCGCCGACCTCAGTCGTTGCGGCGTGGCGGGGGTGATGCGCGCGCAGTTGCTGGAAGAGGCGCAGGCACTGGCAATCCCTGTTGATATTTCCGATATCAGCCTGGAGCAATTCCGGCAAGCTGATGAAGTCTTTCTCTGTAACAGTGTCTACGGTGTCTGGCCCGTTCGGGCTTTTGCCGACCTGAGCTGGTCGGTTGGCCCGCTCACCCGTAAACTGCAAGGCATTGCCCGCGTGCTATTGGAAGTTTGAATTGAGACGTAAATTCTTGGTGCTGCTGCAAGCCGTTCTGGTGCTGGCCGGTTTGCTGCTGGGCGGTTCCGCCTGGAAGCTGCATTCGGCATTGGAGCAGCCCCTCAACCTGACGCAGGAACAGCTGCTGGATGTCCCGGCCGGTGCGACACCGACGGGCACTTTCAATCGACTCGAGTCCGAAGGCTTGCTCAAGGACGCCTTCTGGCTGCGCCTCTACTGGCGTTTCAATCTGGCCGGGGTGCCGTTGCACAGTGGCGAGTACCGGATCACGCCGGGCATGGACGTGCGTGCGCTGTTGTCCCTGTGGCAGCGCGGCGAAGTGGTGCAGTACAGCCTGACTCTGGTCGAAGGCTGGAATTTCCGCCAGGTGCGTGCGGCTCTGGCCAAGAACGAAAAGCTCCAGCAGACCCTGAGCGGTCTCAGTGACAGCGAAGTCATGACCAGGCTGGGGCACAAGGATGTGTTCGCCGAAGGGCGTTTCTTTCCGGACACCTACCGCTTCGTGCGTGGCATGAGCGACGCCGAACTGCTGGAGAAGGCCTATGATCGTCTTGATAGCGTCCTGGCCCAGGAGTGGCAGAAACGCTCCGCCGATGCGCCCTATACCGAGCCTTATCAGGCCCTGATCATGGCATCGCTGGTGGAAAAGGAAACCGGCGTGCCCCAGGAGCGCGGCCAGATCGCCGGGGTGTTCGTGCGGCGAATGCAACAGGGCATGTTGTTGCAGACCGACCCGACGGTGATCTACGGCCTGGGCGAACGTTATACCGGCAAGCTCACCCGTGCCCACCTGCGTGAGGCCAATCCCTACAATACCTACATGAATGTCGGCCTGCCGCCGACGCCGATTGCCATGGTCGGACGCGAGGCGATTCACGCCGCGTTGAACCCGGTAGCGGGCAACAGCCTGTACTTTGTGGCGCGCGGCGATGGCACCCATGTCTTTTCCGACGACCTGGACTCCCATAACAACGCGGTGCGTGAGTTCCAGCTCAAGCGCCGGGCCGATTACCGCTCCAGCCCTGCGCCGGCGGCTGCTCCTGCACCGACGGTTTCGACTGCTACTCCGGCACATGCACCTGCACCTGCACCTGCACCTGCGCCGACGGCTCCAGCGGCCGCGCCGGCCCCGGTTCAGAGCCCGGCTCCCGAGGAGCCCGAGTCAGAGTCGAAACCCGCGTCGGCCCCGCTTGTCGAACCTGTACCCGCGGCACCCGCGTCAACCGAAGCCGAGGCGAAAGACTCGCAATGACCCTGATTAAGGACTGCCCGTGACTGGCTTGTTTATCACCCTGGAAGGCCCGGAAGGCGCCGGCAAAAGTACCAACCGCGATTACCTGGCCGAGTGCCTGCGGGCCCAGGGCGTCGATGTCCTGCTGACCCGCGAGCCTGGTGGTACGCCGCTGGCCGAACGGATCCGCGAACTGCTGCTGGCGACCAGCGATGAAGCCATGTGTGCCGATACCGAACTGCTGCTGGTGTTCGCCGCGCGGGCCCAGCACCTGGCCACGGTGATCCGTCCGGCCCTGGCCCGTGGCGCGGTGGTGCTGTGCGATCGTTTTACCGATGCCACCTATGCCTACCAGGGCGGTGGTCGCGGCCTGTCCCATGAGCGTATCGCCACCCTGGAACATTTTGTCCAGGGCGAACTGCGTCCGGACCTGACCCTGGTCTTCGACCTGCCGGTGGAAGTCGGCCTGGCCCGGGCCAGTGCCCGGGGTCGGTTGGATCGTTTCGAGCAGGAAGGCCGGGTGTTTTTCGACGCCGTGCGCAGCACCTACCTGAAACGCGCCGAAGCCGATCCGTCGCGCTACCGGCTGGTGGATGCGGCCCAGACGCTGGCCCAGGTGCAACAATCCCTCGACCGCCTGCTGCCGGAAATCCTGGAGCGGCACCGTGGCTGAAGCCTATCCCTGGCAGGACAGCCTCTGGCAGCAAATGGCCGGGCGGCTCCAGCATGCCCATGCCTATCTGCTGCATGGCCCGGCGGGCATCGGCAAGCGCGCCCTGGCCGAACGGCTGATGGCGCTGCTGCTGTGCAAGAGCCCGACGAATCTCAATGCCTGTGGGCACTGCAAGTCCTGCCTGTTGCTGAACGCCGGCAGCCATCCGGACAACTACATCCTGGAACCTGAAGAAGCCGACAAGGCGATCAAGGTCGACCAGGTCCGCGACCTGGTCAGTTTCGTGGTCCAGACCGCGCAACTGGGTGGGCGCAAGGTGGTGCTGATCGAGCCGGTGGAGTCGATGAATATCAACGCCGCCAACGCCTTGCTCAAGAGCCTTGAAGAGCCCTCCGGCGATACCGTGCTGTTGCTGGTCAGCCATCAGTCCAGCCGCTTGCTGCCGACCATCCGCAGCCGTTGCGTGCAACAGGCCTGCCCGCTGCCGAGCGAGGCCATGAGCCTGCAATGGCTGGCGACGGCGTTGCCGGACAGCAGTGCGGAAGAACGGGTCGAATTGTTGACCCTGGCGGCGGGTTCACCCCTGGCCGCGGTCAGTCTCCAGGCCCAGGGCGTTCGCGAACAGCGGGCGCTGGTGGTCGATGGGGTGAAGAAATTGCTCAAGCAACAGCAATCGGCCACCCAGTTGGCCGAAGGGTGGAATGCGATTCCCCTGTTGTTGCTGTTCGACTGGTTCTGCGACTGGTCGAGTTTGATCTTGCGTTATCAACTGACCGAGGACGAAGCCGGCCTGGGCCTGGCCGACATGCGCAAGGTGGTGCAATACCTGGCGCAGAAAACCGCCCGGGACAAGGTCCTGTCGATCCAGGACTGGATTCTCGCCCAGCGCCAGAAAGTCCTGAGCAAGGCCAACCTCAATCGGGTGCTGCTGCTCGAAGCGCTATTGGTGCAATGGGCAGCTTTACCTACCCAACACTGAGGCGATGGGCCTAGAATCGGCTATCTGCATGACCGGAGCGAGTATGAACGAACCCATTGGTCCCGGCCCGCGCAACGGCATCCTGTCCCTGACCATCAAGGACAAGTCCGTGCTGTACGCGGCCTATATGCCTTTTATCAAGAACGGTGGGCTGTTCATCCCCACCAGCAAGAGCTACAAGCTGGGCGACGAGGTGTTCATGTTGCTCAACCTGATGGACGAGCCGGAAAAGATCCCGGTCGCCGGCAAGGTCGCCTGGATCACCCCCAAGGGTGCCCAGGGCAACCGCGCGGCGGGCGTCGGCGTGCAATTCAACGACGGCGACAACACCGCTCGCAGCAAGATCGAAACCCACCTGGCCGGCGCCCTGAAGTCCGACCGTCCCACCCATACGATGTAGTTGTCGCCTTTTTATGCTTGTAGATTCCCATTGCCACCTCGACCGTCTTGATCTCGCCGAACATGCCGGCTCCCTCGATGCGGCGCTCGACGCAGCGCGTCAGCGCGGAGTCGGGCACTTCCTGTGTATCGGCGTGAGTGTCGACAATGCGGCTGATGTGAAGGCCCTGGCCGAGCGTTACGCCGATGTCGATTGTTCGGTCGGCGTGCACCCGCTGGACGTCAAGGCCGACGCCGCGCCGGCGCTCGACTGGTTGCTGCGCGAGCTTGAGCATCCCAAGGTCGTGGCCATTGGCGAAACCGGCCTGGACTACCATTACGAGCCTGAAGCGGCCGAACTGCAGCAGGCGTCCTTCCGCTTGCACCTGCAAGCAGCCGCGCAGACCGGCAAGCCGGTGATCGTCCACACCCGTGGCGCGCGCGCCGATACCCTGGCGTTGCTGCGCGAGGCGCAACTGCCCCAGGCCGGCGTGCTGCATTGCTTCACCGAGGACTGGGAGATGGCCAAGGCCGCTCTGGACCTGGGCTTCTATATTTCCCTCTCGGGCATCGTCACCTTCCGCAATGCCGACGCCTTGCGCGACGTCGCGCGACAAGTGCCGGCCGACCGCCTGCTGGTGGAAACCGACTCACCGTACCTGGCGCCGATTCCCCATCGCGGCAAGCCGAACCTGCCGCAGTATGTGCGCGATGTCGCCGATTACCTGGCGATGCTGCGCGGGGTGCCCTACGAGCAGTTCGCCGAGCAGACCACCCAGAACTTCAAGCGCCTGTTTCCCCTGGCCCATGTGCGCGCCTGAGCCGAGAGGCTAAATCGCGGGCAAAAAAAACCCGGGTTCTGGGGGGTGAATCCGGGTTAAGACCATTAGGAGTAAAACAAAGGTACGCGGTCCTTCGGCACCTTTATCAGCGCGTCACTTGGGGGAGATGTCGCGCCGACAGTTCAAGTATTGGTCAGGATCGCCCGACGTCCAGTCAGCATTGCTCATTTTTTAAACAGATTTGGAATACAGGCGCTTCTGTTGAGTTCTCATCGTGCCAGGACGCTTTTCGGCGGCCGGCGGCGGCGACGATCCGTGACCACCGCGAAGATTTTCTGACCAGGGCGGCCTGATTCGTCGACAGTGAAAACTAAAAGCCTCGGATGATTCGTGCAATTTGGCGCGAGTCAGGCATAATACTTGGCTTCGATTTTGCCCCTACAGACCTTTTCTTATGCATAAAGAACCCCGTAAGGTCCGTGAGTTTCGTCGCCGCGAGCAGGAAATTCTCGATACCGCGCTAAAGCTGTTCCTCGAACAAGGTGAAGACAGTGTCACCGTCGAGATGATCGCGGATGCCGTCGGTATCGGCAAAGGCACCATCTACAAGCATTTCAAATCCAAGGCGGAGATCTACCTGCGCCTGATGCTCGACTACGAGCGTGATTTGAACGAGCTGCTGCACTCGGCGGATGTCGACAAGGACAAGGAAGCCCTGTCCCGGGCCTACTTCGAATTCCGCATGCGTGATCCCCAGCGCTATCGCCTGTTCGACCGCCTGGAAGAAAAAGTGGTCAAGGGCCACCAGGTGCCGGAGATGGTCGAGGAGCTGCACAAGATCCGCGCGTCCAACTTCGAACGCCTGACCTTGCTGATCAAGGGCCGTATCAGCGAAGGCAAGCTCGAGGACGTGCCGCCGTACTTCCACTACTGCGCCGCCTGGGCCCTGGTACATGGCGCTGTCGCGCTGTACCACTCGCCGTTCTGGAGCAATGTGCTGGAAGACCAGGAAGGTTTCTTCCAGTTCCTGATGGATATCGGCGTGCGCATGGGCAACAAGCGCAAGCGCGACCCTGAAACGCCCGTCAGCTAAGATATTCGGCTTGGTGATTGCGCCACGTTCCCCTATATGGCGCAATGCCCCGGGCTTATACTCAGGGATAGGGCTTGTCAAAACTTGATTTTTAAGTCAAGTTTTGCGCGTTCCACAGTCCATCGCCGGAGTGTCCCATGATCGTTGACCGTCAAGGCAGGCGTTTTCGCAATCTGCGCATCAGCCTGACATCCGCCTGCAATTATGCCTGTACCTACTGCGTGCCCAATGGCAAGCGGCTGGTGGCTGCCCAGGACGAACTGTCGGCGCAGGCCATGGCACGGGGCGTGGCCTACCTGATCGAGGCGGCGGGGATCGAGCGCTTGCGCATTACCGGCGGCGAGCCGCTGGTCAGCCCGAAGCTGGAAGCCTTTATGGGCGCGGTCGGCCAGATGGGCCTGGACGATATCAGCCTGACCACCAATGGCCAGTTGCTTGCGCGCAAATTGCCGCTGCTGGTGGAGGCCGGGATCAAACGGATCAACGTTTCCCTCGATACCCTGGATGCCAGTGCTTTTCGTACTATCGCCCGTGGTGGCGACCTGGCCAGCGTACTCGACGGTATGGAGCAGGCGCGGGCGGCGGGACTGAAGATCAAGGTCAATATGGTGCCGTTGCGCGGGCAGAACCTGGACCAGGTGATGCCGCTGCTGGATTACTGTCTTGAGCGCGGCTATGAGCTGCGCTTTATCGAACTGATGCGCATGGGCCACCTGGCCAGCGATGGAAATGCCTTTCTCCAGCAGTTCGTCAGTCTCAAGCAGTTGCTCGGGCTGATTGGCGAGCGCTATGAATACCTGCAGGCCGATGCCCCGGTGGATGCCACCGCCGTGCGTTATGCGATTCCGGGGCGTGGTCACTTTGGGGTGATCGCCAACGAAAGCGTGCCGTTCTGTCGGACTTGTTCGCGCTTGCGGTTGTCGTCCACCGGCTGGCTGCATGGCTGCCTGTCGTCGAGCAACCGGCATTATGTCGGCGACCTGCTCGACAAGCCGCGCCACGAGGCGTTGCCGGCGTTGCAGCGGCTGCTGGTCAAGGCCTTGGGTGACAAACAGGAAGTGGCTTTTTCGGGCGGCGCGACGGTGATGAAAATCATCGGCGGCTGATCTGGCGCGGAAGCTGCATCCACGCGACTATTCGCCGGTTTTCCGTCACCGGCCTCTGGAGGATAGGATGCGTAGCCTGGTTGTGCTGCTGGCGTTTTTAGCGCTGGGCGGCTGCATGAAAGTCAGTGATCTGGGGGAAGGTGTCCGTTATCAGGCGAGCGATGTGGGACTGCTCGACCATAGTGATACGCGCCGGATCCGCTCGTTCCGCATCCAGCCGGACTCCTTTATCTACATTGCCCAGGGCGCTTTCACGCCACCCGGCAGTGCTTACCCGCGTCCCAACGTGGTGGCCGAGGAAGCCTTCAACGGCTTCGTCGAATATTTCCCCATGGTGCGCCGCGCCCGTGCGCCCCTGGGGCTCGACCAGGCCATGGCCGAGGCCCGCTCCGCCGGCGCGCACTACCTGTTGTACACGCGCTTCGCCAAGGCTGACGACCGCATCGGCAACTACGACGAATGGGCCGACCAGGAATCCGTCGACCGCCTGGGCGTGGACAGCGGGGTGATCCAGATCATGCTGATCGAGACCGGCACCCAGTACCTGATCGATACGGCACGGATCAAAAGCCGTGGCGGCTTGCTGACGTTCCACAACAACAAGCCCGAAGACCTGATCGCCGCCCCCTTGGCCGAATATGCGCGTAGTCTGTTAGGCGTCGGTGAACAGTGGATGTCGGATTGAGTATGAGTGAGTCGGGCAAGGCCAACGACCTGTTGGCGCAAATCCCCAAGACGGAAAAAGGCCTGCCGCCGGTCCACTTGTGGAATCCAGCGTTCTGCGGCGATATCGACATGCGTATCGCCCGTGACGGCACCTGGTATTACCAGGGCACGCCGATTGGCCGCAAGCCGATGGTCAAGTTGTTCTCCACCATCATGCGCCGCGACGGCGATGATTATTTCCTGATCACGCCGGTGGAAAAGGTCGGGATCAAAGTCGACGATGCGCCCTTTGTCGCGGTGACCCTGGAGGTCGAAGGGCAGGGCGAGGCACAGCAACTGCGGTTTACCACTTACGTCGATGAACAGGTGACGGCCGGTACCGAGCATCCGATCCGGGTGGTGATCGATCCGATCAGCCAGGAACCGGCGCCCTACGTGCATGTGCGCAGTAATCTTGAAGCGCTGATTCATCGCAATGTGTTCTACCAACTGGTGGAACTGGCGGTCAGCCGTGAGATCGACGGCCAATCCTGGCTGGGGGTCTGGAGCGGGGGCGTGTTTTTCCCCATTGGCCTGGAGCCCTGAATTGTCTCCGCCTGTCGGCGGATCGCCAGCAAGCCGGCTTGCCGGCGATAGCGCCCTGAAAAACACCACCATTCATCTCTTTGTAAAATAAATCCCTTGCACCCCTGAGCCTCTTTCGGTTATCAATTTGTACATGATTAGACATGTCCGATTTGATAAGAAAAAAAGGGTGGTCGATGAGCTTATCCGGCGCATCGAAAGCGGTCTTCTTGGAGACGGCTTGCTGTTGCCGGGTGAACATCAGTTGGCCGAAGAATTCTCGGTGAGCCGTGGCACGCTGCGCGAGGCCCTGGCCGAGCTCAAGCGGCGCAACTACATTGCGACCCAGAGCGGCGTGGGCTCCATCGTCACCTACGATGGCATTCCCCTCGACCAGCGCGCCGGCTGGGCCCAGGCCCTGGCGGACAGCGGGGCGCTGATCAACACCGAGGTGTTGCGCCTGGAAGCGGTGACGCGGCCGGACCTGTTCAGTCGCTATGGCACCGAGCAGTTCATCGCCCTCGACCGGCGCCGGCGCAATACCGAAGGCACCGCGGTTTCCCTCGAACACTCGCTGATACCGGCCAGCGGCGGCCTGGAAGGCCTGCCCAACGTCGGCCTGATCGACAACTCCCTGACCATTACCCTGGCGGCCTACGGCTATGTCGGTGATCGCGGCGATCAGTGGATCGGTGCCGAACCCCTCTGCGCGGAAGATGCCGAACTGCTCGGGCGTCCGCTGGGCACGGTGTTTCTCAAGGCCTTGCGAACCACCTACGACAAGCGGGGACGTTTTATGGAGCAGGTCGAAAGTCTGCTCGATCCTTTGCATTTCCGCCTGCACCTGGCGTTTGGAAACCCGACATGACCCCGATTCATCGAGCCCTCGGTGCCTTCTACGGCCTCGCCCTGGGCGACGCCCTGGGCATGCCGACCCAATCCCTGAGTCGCGCCCAGATCCGGGCTCGCTTCGGCAGCATCACCACGCTGGTCGACGCCGGTCCCGACCAGCCGATCGCGCCGAACATGCCCGCCGGCTCCATCACCGACGACACCGAACAGGCGATCCTGGTCGGGCAGTTGCTGATCGACGGTAACGGCCATATCGAGCCGGCGCTGCTGGCCGAACGGTTGATCGCCTGGGAAGCGGTGATGCAGGCCAAGGGCTCGCAGGATCTGCTCGGTCCATCGACCAAGCGCGCCATTGAAATGATCCTGGCCGGCCACAGCCCCGAGGAAGCCGGGCGCTACGGCACCACCAACGGCGCGGCCATGCGCATTACGCCGGTGGGCATCGCCGCCGATGTCGACCAGCCCCAGCGCTTTCTCGAGGCGGTGATCCAGGCCTGCCAGGTCACCCATAACACCAGCCTGGGAATCTCCAGCGCCGCCGCCGTCGCCGCGGTGATTTCCTGCGGGATCAACCGCCAGAGCCTGGCGCACGCGCTGGATATCGGCACCGAAATGGCCTTTAGTGCCGAACAACATGGCCACTGGGTTGCCGGCGGGCGCCTGGGGCCGCGGATTCGCTGGGCCCGTGAGCTCGTCCGCGATTGCCCGGACGCCGAACTGGCCGACCTGCTGTATGACGTGGTCGGTACCTCGGTCGCTTCCCAAGAGTCGGTGGTGGTGGCCTTCGCGCTGGCCCAGCGGGTCGCGCTCGGCAAGCTCAACGCCTTCGACGCCCTGTGCCTGGCCGCCAGCATCGGCGGCGACACCGACACCATCGCCGGCATCCTCGGCGCCATGCTCGGGGCCTGTGACGGCCTGGACTGCTGGCCCGCCGAGATGGTCGCGCAAATCATCGAAGTCAATGCGCTGGAACTGGTACCGCTGGTCCAGGGGCTGATCGCCCTGCGCAACGCCTGACACACAACAACACGCAATGGACTGCAGACGAAGGGGGCCCGGAAATGGCCCAGGGGTTTCTACACCTTCCGCACTGCCCAACAACCACAACAATTGGCATCAGGAGCTGAACACCATGACCTCATCAAAAGCCGGACAAAGTGCCGGCCAGTTGGAAACCCGCGGTATAGAACCGGTCCCGGAAGCCGAGTGCAACGGCCATCCGTTGCAACTGTTCTGGGTCTGGTTCGCAGCCAACATCAGTATTCTCGGCCTGCCACTGGGGGCAACCCTGGTGGCCTTTCGCGGGCTGGCGATCTGGCAGGCGATCATCGTCGCGATCCTCGGCGCGGCGGGTTCCTTCGCCGTGGTGGGGATCATCTCCATCGCCGGTCGGCGTGGCCATGCGCCGAGCCTGACCCTGTCGCGAGCGATTTTCGGCGTGCGCGGCAATATCGGCCCGACCATCGTTTCGCTGATGTCGCGCCTGGGCTGGGAAACGGTCAACACCACCACCGCGGCGTTCGTGCTGCTGTCCTTGTGTTCGATCCTGTTCCACTCACCCGTAGAGGCCAAGAGCGCGCCAGTGCTGACGCTGCTGTTTATCGCCATCTTCGTGTTGTTGACCCTGTCGGTCTCGGGCCTGGGGCATGCCACCTTGCTGGTGATCCAGAAGTGGGCGACCTATGTCTTCGGCGGCCTGAATATCCTGGTGGGCGGTTTCCTCTGCGCGACCATCGACTGGAGCGCGGTGTTCAACGCCACCCCGGCGCCGATGAGCGCGATGATCATCGGCATCGGCACCATGGCGGCCGGTACCGGGATCGGTTGGGCCAACGCCGGCGCCGACATGTCGCGCTACCAGCACAAGAGCGTCAAGGCGGTCCGTCTGGTGGCCTCGGCGGCCTTCGGCGCGGGTATCCCGCTGGTGCTGCTGATCACCCTCGGCGGCCTGCTGTCGGTGGGCAACCACGATCTGGCCCAGGCGACTGACCCGATCATCGCGATCCGCGACATGCTGCCGACCTGGATGGCCGTGCCGTACCTGATCACCGCGTTCGGCGGGCTATTGTTGTCGAATAACCTGTCGGTGTACTCGGCGGGCCTGACCACCTTGACCCTGGGCCTGAAGGTCAAGCGCGTGCATGCGGTGATCGTCGATATCGTCGCGATCTTTGTCGGCTCCATCTACTTCATGTTGATCGCCGACAGCTTCTACGGCCCGTTCATCACCTTCATCTCGCTGCTGGCGGTGCCGATCACCGCCTGGGTCGGGATCTTCGTGGTCGACCTGGTGCATCGCCAGTACTACAGCCCCAAGGACCTGCTGGACGTCAGTCCGACCAGCGCCTACTGGTATAGCGGCGGCATCGAATGGCGCGCCTTCGGTGCCTGGGCCGTGGCGATTGTCCTGGGCTTCAGCTTCACCACCATCGGCACCACCGCCGAGACCACTTGGTTCCGTGGTTTCCTCTCCGATTCCTGGCTGGGCCACAACGGCCTGGGCTGGATCGTCACCTTCCTGGTTGCCGGCGGTATTTACGCCGTGCTCGGCGGCGCGGCGGATCGTCGTGCGGCCTTTGTAGAGAATGCCAATGGCTAGACTGATGCATACCGGCCAGGTCATGGTTGACCTGGTCATGTCCCTCGACCAGCTGCCGGCGACCGGCGGCGACGTGCTGGCGAATGCCGCCAGCTTTGAAGCCGGTGCGGGTTTTAACGTCATGGCCGCGGCCCGGCGCAATGGCCTGCCGGTGATCTACCTCGGGCGCCACGGTAACGGGCGCTTCGGCGACATCGCCCGCCAGGCGATGGCGGCGGAGGGGGTCGAGATCGCCCTCGAGCGCGATGGTGCGAAGGACACCGGGCTTTGCGTGTCGCTGACCGAGGCCAGCGCCGAGCGCACCTTTATTTCCTATATCGGAGCCGAAGGCGGTGTCTCGGCTGAAGAGCTGGCGCGGGTCTCGGTGCAAACCGACGATTACGTCTATGTCAGTGGCTACAGCCTGCAATATCCGGACAAGGCACCGGCGCTGCTGGAATGGGTGTTGTCCTTGCCGAAGGCGGTGACGGTGGTGTTCGATCCGGGTCCGTTGGTCAACTCGCCGGATGCAGCCCCCATGGCGGCCTTGTTGCCGCGTATCGATATCTGGACCAGTAACAGTGTCGAATCCCTGCGTTTTACCGGCGCGGCGGATATTGCCGGTTCCCTCGACAATCTGACCGGGCGTTTGGCCGAGGGTGCGCTGCTGGTGGTTCGCGATGGCCCGAACGGTTGTTGGGTCAGTCGGGTCGGGGAGCACCGGCATGTGCCTGGTTTCAAGGTACAGGCGGTGGACAGCAACGGCGCGGGCGATGCACATACCGGTGTGTTCCTCGCCGGGCTGGCGGCGGGGTTGGATGCCGTCGAGGCGGCTCGCCGCGCCAATGCGGCGGCGGCCCTGGCGGTTACACGCTGGGGGCCGGCCACCTCGCCCGGGAAGCAAGAAGTGGATGCCATGCTGGCGAACGGCTGAATCCGGCTCCTGTAGGAGCAAGCTTGCTCGCGATCCGCCGGCAGGCGGGATTTTGGTGGCGCTCCGTGGATCGCCATCGCCGGCAAGCCGGCTCCTACAGGGATGGAGTGCACCAGTGAAGCTGTAAGAAAATCCTGTAACAGATAGTGGTTTTGCTTTCGCCCGGAAGACGAAACACTGGAAACCCATACGCCAGCTGTTCTACCCTAGTGCGTTGGCTACCTTTGCGACCTCTGGACCCCGGCCGTGTGCACCGGGCCACCAGATGCATGAAAGGTAGCGTGTCCTTTCGACTTCTGTGACGACGCCCGTGAAACTCATCATTATCGCTGTTTACGTCTTGTCCATCGCGTACGTACACCTGCGCGGCAAGGTCCGGCACAAGCTGGGCCGGCAATTGAGTGACCACTCGACTTTCCTCGCCCCGGTCAACTGCTTCCTCTACCTGTTCTCCAAGGTGCCGAGCCGCCCGTACCTGGACCCGGCCGGCTTCCCCGAGCTCAAGCCGTTGCAGGACAACTGGCAGGAAATCCGCACCGAGGCCCTGGCCCTGTTGCGCGCCGGTGAGATCAAGAAATCCGAGACGCCCAACGACGTGGGCTTCAACTCCTTCTTCAAGACTGGCTGGAAGCGTTTCTACCTCAAGTGGTATGGCGACAACCATCCTTCCGCCGTCGAGCTGTGCCCGCGCACCACGGAGCTGCTCAACAGCATCGGCAGCATCAAGGCGGCGATGTTCGCCGAGTTGCCGCCGGGTTCGCGCCTGGTTCGCCACCGCGACCCCTACGCCGGTTCCTTGCGCTACCACCTGGGCCTGGAAACGCCGAACGATCCGGGCTGCTACATCAACGTCGATGGCCAGGACTACCATTGGCGCGATGGCGAGCCGGTGATGTTCGACGAGACCTTTATCCACTACGCCGAAAACAAGACCGACCAGAACCGTGTGATCCTGTTCTGCGATGTCGAGCGCCCGTTGAAATATCGCTGGGCGACGGCGTTCAACCGCTGGTTCAGTCGTAATGTGATGTCCGCCGCCGCTTCGCCGAATGATGCGAACGACAAGACCGGTGGGATCAACAAGTTCTTCACCAAGATCTACGGCATTCGCCTGCGGGGCAAGGCCTTGAAGAAAACCAACCGCACCCGCTACTACCTGGAGAAGTGGGCGATCTTCGGTGGCTTGCTGGCGTTGTTCCTGCTGATCTAGTTCAGGTTGTCGCTTAACGAATTCGGCCGGGCCCCCAAAGGGAGCCCGGCCGATTTGTTTCCATAATTGTCCAGGTCGTTACGCCGCCTGGAAGTCATGATCGACTAGCGCTCCAGTACCCCACGAAATGCAGCACTCAGCGCTCGCAAGGTTTCCTGAGAACGAGAGTCCGTGGGACGCGCATGCAGGATGATTTCGGTGATCGGCAGCGCCGGCAGTCCGAGTTGCTCACCGACTTCGATCGCGCCGGCCGGTGCCACCCGCTTGGCCAGCGCCGCCACGCCGAGCCCGGCACTGACCGCCGCGCCCACCGCCATCACGCCGCCGCCGATAAACACTTCGGTCCAGGGGATGCCCGCATCATCCAGCACCCGCACCGCCAGATGCCGCACGCCACAGGGCGCGGCCATGGTCGCCAGGCGCAGGACGCTGCCGGGGGTGTGTTGCCAGGTGGGTGCGGCGAACCAGCCGAAGCGCTCCACCACCAGCACCTCGCCGTCGTGACGGTCGCCTTCGCTGCGCACGATGGCGGCGTCCAGCTCGCCACGATCGAAGGCCGCGCCGAGGTCCCGGGACGAGGCGATCCGCACCTCGATGATCAGCAGGGGATCGTAGTGCGCCAGGCGACTCAGCAGGGTCGGCAGGTCCGGTCCCGCGACATGGTCGCTGATGCCGATGATCAGGCGACGATTGGGTGTGGCGCTCATATCCCCCAGCGCCCGTTCGTGGGCCTGGAGCAACGCGCGGGCGGCGTGGATAAATTGTTCACCCGAAGGCGACAGCCGCACATGGCGGGGTGTGCGCTCCAGCAAGCGGTAGCCGAGACGTTCTTCCAGGCGCTTGAGCTTCAGGCTGATGGCCGCCTGGGAGGTGTCCAGCGCCTGGGCCGCGCGGGTGAAACTGGCGAAATCGGCAATCAGCACAAAGGCCTGGACAGTGTCGATATCGAGAGGCTTGACGGCTTCAGTCATATCTATCTCTTATCATACATATATTTATAGATATCTTGTTGTAATTATCGATCTTGCGCAAGCTGGCTCCAGGTTCTCGATAACCTTTTCCCACAGGAGTGTCGTCATGTTTGCCAAACAGTATTCACACCGCTTGCCCGCCAACTATGACATGGGCTTGATCCGCCGCCGGGCCAGCGAGTTGGGGCCGCTCTGGGACGATACCCAGGGGCTGGTCTTCAAGGCTTTTATCGCCGAGGAGCGCGGGGTCTTCGGGGCCCAGGCCAATCTGTATTCGTCGGTGTACCTCTGGGCCGATCCGAGCGCCGCTGCGGGCTTTCTGATGGACGAGCGTTTCCAGCGGGTGATCGACTCATTCGGTCGTCCGGATATCGAGGCCTGGTTGCCGCTGGATCTGCAGCTGGGCAGTGCGCCGCAGGCCCGGGCGCTGTATCGCGAAACCTTGCCGTTCGATGGGCAAGCGGATCGAGTGCGGTTGCTGGCCGAGGAGGTGGAGCGTAACCAGGCCATCGTTCGTCAGGACGACACGGTGGCGGTGTTCCTCGCGCTGGATACGGCGGCCTGGCAGTTGATCCGGATCATCCTGTCGTCGTCCGAGCCTGACCGCCATCGCGCGGGTAAGGCGTATGAAGTGCTGTACCTGGCACAACCGGGCCTCGAGCAATAGTGATTCAAACCGTCGCACAATCCGCATAGCATGGGCGACTTCACCGACTCTGGAAGCGCCCATGTCCCTTGAAATACGCGAAGCCCGGCCCAGCGATGCGCCGCAGATCCTGGCCTTTATCACTGAACTGGCCGAGTACGAACGGGCCCGCCATGAAGTGATCGCCAGCGTCGTCGACATCGAGCGCAGCCTGTTTGGCGAAGGTGCCACGGCCCATGGCCTGATCTGCCTGCGTGATGGCGAGCCGGTCGGTTTTGCGGTGTTTTTCTTCAGCTACTCCACCTGGCTCGGGCGTAATGGCCTGTACCTGGAAGACCTCTACGTTTCACCGCAACAACGCGGTGCCGGCGCCGGTAAGAAGCTCTTGCGGCACTTGGCGCAGATCGCCTGCGCCAATGATTGCGGGCGCCTGGAGTGGAGTGTGCTGGACTGGAACGAGTCGGCGATTCGCTTCTATGAATCCATTGGTGCGCAACCCCAGAATGAATGGGTGCGCTACCGGATGGATGGTGACGTGTTGAAGAACTTTGCCTATTCGCAGGACTGAGCGGGGATCCTGAAACACCGCGAATTTGAATGCGCCGCGAAACCTGTAGGAGCAGGGCTTGCCCGCGAAGCTTTTGGCGGCCTTGAGGGCCCTTTCGCGGCGGTGCGGCGATCCGACAAGCCCTGCTCCTACAAGGGATCCTGTTCAGGCTTACCAAATGGATTACGGCAGTTTATTTAAACCACTGCCACAACAGCAGCGTGCCAATCAGCCCGACCACTGAAACGATGGTCTGCAACACCGACCAGACCCAGATTGTCTGCTTGAGCTGCAAGCCGAAGTACTCGCGCACCATCCAGAAGCCGGCGTCGTTGACGTGGCAGAAGAACACCGAACCGGCACCGATGGCCAGGGCCACCAGCGAGGCCTGGGTGGTTGCCAGGCCGACCATCAGCGGCGCGAGAATACCCGCCGTGGTGGTGGTCGCCACGGTCGCCGAACCGGTGGCCTGGCGCAAGGCCACGGCAATCAGCCAGGCCAGCAGGACGTAGGACAGGTTGGCGCCGGTGGCGACCTTGCTGATGGTGTCGCTGATGCCGGCTTCCAGCAGGGTCTGTTTCAGGCCGCCGCCGGCGCCGATGGTCAGCAGCAGCATGGCAATCGGCCCGAGGCTTTTGCGCAGCACGCTGCCGACCTGGTCGCGGGCCATGCCGATGGACCAGCCCAGGCAGATCACCGCCGCGATCACCGCGATGCCCAGGGCGATCAAGGGTTCGCCGAGGAACTTCAGGGTGATGGCGAGGTTGCTTTGCGGCGCCATGGCGACCTTGGCCAGGGTGCTGCCGAGCATCAGCAGTACCGGCAGCAGGATGATCAACAGTGAAATGGCGAAGCTCGGCTTGCGCCGGGTCTCGACCTTGGCGGTGAACAAGGCGCCGATTTCCGCCGGCTCCTTCACATCCAGGCGCTTGGACAACCAGATACCATAGAGCGGGCCGGCGAGGATCACCGCCGGCACCGCGATGCAAAAGCCCAGCAACATGGTCATGCCGAGGTCGGCGTGCAAGGCGCTGACCGCGATCAACGGGCCCGGATGGGGCGGCATCAGCGCATGCAGGGTGGTCATGCCGGCCAGGGCCGGGATCGCCACCTTGAGCAGCGGCTGGCCGGACTGGCGGGCGATCACGAAGATGATCGGCACCATCAGCACCAGGCCGACTTCGAAGAACAGCGGCAGGCCGATGATCATCGCGACCATTGCCATGACCCAGGGCAGGGCCTTGCCCCGCGCATGGCGCAGGAGGGTCGAGGCAATGCGGTCGGCGGCCCCGGACTCGGCCATCAGCGCGCCGAGCATGGCGCCCAGGGAAATGATGATCCCGGCTTCGCCGAGCAGGCTACCGGCGCCCTTGCTGAACGCCTTGGCCACTTCTTCAGGGGGCAGCGAGGCGCCGATCCCGGCGACGAAGGTGCCGATCAGGATGGACAGGAAGGGTGGCAGTTTGGTCAGGCTGATCAGCACGATGATGGTGGCGATGGCCAGCAGGCAGCAGACGATCAGGCGGGTGTCGTGGGCAAGCCACGCGGCATGTGAAAGATCCAACGGGAACCCCTTCTTGTATTATTTTGTTACGCGGTTGGAAGGAATATACCTGATGGATTCATATAGATGATTAGATGAGCCAGGTTTTTTTGCGAACGGGAGTATGAAAGTCCGGACGGGTTTACGCTGTTCGCCAGCCAGCCCGGGGGGGCTCAGTCCATCAGCATCGGCGGCAAAGTGCCCAGCAGCGATACCGCGAGAATCGCCCCGAGGCCGAGCAGCCATTCGACCGTCACACTGGTGCGCAAGACGCTGAAACGCCCGCCAGGGCCCATCACCCGGTTGAACAGGGCCAGCCCGAGCATCAGCGCGACCATCAGCACCTTGATCAGCAGGATCAGGGCGAAGCCGCTGAACAGTGGTGTCGGCCAGAGGGCTCCGGTGAGTACCCGCACATTGATCAGGCCGGTGACGATAATCACGGCGACCAGCAGGTAACCGAGGTCGCCGAACCGTCGCAGGACCTGCTTGATGTCATGTTCCGCCGGCTTGCTCAGCATCAGGGCGAGCAACATCAAACCGCCGACCCAGGCACCGACCCCGCTCAGGTGGATGAACTGGTTGAGCATCAGCAAGCGACCGTCGAGGCCGTCGAGCATGGCGCCGTGGCCGACCGGGGCGAGGGTCGCCAGCAGCAGGAAACCGAGCAGCAGGTTGATGGCCGGGCGGGCGTTGGCCAGCAGGCTGAGCACCAGCAACAGGCACAAGCCCAGGTGCCAGCTCCAGACCTGACCGAAAAAGGTCTTGCCCAGGACCAGTTGGAGGGTGGCGGGATTCAGGGCGTCGGCCCAGTCGCCGGTCATAGTGGCAGTGGTCAGCAGCAACCAGCCGCCGGCGCTGAGTAACGCCAGCAGCGCCAGCCAGCGCTTGATCCTGAGCAAGCCCGGGTCGAGTGCCGGGCTGGCCGCGCTGCCGATCAGCCAGGGCCTGAACAGGCAGGCCCCGAACAATGACAACACCACGGCGAAATGCAGGAAGCGGCACAGGACCATGGCGTTTTGCATAGACTCAGTTGCCCACCGTGAAGCTATAGTTGCCTTCGCTCTTGTGGGTGTCGACCGACACGGCGTGCCACACGACCTTGTACTCGCCAGGCGGGAGGGGGGCCGCCGGGGTAACGATCAGGGTTTTCTTGTCGGCGGGATCGGTGGCGATGCTTTTCAGCGTGACCGCTTTATCGGCGCTGCTGAGTTCGACTTTGGTGAACTTGGCTTCAACCCCTTCGCTGAACACCAGGCGCAATTCGGCCGGGGCGCTGACGGTGGCGTCCTTGGCCGGGGTTTCGCTTTTCAGGTGGGCATGGGCGAAGGCGGTGTTTGCACCGGCCAGGCCGGCCAGCAAGAGCAAGGTGCCGAGGGTTTTCTTGAGCGGGACGACAGCAGGCATCGATCAGTTCCTCGTGGGATCAAGTGAGCTGACTATACTAGCTCGCTCTGCAGCCGAACGTCGCATTTGAGCCTTTGTTCGCTTGAGCGATACTTGCAATACCGGCTGAGTGACTTCCCGGTATGTTGAGCCACGACACGGACTGCCTTTCGGAACACACCCTTATGTCGATTCGTTTGAGCTTTGTTTGCCACGCCCGCACCGAGGCCCAACGCCTGGGGCGTTTTCCGCTGGACGAACCGGTGGAGCCCAAGGGCTTGCTCAAGGCGGCCGAGCTGGCGGCGCGTTTGAAGAAACCGGTGCGCATCCTCAGTGCCCCGGAAACCCGCGCCTGGCAGACCGCCGAGGCCCTGGGGGCGGAGGTCGAGATCGTCCCGGAACTGGGAGACCTGGATGTCGGCGAATGGCAGGGTGTCACACTGGCGGACTTGCTCGAGAGCGAGCCCGAATTGCTCGCGGCCTGGACCTCGGACCCGACGCAGCTCCCGCCGGCGGGTGAGTCGGTGGCGGCGCTGTGTGCCCGGGTCGGGACCTGGCTCGAGGGTTTTCGCGAGGAAGGACATTTTATCGTGGTGACCCATCCCTTCGTGATCCGCGCGGCACTGCTGCATGCGCTGGGGGCCGGGCCCACCTCCTTCAATTCGATCGATATCGAGCCCCTATCCGTGGTCGACCTGCGCCGTAACGGGCACTGGCGGTTGCGCTTCTGAGGCTGCGCGCTGTTGTCTTTTTCGATGACGGGGTTGCCAGGTTCGAACCGACCGTAGCATGATCGAGCCCATGAGCCGGAATCCGTTGAACCTCACCCAGACCACCACGACCGCCTATGGCGGGCGTGAGGTCGGTGCGTGAGTCGGTAAACGCAGCGAACCCAGGCCCCGCCAGCAATGGACGGGGCCTTTTGGTTTCCGGGCCTTTGCTGGCATCACACGGAAGGAGAAACACCCCATGCAAGCAGACAATGCACAGCGTTCGGCCCTGTTGATCATCGATATGCAGGTCGGTCTGTTCCACGGTCCCGACCAGCCCTGGGAAGGGCAGCGGGTGCTGGAGAATATCAATCAGCTGATTGGCGCGGCACGGCAGGCCGGTGCGCCGATTTTTGCGGTCCGGCATACCGGCCCTGAAGGCTCGCCGATTGCGGCGGGGAGTGCGCCCTGGCAGCTGGTGCCGGAGTTGCGGGTGGATCCCGCGGTGGATCGTCTGGTCGACAAGACGCGCCCCAGTTGTTTCTTCAATACCGGGCTGGCCGAGCAGTTGGATGATGCCGGTGTGCAGCGCCTGGTGATCGTCGGGATGAAGACTCAGTATTGCGTCGACAGCACCAGCCGCCTGGTGCGGGATCTGGGTTTCGAGGCGGTGCTGGTGGGGGATGCCCATACCTGCATGGAAACACCCGGGTTGTCGGCCCGGGCGATTGTCGAGCATCACAACGCGACCTTGAACGGGGCGTTTGTGCGGGTGCTGAACACGGTTGACGTGCGGTTCTGAATGGCGACCGCTGCGCGGTCATCGCTGGCAAGCCAGCTCCCACAGAGGTCTGTGTCTACTCCGATGGAGCGTTCACCGTTGCTCTTCTATGGGAGCCGGCTTGCTGGCGATAGCGGTCTATCTGGCGCCGCTGACCTCAGGGTTTTTTCACCGGCGTCGGCAAGGTCACCAGCGAGACGTAGTCGTTCCAGAATTTCTTCTGGTCCACCGCGAACACGATTTTGGCTTTCTGCGTCCCCACTGGCGGGCTCTTCTTGTAGCCCAGCGCGCGGCCGTAGTCCGGACCGAAATGGGTGTCGACATCGATCCACATATCACGGGACTCGGTGACGATCTCAGGTTCGGCCAGGAACAACGCCGGCAGGCTGTCCCAGGTAAAGCTGTGATAGCCCGGGTTCTTGGCGAACTCTGGGCCGAACACGCTCTTGTACAACTCCGGCACCGCGCCCTTGGCCGCGATCACCCGGTTGTAGACCGAGGCATCGAAGGTGACTTTCTCGCAGACATCGTTGGGGAAGATCACGTGTTCGATCGGCGAGCGCAGGACGATCTTCGCCGCCTCCGGGTCGAACCACCAGTTGAACTCCGCCGCCGGCGTGGTATTGCCGGGAATCTCGATGGCGCCGCCCATGTACACGATGCGCTTGATCAGCGGCACGATATCCGGCGCCTGGCGGATCGCCAGGGCCAGGTTGGTCAGCGGACCGATGGCCAGCAAGGTCACTTCATGGGGGTATTTGCGCACGCTGTCGATAATGAACTGCGGGGCGGTTTCGCTACGCAGTTTGGTGTGGGTCGCGAGGCCATCGGGTGGCGCGACCAATTGCGAAGCCGAGGTCGGCCGCGGGTTCTTGAACGCCCCCGGCCAGCCGGCGCCGAACATCGCCTGCTCCTGTGGATAAGTGGCGAAGTCATGCAGCAGCGGATAGGCCGCGCCGGAGTAGACGCCAATCTCCTTTTCCACCCCCATGCGTTCCACCGCCTTGAGCGCGTCGACCTGTTCCTGGTCGACCCAGGCATTGCCGCTGACCAGGGTCATGCCCAGCAGGTCGATCTTCTTCTGCGCATGCAGTTGCGCCAGCATGATAAAGGCCTGGCCGTCGTCGTTGAGAACATTGAAATCGGTGTCGATGATGACTTTTTCAGCCGCTTGCAGCGAGCCGGCGGACAGGCCGACAGCCAGCGCCAGCGCGCAGCCCTTGAGAAAGCGTTGCATGGTGATGTGCCCCAATGAGTTGTTGTTGTATTGCGGTAATCCAGCATGCCTGCCGACGCCTGGAAAGGCCACCGGCAGGTAAGTGGTTACTTAACGATTGACCAGTTTTGCCGGCAGGGCGATCACCAGGAAGCTGCTCAGGATCAGGCAGCCGGCGAAGAACCAGAGGGCTCCGGCGCTGCTGCCGGTCAGGTCGATGGCCACGCCCATCAGCGAGTTGCTGACCAGCCCGGCGATATTCGCCAGCGAGCAGGCCAGGGCAAAACCGGTGGCCGCCGCGGTGCCCTTGAGGAAGGTCGCCGGCAGGCTGAAGAACACCGGCACCGCGCCGATGATCGCCGCCGAGGCAATGGCGAACAGGGCCACCGTCGCCACCACGTTATGGGTGAAGAAGGTGCTGGTGGCCATGGCGACGGCACCGACGAAAAACGGCACGATGATGTGCCAGCGGCGTTCGCGATGCTTGTCGGAACTGGCGCCGATCAGCAGCATGCCGAGCAGGGCGGCGACACTTGGCAGGGCGGTCAGTACACCGATATGGAAGGTGTCGGTGATCCCCGCGTTGCGGATGAAAGTCGGCATCCAGAAGCCCATGGCGTAGGCGCTGAGCAGGATCGAGAAGTCGATACCGCCGAGCATCCAGACCTTGAGGTTGAAGAAACCGTCGCGAAAGTGCTGCTTGCTGTCGGGGCTGCTGGCCTCGTCGTTTTTCAGTTCGCTTTCGAGGACGGCTTTTTCTTCTTCATTGAGCCATTTGGCCTGGCGGAAATGATTCGGCAATGCCCAGAAGGTCAGGATGCCGAGCAACACGCTGGGCACGGCTTCGATCAGGAACAGCCATTGCCAGCCGCGCAGCCCGTTGACCTGGTCGAAGTGGCCCATGACCCAGCCCGACAGCGGTCCGCCGATAACGCTGGAGAGCGGCAGGCCGATCATGAACAGGGCGATGATCCGCCCGCGTCGATGGGTCGGGAACCAGGTGGTCAGGTAGAACAGCACGCCCGGCAGGAAGCCGGCTTCGGCGGCGCCGAGGAGGAAACGCAGGATGTAGAACTGGGTGGTGGAGGTTACGAGCATGGTGCAGGCCGAGAGCAGGCCCCAGGTGATCATGATCCGTGCTATCCAGATTTTCGCCCCGACCTTTTCCAGTACCAGGTTGCTCGGTACTTCGAAGAGGATATAACCGACGAAGAACAGCCCGGCACCGAGGCCGAAGGCGGTTTCGCTGAAGTGCAGCTGGTCGAGCATCTGCAGTTTGGCGAAGCCGATATTGATCCGGTCGAGGTACGCGGCCAGGTAGCAGAAACACAGGAACGGGATCAGTTTCCAGGTGATCTTGTGGTAAAGCGCTTGGGTCGGGTCGGCGACCGAGGTCGCTGATGTTGCATTCGCAATGGGCATTGGTTGTCTCCTGGCGGTGACTTATGGTTTTTATTACAGCCGCTTTTTCCAGCACTCTGGAGCGCGGTAAAGGCGGCTTCCAAAGGCAGTGTCAGAAGACTGGGCGTCACGCTCCGCACGGAGGCGACGCTCAGTTTTTTACGCGACCATGCTCTGTGGCACGGTTCTGCGGTCAAGCTCCCTGGAACTTCGAGATCGCTTCCTGTTTGCTGACGACATCGCCGTACTTGCTGTCGATGTCGAACAGATTCGCTTCATGGGGCGCTGGATGGCGGTCACCCACGCATTCACGTACCACGATGGTCCTGAACCCGTGCTGCACGGCATCCACCGCCGTCGCGCGGATGCAGCCGCTGGTGGAACAACCGGCCAGCACCACGGTGTCGATGCCCTGGGCGTGCAACTGCGAGGCCAGGCTGGTGCCGAAAAACGCACTGGCGTATTGCTTGCTGATGACCACTTCCGACGGCAGCGGCAACACCGCTTCGCAGAAGGCCGCCAACGGATTGCCTTCGACCATGTCCTTCATCACTGGCGCCTTGCGCACCCAGATGCCGCCATCGGCGAAATGCCCCGGATGGTAGCGAATATTGGTGTGCACCACCGTAACTCCATGCTGCCGCGCGCAGTCCAGCAGCTCGACGCTTTCGGCCACGGCGCTGACCACGCCAGGGGCGAACAGTGGCGCGCCCTCGGTGGTGTAGCCCTGCATGAAATCGATCATCAGCAGGGCCGGTTTCTGGCCGAAGCCGATCCGCTGGCCCCAGACGCCCTGGTAATTGTCATTGGCGCTTTGTTCGCTCATCTCAAGGCTCCCACAGGTTCAGGTTCAAGTCAGGCTCACGCCGAGGAAGTCACCGAAGGCGGCGAAGAAACCGTCCAGGTCGTCCCAGGGAATCATGTGGCCGGCATTGGCCACGTGGGCGACCTGGATGCCCTGTTGCAGCGCGCGGATTTCGGCTTCGTCCTCCGGCAGGATCACGCCGCCGCGACCGGCCACCAACAGCAGGGCGGGGGCCGTGAGCCGAGGCAGGTCCTGGTGGAAGTCCACCGTATGGAAGTCGTTGAACGCCCTGACGATGGCCGGTTCGTAGCAGGTGTGCAGCCATTCGGCGCGCAGTTGCAGTTGCTCCTGGGTCCAGGTGGCGCAGAAGGCACGCATCGCCTCGGCGTCCATCCCGATCAGCGACTGGCGGATCGAGTCGACGTACCAGGGCAACTTGCTCGGGTACTCGCGACGACCCGGACCGGACACCGGCGGGTCGATCAGCACCAGGCTCTTCACCCCGGCGGGGCTGAGCACGGCACTGCGCACGGCAAAGCGCGCGCCCATGGAGTGGCCGACCAGATGGTAGGTGTCCAGGCCCAGGGCGGCGGCAAAGGCGGCAATATCGCTCGCGCAGGTCTCGGCGCTGTAGTCCAGTTCCGCGCCGCTGGATGAAAGGCCGCGTCCGCGAACATCCAGTACATAGGTATCGAAGTGCCGGCCGAAGCGTTCGGCAACGAAGCCCCAGGTGATCGCCGGGCTGGTGATGCCGGGGATCAAGATCAGAGCCGGGCCCGTGCCGCCATACCGCAGGTAGTGCTGGCGGATACCGTTGGCCTGGACATTGCCGCCGTGGACGAAAGTGCTCACGCCGCCACCCCCGATTTCAGCACCTGGGCGTAGAGGTCGTAACCGTAGACCCAGGCCGGATCTTCCTGGGTGCGCAGCCAGGTGTTGGCGTTGGAGACCGCCTGGACCCGCGAGGCGCGCTCCTTGCGGTTGGCTTCATAGAGTTCGAAAGCGGTACGGTGGTCGCCGAGGCCGGTTTCCTGCAGGCAGCGGGTGAGCATGGCGGCGTCTTCGATGGCCATGCCGGCGCCCTGGGCCATATGCGGTTTCATCGGGTGGCAGGCATCGCCCAGCAGCACCAGGCGCCCACGGCTCCACAGCGGCAGCGGATTGCGATTGCGCAACGGCCATTTGGTCACGGTGTCGGTGGATTCGATCAGCGCCTGCACGGTGGGGTGGTAACCCTGGAAGGCTTCGAACATCTCTTCGCGGCTGCTGTCGACAAACGGGCCTTCGAAGTCCAGCTCCGGGTGTGGCACGCCGGTGACGTAGTAGTACTCATCGCGTTTGCCGGTGGTGTAGTAGACCATCATGTGCCGGTCCTCGCTCCACCACTTGATGCAGTCTTCGAAATTGAGGTCGTAGCGGGCCAGCTTGTCGCGGGTGATCAGCGCGCGGTGGGCGACCCAGCCGCTGTACAGCGGTGCTTCGTGGCCCAGCAGTTCCTCGCGGATCTTCGAATTGATGCCGTCGGCGCCGATAACGATATCGGCGCTGGCCGTGGTGCCGTCGGTGAAGCTCAGGCGCACCTGGTCGCCGGTGTCTTCGATCTTCTCCAGGCGCTTGTTGAAGTGCAGGGTGCCGGGCTTGATCGTCGACATCTGCAAGGCATGCAGGTCGCCACGGTGCACGGTGACATAGGAGGCGCCGTATTCCTTGCGAGCGAACTCGCCCAGGGGAATGCGCGACAGATAGTCACCGCTCATGCCATCGCGACTGAACCAGTGATCCGGGTGCGAGCCCATCTGGTCGAGCTGCTGCTCGATGCCCATGCGGCGGAAGATCTTCATGATATTCGGACCCATGTGGATCCCGGCGCCCAGGCGGGAAAACTCCGGGGCCTGCTCGTAGATCGACACGTCGAATCCAGCTTGTTGCAACAGCGTGGCGGCGGCGGCGCCACCCAGGCCCGCGCCGACGATGGCGATTTTTTGCGTGCTTGCCATGGGGCTTGCTCCTCGTTCCGAGTGTGGGGTGGCGGATTCGGCCACCGGGTTTTTAAAGTGTATACGCTCTTTTTTTAAAAAGACTAGCGCCTCTGTAAAAATTAAATTTTTACCGGTTTTAGCCTCTGGTAACGCTAAGTAACCTTGTTTTGTTGGGTGTGTGTGAGTTTGTAACGTTTTGGTCTACTGCTTGCAGAGCGCTGCGAATTCAGGTCTTATCGATGCTAAATGGCGTATACGCTATAAAAGCGCACTAGACTGAAGCGTCGCGCCTCGACTTGGTGCAGCGCGAGCGAAGAGGAGAGAGGAAAATGCCGGTAAGTGATTGCGAACTGACGCAGATGTTTGAACACGTGTTGAAGCTGTCGAAAGTCGACTCGACCCAGAGTGTCGCGGTGCTCAAGAGTCATTACTCCGATCCGCGCACCGTGCGTTCGGCGATGGAGGCGGCGCAGCGCCTGGGGGCCAAGGTGTACGCGGTGGAATTGCCGTCGTTCAACCACCCGACGGCCATGGGCAACGATATGACCGCCTACTGTGGCGACACCGCGCTGACCGGCAATATCGCCGCGCAGCGGGCGCTGGAAGCGGCGGATCTGATCGTCGACACCATGATGCTGCTGCACTCGCCGGAACAGGAGCAGATCCTCAAGACCGGCACGCGCATCCTGCTGGCGGTGGAGCCGCCGGAAGTGCTGGCGCGGATGCTGCCGACCGAGGCCGACAAGGTGCGGGTGCTGGCGGCGGAAGAGCTGTTGAAGAAGGCCCGTTCGATCCATGTGACCTCCCGCGCCGGCAGCGATTTCCGCGCGGCGCTGGGGCAGTATCCGTCGGTGACCGAGTATGGTTTCGCCGATGAGCCGGGGCGTTGGGATCACTGGCCGAGCGGCTTTCTGTTCTCCTGGCCGAACGAAGAAACCGCCGAGGGCGTGCTGGTACTGGATGTCGGCGATATCCTGCTGCCGTTCAAGACCTATACCCGGGAGAAGATCACCCTGGAGGTCGAGAAGGGTTTTATCACCTCGATCCACGGTGGTTTCGAGGCCGAGTACCTGCGCGACTACATGAAGTATTTCAATGATCCCGAGGTGTACGGCATCTCCCATATCGGCTGGGGGCTGCAGCCACGGGCGCAGTGGACGGCGATGGGGTTGCACGACAAGAACGACGGCATGTGTATGGATGCCCGGGCGTTCTATGGCAACTTCCTGTTCTCCACCGGGCCGAATACCGAGGTCGGCGGGACGCGCAAGACGCCGTGCCATATGGACATTCCGCTGCGCCATTGCGATGTATACCTGGATGACCAGGCGGTGGTGATCGGCGGTGATGTGGTGGCGCCGGAGGCGTCGCGGGCGCGCTGAGTCTGGGGTGAAGGGGCTGTCAGTGAGGTTTTTGGTGGTCTTGCGGGCCCCTTCGCGGGCAAGCTCCGCTCCCACAGTTCGGGTGTCTACCGATACTGATAGGTATGACGCGGTACTGTGGGAGCGGAGCTTGTCGGATCGCCGCACCGCCGCGAAGAGGCCGGGCCGGGCAACCTCACACTTGAGTCTGCCCCCCAATCTGTCCATCATGCCTGCCCATTCTCCCTCGCCTTTTCGAGCCTGCCGTGCCGGATACTCCTGATTCCAACCCTTATGTGTTTTCCGAACAAGTCGGCCACCTGCTGCGCAAGGCCTACCAGCGGCATATGGCGATCTTCCAGCAGAATGTCGGCGACTCGCAGCTCACCGCCGTGCAGTTCGTCACCCTGTGCGCGGTGCGCGATCACGGCCCCAGCTCCCTGACCGAACTGGTCAAGGCCACCGCCGTGGACCAGGCGACCATTCGCGGCATCGTCGAGCGGCTCAGGGCCCGTGAGTTGATCACCCTGGAGCCGGACCCGGAAGACCGGCGCAAGGTCATCGTCGGTTTGTCCGAGGCCGGCAGCCGGCTGGTGCAGCAGACCGTGCCCTGCGCGGCGAAGATCAGCGAACTGACCATGAGCAACCTCAATCCCGCCGAACAGGTCGCGGTGCTGTTCCTGCTGCGCAAGATGATCGACGACCGCGACGAGTAATCGCTGTTTCCCACGCAATCCCTTGGTACGCGGACCTCTGTAGGAGCCAGCTTGCTGGCGATACGATCTTATAGTCGACATCCTTGTTGCCTGGAAAATCGTTATCGCCAGCAAGCTCCTACAGGTTTTGTGTTTCGCCAATGCCATGGTCGGAAGCCTGAAAGTCCGGCTGGCACTCTTCTTGCTCTCTCTTCATGTAGTAACCACTTCATCGAAAAAAGTGTGTCGTCAGGAGACATCGTTCTCGGCCTGCGCCCTTTTAATGTAGTGGTCACTTCATCAAATGAAGCGAGTGCACTCCATGACGATGCAGGAAATCACGGTAGCCCTTGAGGTCAATGGCCAGCGACACTCCGTCACGGCCATGGCCGACACCCCGCTGTTGCTGGTGCTGCGCAATGACCTGCGGCTCAACGGCCCCAAGTACGGCTGCGGCCTGGGGGAGTGCGGGGCCTGCACGGTGATCGTCGACGGCGTGGCCGCGCGCTCCTGTGTCTTTCCCCTGGCCGGCGCCGTGGACCGGCAGATCGTCACCCTCGAAGGCCTCGGCAGCCGCGAGGCGCCACACCCGGTGCAACAGGCCTTTATCGACGAGCAGGCGGCCCAGTGCGGTTATTGCCTGAACGGCATGATCATGACCGCCAAGGCCTTGCTCGACCGTATCCCGCACCCCAGCGAAGCGCAGATCCGCCAGGAACTGTCGGCCAATCTCTGTCGTTGCGGCACCCATATCGAAATTCTTCGCGCGGTGCTGCGTGCCGCCCGTCCATTGCCTTGAACCAGGATCGACGACCATGAGCGACGCCATCCCCACCCGCGACCAATGGCTGGCCAAGACCGGCGTGCTGCTGATCGTCGACGATATCCTGCCGCCCTCGGGGCCGGTGGCCAAAGGCGGCACGCCGCGGGTCTTGCCCAAGGAGCTGGGGCTGTTTATCGCGGTCAACGACGATGGCCTCGTCTATGCCTTCAACGGCCATGTGGACCTGGGCACCGGTATTCGCACCTCCCTGGCGCAGATCGTCGCCGAGGAGCTGGACCTGGAGGTGGAGCAGGTGTGCATGGTGCTCGGCGACACCGAGCGCGCGCCGAACCAGGGCGCGACCATTGCCAGCGCGACCCTGCAGATTTCCGCGATTCCCCTGCGCAACGCCGCGGCCGAGGCCCGGCGCTTCCTGCTGGAGCGGGCCGCCGGGCGCTGGTCGCTGAACGTGGCGGCGCTGCGGGTCGAACGCGGTATCGTCAAGGCGCCGGATGGCCGGGCCCTGGGCTACAGCGAACTGGTGGCGGGCGAGCACGACCAGTTGCGTATCAGTGGCAGTGCGCCGCTCAAACCGGCCGAAGACTATCGGCTGGTGGGCAAGGGTACGGCGCGGGTGGATATCCCGGCCAAGGCCACCGGCGAGCTGATCTATGTCCATGACATGCGCGTGCCGGACATGCTCCATGGTCGGGTCGTGCGCCCGCCTTATGCCGGTTTCGATTGCGGCGACTTTGTCGGCAACAGCCTGCTGGAGGTCGATGAGTCATCCATCGCCCATATCCCCGGGATCGTCGCGGTGGTGGTGATCCGCGACTTTATCGGGGTGGTTGCGTTGCGTGAAGAACAGGCGGCGAAGGCGGCGCGGGAACTGCGGGTACGCTGGAAGGACTGGACGCAGAAGCTGCCGGACCTGAGCGATGTCGAGCAGGCGATCCGCGACAACCCAAGGATCAAGCGTACGGTGCTGGACCAGGGCAATGTCGATGCGGCCCTCGCCGGCGCCAGCCAGCGCATGCCGCGCACCTACCTCTGGCCCTATCAGATGCATGCTTCCATCGGCCCGTCCTGTGGCTTGGCGGATTATCACGAGGAGGGCATCCGGGTCTGGTCCGGCAGCCAGAATCCGCACCTGCTGCGGGCCGACCTCGCCTGGCTGCTGGAGTATCCGGAAGAGCGCATCGAGATCATCCGCATGGAGGCGTCCGGCTGTTACGGCCGCAACTGCGCCGATGATGTCTGTGCCGATGCCCTGTTGCTGTCCCGGGCGGTGGGCAAGCCGGTACGGGTGCAACTGACCCGTGACCAGGAACACGCCTGGGAACCCAAGGGCACGGCGCAATTGATGGACATCGATGGCGGCCTGAATGCCGATGGCAGCGTGGCGGCCTACGATTTCCAGACCAGCTACCCGTCCAACGGCGCGCCGACCCTGGCCTTGCTGCTGACCGGACGGGTCGAGCCGGTGGCGGCGATGTTCGAAATGGGCGACCGCACTTCGATCCCGCCTTATGCCTATGAACATATGCGGGTCAGCATCAACGACATGTCGCCGATTGTCCGGGCCTCGTGGATGCGTGGGGTGTCAGCCTTGCCCAACACCTTTGCCCATGAATCCTATATCGACGAACTGGCCTTCGCCGCCGGGGTCGATCCGGTGGAATATCGCCTGCGTTACCTGCCGGACCAGCGGGCCGTGGACCTGGTGAAATCCACCGCCGAGCGAGCCGCCTGGACCCCGCGTACCGCGCCGATGCAAACGCCGAACGAAGACCATCTGCTGCGTGGTCGCGGCTTTGCCTATGCGCGTTATATCCACAGCAAGTTTCCCGGTTTCGGCGCGGCCTGGGCGGCCTGGGTCGCGGATGTGGCGGTGGACCGGCAGACCGGCGATGTTTCGGTCACCCGGGTGGTGATCGGCCATGATTCGGGGATGATGATCAACCCCGACGGCGTGCGGCACCAGATTCACGGCAATGTGATCCAGTCCACCAGCCGGGTGCTCAAGGAGCGGGTGACCTTTGAAGAGTCGACGGTGACGAGCAAGGAGTGGGGCGGTTATCCGATCCTGACCTTTCCC
Organism: Pseudomonas sp. MWU12-2037; assembly: GCF_023242345.1. Classification (NCBI taxonomy): domain Bacteria; kingdom Pseudomonadati; phylum Pseudomonadota; class Gammaproteobacteria; order Pseudomonadales; family Pseudomonadaceae; genus Pseudomonas; species Pseudomonas sp. MWU12-2037. Next base: position 414,096 of record NZ_JALLIZ010000004.1, on the reverse strand, counting down.
GAGGTACCGCAGATCGATGTGCTGATGATGCCGCGCCAGAGCGAGCCGCCCATGGGCGCCGGCGAATCGGCCTCGGTGCCGAGCGCGGCGGCGATTGCCAATGCGATCTTCGATGCCACCGGGATTCGTTTTCGCGAACTGCCGATTACCCCCGAGCGGGTGTTGCAGGCGCTCAATGCCGGCACCGCCGGGGATCCGCCGAAGTCGCCGGAGAAACGTTCGAAATGGTTGTTCGGCTCGTTGTTCGCGGCCTTCGGCGCGCTGCTCGGCATGGCCGCCACGGCCTGGCCCTGGCATGGGGAAATCGCGCCTATCGCCCCGCCCAGTGCCGGAACCTGGTCGACAGCGACCCTGGAGCGCGGGCGCTTGCTGGCGGCGGTCGGCGATTGCGCGGTGTGCCACACGGCGCCGGGCGGCGCGACCAACGCCGGCGGGCTGGCGATGGAGACGCCGTTCGGCACGCTGTACAGCAGCAATATCACCCCGGATGTGAAGACCGGCATCGGCAGTTGGTCGTATCCGGCCTTCGAGCGGGCGATGCGTGACGGCATCGGTCGTGACGGGCGCAATCTGTATCCGGCGTTTCCCTATACGGCGTTTCGCAATATCAACGATGCCGATATGCAGGCGCTGTATGCCTACCTGATGTCCCAGGCGCCGGTCAGCCAGCCGGCCAAGGCCAATGCAATGGGTTTTCCGTTCAACCAGCGGCCGTTGATGGCCGGCTGGAATGCCCTGTTCCTGCGCAAGGGGGAAATCCAGGTGCAGCCGCAGCGTAGCGAGCAATGGAATCGTGGGGCTTATCTGGTCAACGGATTGGGGCACTGCGCGGCTTGTCATTCACCGCGCAATCTTCTGGGTGCGGAGAAGGGCGGGGCAGCGTTTCTGTCCGGGGCGATGGTCGATGGTTGGGAGGCTCCGGCGTTGAACGGTTTGTCGAAGGCGCCGACGCCGTGGACCGAGGATCAGTTGTTCAGCTACCTGAGCACCGGTTACTCCGATGCCCATGGCGTGGCGACGGGGCCGATGGGGCCGGTGGTCACCGAGTTGGCGAAATTGCCGAAAGAGGATGTGCGGGCGATGGCGGTGTACCTGGCGTCGCTCAATGGGGCGCAGGCCGAAGCGCAGGTGGTGGAGAAGGCGACCCGGCCGGTGGCCGCTGCGCAGAAGGTGGTGCCTGAGGTGAAGTTGTCACTGAGTAACGGTCAGCGCCTGTTCGAAGGTTCCTGCCAGGGTTGCCACGCCGATGGGCTGGGGCCGAAGTTGTTTGGAGTCAGCCCATCACTGGCGACCAACAGCAATGTGCACAGCGATGTGCCGGACAATCTGCTCAAGGTGATCTTGCAGGGTATCCAGAATCCGGCGACCCGGGATCTGGGTTATATGCCGGGATTCAAGGACAACCTGTCGGATACCCAGGTGGCGGAGTTGGCGGCGTATCTGCGCAGCCGGTTTGCCGGCGAGGCGCCGCCGTGGCAGGGCTTGGAAAAGACCGTGGCCCATGTTCGAGCGAATCCTGGTACTCACTGATGAACGCTATTCGTTGTAGCACCACAACCCTGTAGGAGCCTGGCTTGCCGGCGAAGAGGCCCTCAAGACCGCTAAAAGCTTCGCTGGCAAGCCAGGCTCCTACAGGTCCGCGGGGTTTGCAGAATTTAAGGCAGGCGCAGCACCCCACGCACCACCAGGTCACTGATAAACGCCAGCCAGTCCTGCTGCTGGCGTTTCTCCGCCAGCGGTTCCCCCAGGAACGAGCTCAGGGTGTGCTGGTTGGAGTTATAGAAATAACAGAGCGAGGCGATCATCAGGTACACATGCTTGATATCCAGGTCCTGGCGAAAGATGCCTTTGGCCTGACCGGCCTCTATGATCGGTCGCAGCACACCCACCGCTTCACCGGAAAGTCGGCGCAATTCACCCGACTGCTGCGCATGCCGCCCCTTGTGCAGGTTCTCGATGCTCAGGATGGCGACGAATTCGGGGTGCTTGACGTAGTAGGTCCAGACGAAGGCCACCAGGTCCTGCAAGGCTTGCAGCGGTTCCTCGAGGTTCAGCTTGAGCTTGCTTTCGGCTTTGTTGAACTGCTCGTAGATATGTTCCAGCACGCAAATGAACAGGCGCTCCTTGCTGCCGAAGTAGTAGTAGAGCATGCGGTCGTTGGATTCGGCCTCGCGGGAAATGCTTTCGACCCGGCCGCCGGAATAACCGTCGCGGGTGAACACCTTCACCGCCGCCTTGAGAATACGCGCGCGGGTCTGGTCGGCTTGCTGGGCTCTGATGCCGGTCTTCTTGTTCACGTCGGCATTCCTTCTGTGGGTCGGAAAGGGACGCGAATATAGCATGGGGCCGTTGTGTGGATGCAGGCCCGGTGGGAGGGCCAGGAGCCGGGTTACCGGCTCCTGCCGTGGCGCACGCAGCCTTGATCAGGCCTTGAGGGTCGCCATGTCGATCACGAAGCGGTATTTCACGTCACCGGCGATCATGCGGCTGTAGGCCTCGTTGATCTGGCGGATATCGAGCATCTCGATGTCGCAGGTGATGCCGTGCTCGGCGCAGAAATCCAGGACTTCCTGGGTTTCGGCAATGCCGCCGATCAACGAGCCGGCCAGTACCCGGCGCTTGAGCACCAGCTTGGCGGCATGCAGTGCCGGGTCCACCGGCTCGATCAGGCCCACCAGGATATGCACGCCGTCGAAGGCCAGGGTGTCGAGGTAGGGGTTGAGGTCGTGCTGCACCGGGATGGTATCGAGCAGGAAGTTGAAGCGGCCCGCGGCGGCGGCCATCTGCCCGGCATCGGTGGACACGATCACATGGTCGGCGCCCTGGCGACGACCTTCCTCGGCCTTGCTCGCCGAACGGGTGAACAGGGTGACTTCAGCGCCCATGGCCTTGGCGAACTTGATGCCCATATGGCCCAGGCCGCCCATGCCGAGAATCCCGACCTTGTCCCCCGGCTTGACGCCATAGTGCTTGAGCGGCGAGTAGGTGGTGATGCCGGCGCAGAGAATCGGTGCGGCGCTGGCCAGGTCGAGTTTTTCCGGAATGCGCACGACGAAGTGTTCGCTGACCACGATGCTGTCGGAGTAACCGCCCATGGTGTTGCTGCCATCGACCCGATCCGGGGTGGCGTAGGTCATGGTCGGGCCTTCCAGGCAGTATTGCTCCAGATCGGCGGAGCAGGCTTCGCAATGACGGCAGGAGTCGACCATGCAGCCGACGCCCACCAGGTCGCCGACCTTGTGCCGGGTAACGTTGGCGCCGACGGCGGTGACCTTGCCGACGATTTCATGGCCGGGCATCAACGGGTAGACGGCAATGCCCCACTCGTTGCGGGCCTGGTGGATATCGGAGTGACAGACGCCGCAGTAGAGGATCTCGATGGCGACATCGTCAGGTCGCGGCGAGCGACGCTGGAAGGACATGGGGGCGAGGGGCGTGGTTGGCGACTGGGCGGCATAACCGATGGCGGTGTACATGAGGAGCCTCGCAAAGCTGTGACGGTTGAGGCGATGCATTGTCGGCGTCGAAGCTGGACACGGCCATGGCGATTCCTCCGCGTGTCTTGCCTATTCCTCCGGTATCGCGATTTCGCCATTCGCCTGTGTCCCCGGACCTGCGAAGATGTTCCCATCCCTTTTTCCGTGAAGTTTTTGCCATGCAGCTGACCCGTCATCTGGACGCCAATGCCCCCCTGGTTGCGCTGATCGAGCCCCTGGCCACCCGTGACGGCTTCGTCCCGACCCTGTTGCCGGGCGTGCAGGTGTTGCGCGTCGGCTGTGATGTGGCCCGTGGTCCGCAGATCTACGAGCCGAGCCTGATGATCATTGTCCAGGGCAGCAAGCTGGCCTACCTGGGGGTGCGGACCCTGGAGTATGGCGCCGGACACTATCTGATCCAGGCCCTTTCGGTGCCCTTCGAGTGCGAGACCTTTGCCGGCAGTGATGGCGCACCCCTGCTGGGGATTTCCGTTGCTATCGACCGGGCGGTGCTGGGGGAGCTGGTCTTGGCCATGGGTTTCAACCATGACAGCCCGGCGGCGGCCCAGACCCCGGAATCCATGGCCTCGGTGGTGCTGGATGACAGCATGCGCGGTTGCGTCGAACGCTTGCTGCGTTGCCTGCGGGACCCGCTGGAGTGTCGTGTCATGGGTGAGGCGCGGGTGCGCGAGTTGTTGTTCGCCGCCTTGCGCGGGCCGCAGTCGGAAGTGTTGCGTGCGCTGGTGGAGCAGCAGGGGCATTTTTCCCGGATCGCGGCGTCCCTGGGGCTTTTGCATGCCCATTACACCGAGCCCTTGAATGTCGAGACCCTGGCCAGTTGCGCGAACATGAGCCTGTCGACCTTTCACGAGCATTTCAAGCGCGTCACCCTGCTGTCGCCGGTGCAATACCTCAAGCGCCTGCGCCTGCTCAAGGCACAACAATTGTTGCTGGCCGACGGCCTCGGTGTGGCGCAGGTCGCCCATCGGGTCGGGTATCAGAGCTCCTCGCAGTTCAGTCGCGAGTACAAACGCTACTTCGAACGCAGCCCCGGGGACGAGCGGGCGGCTTGAACCTGGCTTGACGCGCAGGCCGCCACCTCGCCGATCACCAGGATCGCCGGGCTCTTGAGTTCGAACGCCAGGGCATCCTCGTGCATATGCGCCAGGTCGCTGCGGCACTCCCGTTGCAGGGGCAGCGAGGCGTTTTCGATCAGTGCCACCGGGGTGCGGCTGGCGAGTCCGGCGGCGATCAGGCTGCCGCGTATTTCCGCCAGCTTGGCCACGCCCATATACACCACCAATGTTGTGCCGCTTTGCGCCAGGGCGGTCCAGTCCAGTGGGCTGTCGTCCTGGGTGTGGGCGGTGACGAAACTCACGCCGCGGGCCACGCCGCGCAAGGTCAGCGGGATGCCGAAGTGGGTGGCGCCGGCCAGGCCGGCGGTGATGCCATTGACCACTTCGACCTCGATCCCGCGGGCTTGCAGCCAGTCGGCTTCTTCACTGGCGCGGCCGAAGATGCACGGGTCGCCGCCCTTGAGGCGGACCACCGATTTGCCCTGGCGGGCGTAACGCAGCATTAGCCGATGGATAAAGGCCTGCGGCGTCGAGCGGCAGCCGCCGCGCTTGCCCACGGCAATCACCCGGGCGTCGGGGCAATGTTCGAGCACGGCGCGATTGACCAGGTCATCGACCATCACCACCTGGGCGCCCCGCAGGACGCGCGCCGCCTTGAGGGTCAAGAGCTCCGGGTCACCGGGGCCGGCGCCCACCAACCAGACTTTGCCATGCATATTCAGTTCTCCAGGAGAGGTTCGCTTCAGCCGTGCAGTCGCCAGGCCAGCAGGATCAGATTCAACAGCAGGGAGCCAAGGGCCAGGGCGCGCCAGACCTTGATTGGCTCGCGCTCCAGCAATGGACGGGGGCGCGGTGCCGGCAAGTGTTCGGCCTGTTGCAATGCCAGCAGCCATTCTTCGGCGGTTTCGTAGCGCTGGGCCGGGTCGCTGGCCAGGGCTTTGCCGAGGCTGTGTTCGAGCCAGTCGGGCAGGTCCGGACGATAACGACTGGCCGGCACCGGCGAGCCGAACCTTGGGCGTTGGAAAGCTTCGATTTCGCCATAGGGATAGTGCCCGGTCAGCAGGTAATACAGGCTGACGCCGACGCTATACAGATCCTGCGCCGCACTCGGTGGCGCACCGCCGTAGGCTTCCGGGGCGATATAGCTGGGCGTGCCGGGCAACTCGGCATCGCGCTGGCGGTTCAGGCCGGGGCAGTAGGCCAGTCCGAAGTCCAGCACCCGCAGCTCGCCGTCGGTCCCCAGCAACAGGTTTTCCGGCTTGATATCACGGTGCAGGAGATTGCGCCGGTGTAGCAGGCCCACTGCCCGCAGCAGTCGTAACGCCAACTCCAGCCCCTGGTTGAGACCCAGTTGGCCGTGGGCGTCGAAGTGTTCGGCGAGAGTTATCCCCGGGTATTCGCGCATCAGGTAATACAGGTGTTGACGCTGCTCGGCGGGATGCACTTCGGGGAAGTGGCGGCCCGTCATGCGCCGCAGGAACCATTCCTCCAGCAGCAGGCTCTGGAGCGCGGCCGTGTCGTCCTGGCGTTGCACTGGCAGGGTCTTCAGCAGCCAGGGTTGCTGCTGTGCATCGTGGACCCGGTACAGCAGCGACTGGCGGCTCTGTTTCAACAGGCCCTCGACCTGCCAGCCCTCGAACCACTGCCCCGGTTTCAGTGTCGGAGGCAGCGGCCATTGCTCGGCTTGCCCGAGCAGATCGTCGAGATCGGTGTCGGCCAGTTCATCGATGCGCACCAGTACGGCACTGGCATTGTCCTGGCTGCCGGACCGATGCGCGGCCTCGACCAGGGCCAGAGTTGCCTGGTCCAGCGGCAGGTCACGTTGCAGGATATCGATGATCGAGGCGTCGCTGAGGGTGGCCCAGACCCCGTCACTGAGGATCAGGAACTGTTCGTCCTGGCGCAGCTCGCCTTCCAGGTAGTCGACCACCAGATGCTGTTCCAGGCCCAGCGCCCGTTTCAGCACATGCTGCATGCCGGCCTGGTCCCAGACGTGATCTTCGCTGATGCGCTGCAACTGTCCGGCAAACCAGCGATAGACCCGGCAATCACCGATATGCGCGAGGGTGAATGAACGGCCGCGCAGCACCAGCGCACTGAGGGTGGTCAACAGCGGTGACTGCCCGCCATGGGCATGCAGCCAGCGATTCTGCGCCAGCAGCAGCCGGTCCAGGGCTTGCGACACGCCCCAGGTCGGCGGCGTGGCGTAATAATCCAGCGCCAGGGCCTGCAAGGTCGAGCGCGCGGCCAGGCCGCCGTCGGCGCACTGGCTGACACCGTCGGCCAGGGCGAACAGATAACCCTTGCTGGCGGCCAGGGCGGCTACCGGGATCACCAGGCGCGTCGCATCCTGGTTCTGCTCCCGGGGGCCGCTGGCGCTGGCCTCGGCGTAGCTGAGTTGCAGACCCATGGTCCTGGCTCAGACCCGGGCGGCGGAAAAGGCCGCCGAACCCCAGGTGGTTCTCCAGCGGCGCTTGACCCCGTACAGGCCGAACCAGGCGATCAGCCCCAGGCTGGCGAACAACCACAGGGCGAGCTGGTAGTCACCGGTACTCTGCTTGATCGCTCCCAGCCCTGCCGTGAGCAGAAAACCGCCGATACCGCCGGCCATGCCGACCAGGCCGGTCATCACGCCGATTTCCCTGGTAAAGCGCTGCGGCACCAGTTGGAACACTGCACCGTTGCCCGCGCCGAGGCCGAGCATGGCAATGACGAACAGCGCCAGGGCCGCCACCGAGCTGGACAGGTGGAAGCCCACCACGCCGATGCACAGGGTGGCGATGGCGTAGGTGCCGAGCAGGGCCCGAATCCCGCCGAAACGATCCGCCAGGGCGCCGCCCAACGGACGCATCAGGCTGCCGGCGAACACGCAGGCGGCGGTGTAATAACCGGCGGTTTGCGGGTTGAGGCCGTACTGGTCATGGAAGTAACCGGGCAGGGCGCTGGCCAGGCCGATAAAACCGCCGAAGGTGACGCTGTAGAAAAACATGAACCACCAGCTGTCACGGTCGCCGAGGGCGTTCAGGTAGTCGGCCATGGATTTGGCCTTGGCGCGGTTGGGCGCGTTGCGCGCCATCAGGCTGAACAGTACCAGGGTCAACACCAGGGGAATCAGGGCCAGGCCGAACACGTTGACCCAACCGAAGGCGGCGGCCAGCAGCGGTGCCGCCAGGGCGGCGATCACGGTGCCCGAGTTGCCGGCGCCGGCGATGCCCATGGCCTTGCCCTGGTGCTGCGGCGGATACCACTGCGACGCCAGGGGCAGGGCGACGGCGAAGGAGGCCCCGGCCATGCCCAGGCACACACCCAGCAGCAGGGTTTGTTCATAGCTGTGCACGCCCAGTTGCCAGGCCGCCAGCAGGGCCACGATGACAATCACCTGGCCGATGATGCCGGCGGTTTTCGGTGACAGCTGGTCGGCGAGCATGCCCATGATAAAGCGCAGGATGGCACCGGCCAGGATCGGCGTGGCCACCATGAAGCCACGCTGTTGGGTGGTCAATTGCAGGTCGGTGGCGATCTGCACCGCCAGTGGCCCCAGCAGGTACCAGACCATGAAGCTCAGGTCGAAATACAGAAACGCCGCGAACAGGGTCGGTGTATGGCCGGCTTTCCAGAAACTGTTGTGCATCTAACACCTCATCTGCCAAAGGGTTCAACGAAGGCTCGGAACCTGCGCACGGGTGATGTTCACCGGCCGCCTGCCCCCGTTTACCGACGCTAAAAACGCAAAAACGCCGCATCCCGGTTCGTTTGCACGAAGGGGATTGCGACGTCTTTGTCGGAGTGGGGCAGCCGCCGTTGGCTACCGGGTATTGCCTGAGCACTATATGTGCCAGCTTTCAGTTTGAGTTCATTCAGCGCTCAAGCGCGGCCTTTGCAGGGCGTTGCCCGTGGCGTGGGGGCGAGTCGAGGGGAAAAAGTCCGTGCCCCACAACGCAGCCCGTTGATGCGGCTGTGCTGCGTTGCGGTGCATATCACTCGAGCAGTTCGCTCATGGCGATCACCTGCTCGGCGACCTGGATCAGCTTCTGCTGTTTGCTCATGGCCTGGCGGCGCATCAGGGTATGGGCGGCGGCCTCGTCGCAGCCCTTCATCTTCATCAGCAGCCCCTTGGCCATCTCGATGCGCTTGCGCTCAGCGATCTGCTGGTCGCGGGCCTGCAACTGCGCGCGCATGTGCTGGTCGCTTTCGAAGCGGGCCATGGCCACGTCCATGATCGGCTGCAGGCGCTGGGACTGGATGCCTTCGACGATATAGGCGCTGACCCCGGCCTTGATCGCCTGGCGCATCACGGCGGGGTCGTGTTCGTCGGTAAACATGACGATCGGTCGCGGTTGATCGCGGCTCAGCAGCACCACCTGTTCGAGCACGTCACGGCTGGGGGAGTCGGTGTCGATCAGCAGCACATCCGGGCGCACCGCCTCGACCCGCGCGGGCAGGTCTATGGTCAGGCCGGATTCGTCGACCACCTCGAAACCGGCTTCGCTCAAGGCCGTGCGCAGGCGCCCGAGCTTTTTCGAGGTGTCGTTGATCAGCAGGATTTTCAGCATGACGGCCAGCTCCTGTCAGTGATCATTGAGGGCATGCAGGGCAAAACCACGGGCGTAGGCCTCGGGGTCGGAACCGTCCCAGACCTGGCCGTCGAGCAGTCGGCTGCTGCGCATCGGGGTGCCGGGCATGGGAATGTCCAGGGCGTTCGCGGCGCGGCTGTAAAGGTCGAGTTGCTGGACCTGGCTGGCCACGCCCAGGTAATCCGGCGCCTCGCGCAGCAGGCCCCAGCGGCGGAACTGGGTCATGAACCACATGCCGTCGGAGAGGTACGGGTAGTTGGCCGCGCCACGGTCATGGAAGGTCAGGGCATGGGGATCTTGCCAGTGCCGGCCGAGGCCGTCGTCGTAGCGACCGAGCAGACGTGGCTCGATGCTCGCCAGGGGCGCGTCGAGGTAGTCGCTGCCGCTGAGCAATTGCGCGGTGCTGCGCAGGTTTTCCTGGCTCTCTTCGATAAAACGGCTGGCTTCCAGGATCGCCATCACCAGGGCTTGCGCGGTGTTGGGGTATTCCTCGACGAAGGCGCGGGTGCAGGCCAGGACCTTTTCCGGATGGTCCGGCCAGATCGCCTGGCTGGTGGTCAGGGTAAAGCCCTGGCCCTGCTCGATGGCATGGGCGGCCCAGGGTTCGCCGACACAGAAGCCGTCGATGCGTCCGGCTTGCAGGTGTTCGAGCATTTGCGGTGGCGGTACCACCACACTGTTGACGTCTTCCAGCGGGTGGATGCCCTGGCTGGCCAGCCAGTAATACAACCACATGGCGTGGGTGCCGGTGGGGTAGGTCTGGGCGAAGGTCAGTTTGGCCTGGCCGTTGCGGGCACGCTGTTGCAGGGCCTGGGCGCTGGTGACGCCGGCGTTCTTGAGCGGTTGCGAGAGGTTGATGCTCTGGCCGTTCTGGTTCAGGCCCATCAGCACCGCCATGTCGGTGGCCGGTGTGCCGCTGATGCCCAGTTGGATGGCGTAGATCATGCCGTACAGGCCATGGGCGGCATCCAGTTCGCCGCTGACCAGCTTGTTGCTCAGGCCGGCCCAGGAGTTCTGGCGCTGCAGATTCAGCGTCAGGCCATAGGGCTGGGCGAAGCCCTGGGTGGCCGCGACCACCAGGGAGGCGCTGTCGCTCAAGGGCATATAGCCGAGGTTGAGCACGTTCTTTTCCGGGGCATCGCTGCCCGCTACCCAGGCCAATGGTGACCTTGCTAAATCGTTGTGCATGCGGTGATTCCTGAAGCTGTGGGGCTGACGCCTGTCACAAGGCGGAGCAATAGTTATGCCGATAGCCGTCGGTCAAGGCCGAACACGCTCCCTTGTAGGAGCATGGCTTGCCAGCGAAAGGGCCCGCGAGACCGCCAGAAGCTTCGCAGGCAAGCCCTGCTCTTACAGTTTTGCGGTGTATTGAATATTCCGCTCACTCAATAGACATCACGCAGATAGCGTCGATCCTTGCTCATGGCACTGACATACAGTCCCGCCGCACCAGCGCTCATCCGGCCGTGGACCTGGACGATTTTCTTCAGCGCGGCATCGACATCCTTGGCCATGCGGCTGGCATCGCCACAGACATAGACGCTGGCCCCTTGCTCCAGCCAGCTCCAGAGCTGCGCGCCGGCTTCGAGCATGCGCTGCTGCACGTAGATCTTTTCAGTCTGGTCACGGGAGAAGGCGGTGTCCAGGCGGCTCAGGTGACCGCTGCGCAGCCAGGCCTCCAGTTCCTCGCGGTAGTAGAAGTCGCTGGCGGCGCGTTGTTCGCCGAAAAACAGCCAGTTCCTGCCCTCGGCGCCCTGGGCCTGGCGTTCCTGCAGGAAGGCGCGAAACGGCGCGATGCCGGTGCCGGGGCCGATCATGATCATCGGCGTGCGCGGATCTTGCGGGACCCGGAAGTGCGTGGTGCGCTGGATAAACAAGCGCACGCCGGTGCTGGTGGCGCGATCGGCGAGAAAGCTCGAACAGACCCCGCCACGGATCTGTTCGCGATGCCGGTAGCGCACGGTGGAAACCGTCAGGTGCACTTGCGCCGGGGTGACTTTCGCACTGGAGGAGATCGAATACAGCCGTGGCTGCAAGGGCTTGAGCAGGCTGAGCAACTGGCTGGCGCCGAGGCTGATGGGGAATTCGTGCAGCAGGTCCAGTAGTTGCCGGCCCCAGAGCCAATCCTTGAGCCGGGCCTGGTTGGCTTCCTCCTGCAATTCGTCCAGCCAGGGACTGGGGCAGAGCCCGCAGACCCGGCGCAAAATCTCCGGGGTGATCCGGGTGATATCCAGGTGATCGAGCAGGGCTTTGCGCAATGTCATCGGCGCCTTGTCCTTGAGCGTGACCCCGCTGTCGCCGTCCAGTTGCAGGATATCCAGCAGCTTGTCGACCGACTCCGGACAATTGCTCGGCCAGACGCCGAGGGCATCGCCGGCCTGGTAGGGAAAGTCCTGGTCGCCGAGGTCGAACACCAGATGGCGGGTTTCCTTTTCCGCGCCGGGGGCATTGAGCACCTGGTTGTGCAGGAGGCGGGCGTGCAAGGGGTGATGGCGGCTGTAGGGGCTGGCGATGTCGGTCAGGGCGGGTTGTGTGACAGCGTTGGCGACTATGGTCGGGGGCGCGGACGGGCCGCTGAGCGCCGTGCACAGGGTTGTGAGCCAGGGTTCGACGGCTTGCTGGGCATCCTGCTCGCACTCCAGGCGCGGCAGCAGGCGTTCGGCGCCGAGTTCGCTCAGGCGCTCGTCGAGCTTGCGGCCGAAGCCGCAAAACTGGTCGTAGTTGGTGTCGCCCAGGGCCAGCACGCTGTAGCGGCTTTGCGCCAGGGCTTGGCCCTCGGCACCTTGCAGGGCCTGCCAGAAACCTGCGGCATTGTCCGGCGGGTCGCCGTCGCCAAAGGTGCTGGTGACCAGCAATACGCTGCTGGCGGCGCGCAGGTCGTCAAGGCCGGCCTCGTCCATGGCCCGCAGGCGGGTCCGTTGGCCGGCGCTGTCCAGGCGCTTGGCGCAGGCCTGGGCCAGTTCTTCGCTGTTGCCGGTTTGTGAGGCCCAGAGCACTAGCCATTCAGCGGTGGGGGCCTGGAGGTCGGCGGCGGCCCGTGGTTCCAGCGCGGTGCTCGCCGTACGGGAAAACAGCCCGGCAAGCAGGCCATTGAGCAGCAGGCGTTTGTCGGCGCCAAAAGGCGCGCTGGCGGGCAGGGTGGGCACGCCCGGCGCCTTGGCCTCGGCACTGCGCAGGCCCAGCAGGTAACCCTGCATATACAAGTGTTCGTCGGCGGCCAGGCTCAGCTCTGCCGGAATATCGAGGTTGAGCAGGCGGGCGAAAGCGTTGATCTGCATGGGGGAAACATTCTCCGGGGCGGCAGCCGAGGCGTCGGTCAGCGCGAGTTCGGGGACAAGGCGGGTGGGTTCTGGAACCAGGGCCAGCAGGTTGACCGCACAGAACTTGAAGGCCGGCTGCAACGACACTGGGTCGATGGCATCGCTGGTCACGGTATTGATCGCCAGGTTGTCGCCGAACACATCGTTCCAGTGAAAGGGTGCAAAACAGTTGCCCGGCCGAACCCGCTCGGTGATCACTGCCGGGAGTACCGCACGGCCCCGCCGCGAACGGATTTGCACCGGGTCGCGTTCCTTGATGCCCTGGCGTGCGGCATCCTCGGGATGAATTTCCACGAAGGGGCCGGGGTTGAGTTTGTTCAGGGTCGCCACCTTGCCGGTCTTGGTCAGGGTGTGCCATTGGTGCTGCACCCGCCCGGTATTGAGCACCAGGGGGAATTCCTCATCGGGCATTTCCGCTGGCATCAGGTGCGGCCGGGCAAAGAACTGCGCCTTGCCGCTTTCGGTCGGGAAGGCGATTGCCGGTTGCTGGCCGTCCTGGTCGTATTTCAGCGCCTGGCTGAGGCCGTTGTTGAGATAGCGGATCGGATTGCGCGTGGGCCCCCGGGCCTCGGCACACGGCCATTGCAGCGGTTGCTCGCGCAGGCGGGCATAACTGGCGCCGCGCAGGTCATAGCCGGTCTTGGGGTTCCAGGCCTGTTTGATTTCCTCGAACACCGCCTCGGCGCTGTCATAGGTAAAGGCCTCGGCATAACCCATTTCACAGGCCACGCGGGCGATGATCTGCCAGTCGGGGAGGGTTTCACCGGGTGGCTGCACGGCTTGTTGCATCAGGGTCAGATTGCGTTCGGAGTTGATCATCACGCCTTGCGCTTCGGCCCACAGGGCGCCGGGCAGGAGGATATCGGCGTAGCGGTTGGTTTCGGTATCCAGGTAGGCGTCCTGGCTGATCACCAGTTCGGCGGTTTGCAGTGCCTCGATAACGTTCTGCCGGTTGGGCACGCTCGCCACCGGGTTGGAGCAGATAATCCAGCAGGCCTTGATGCTGCCGGCGCGCAAGGCCTCGAACATGGCCACCGTGCCTTCGCCGGCTTCGGCCCGCAGGCTGCCGGGAGCCAGTTGCCAAAGCTGCTCGATAAAGGCACGGTCATCAGCCACCAGCGCCGAGCGCTGACCCGGCAGGCCGGGGCCCATATAGCCCATCTCGCGACCGCCCATGGCGTTGGGTTGCCCGGTCAGGGAAAACGGCCCGCTGCCAGGGCGGCAGAGGGTGCCGGTGGCCAGGTGCAGGTTGCACAGCGCGTTGGTGTGCCAGGTGCCTTGCACGCTCTGGTTGAGGCCCATGGTCCAGCAGCTCATCCAGTTGGCCGCCTGGCCGATCCACTGCGCGGCCTGGTGCAGGTCGGCCTCGGCCAGGCCGGTCAACTCGGCCACCCGGGCCGGTGGGTAGTCTTCGAGGAAGTCGGGCATGACTTCCCAGCCTTCGGTGAAGGCGGCGATAAAGTCGCGGTCGTCGTGGCCGTTTTTCACCAGCAGGTGCAGCAGGCCGTTGAGCAGGGCGAGGTCGGTGCCCGGTTTGATCTGCAGGAACAGGTCGGCCTTGTCGGCGGTGCCGGTGCGCCGCGGATCGACGACGATCAGCCTGGCCCCGGCCTTGACCCGGTCGAGCAGGCGCAGAAACAGGATCGGGTGACAGTCGGCCATATTCGCGCCGATCACCAGGAACAGCTCGCTGTGCTCGAAATCCTCATAGGAGCCCGGCGGGCCGTCGGCCCCCAGGGACAGTTTGTAGCCACTGCCAGCACTGGCCATGCACAGGCGCGAGTTGGATTCGATATGGCGGCTGCGGATAAAGCCCTTGGTCAGTTTATTGGCCAGGTACTGGGCTTCCAGGGACATCTGCCCGGACACATAGAGCGCCACGGCGTCCGGGCCATGGCTGTCGATAATGTCCCGCAGGCGTTGGGCGGTGGCGCTGATGGCCTGGTCGATACCGACGCGCGCCGGGTCGCGGCTGCGTTGCGAACGCAGGAAAGCGTGCTCCATGCGTCCGGAATTGGCCACCGCCTGGCCGCAGGTGCTGCCCTTGGTGCACAGGCGACCGAAGTTGCTCGGGTGTTGTTTGTCACCCGAGACCTTGACGATCAGGTTGTTCTCGACCTGCATGACGATGCCGCAACCCACTCCGCAATACGGACAGACGCTGCGCACGGTGTTGCTGGCCAGGTGGGTATCGGTCATGGTGCGTCCTCGGGGTTGGAAACCGGGTCCGGCAGAAACGAAAAAAGCGCCTGCTGCTCCACGTTTTTCAACGGGAGCGGCACGGCGCCTTTGTCGTGAATGTTGCCTGAAGAGTGAAATACACAGCCATCGACGTTGATGGCCTGGTCAGGCTGTAGCAATGCGCGCGCCAACTGCTTCGGTGGTGGTCGACAGGGTGCGTTGGATAAGGCTGACATGGGGTGAGGCCTGTGCGCTGGCGCAACTCCGGGAGATGAAAATCGGCGTCCTGATGGGGCGAGTCGAGTCTTGTTGCACTGTTTTGGCGCTTTGTTGCCTGGTTGGGCTTGAACTTTTCCCAACGTCAGTCAGCTAAGGAAATGGGCTATTGAAAACACCGCGCAACTGTAGGAGCAGGGCTTGCCCGCGAAGCTTCTGCGGTCTGGCGGGCCCCTCCGCGGGCAAGCCCTGCTCCTGCAAGGGGCGTGTCAGGCCTTTGTTTTGGGGCCTTGGCACAAGCGATGCATAGCCCCTTGCACCTCACCGCGATGGCGCGAGTGGGATGCCCCGTCGATCAACGGCGATCGTTTGGCCGCAACCGGCCCGGGTAAACATGACTGCGTCGGGCCCACGGGCCGGCAGCACGAACAGGCAAAGGCGCCTGGAACCTTTTGGTTCCGGGCGCTTTTTTTTGCCTTCGAAAAACCGGATTGGCTTTGACGGATGCTTCCTATGAACAGCTATTCAGCGACCTCGAACAACCGGCCCTCTCTGTTGGTGATCGGCAACGGCATGGTGGGTCATCACTGCGTCGAGCAACTGGTCGAGCGCGGTGCCCTGGCGCAGTATCGGATTCATGTATTCAGTGAAGAACCGCAGCGCGCCTATGATCGCGTGCATTTGTCCGAATACTTCAGCGGTCGCGATGCTCAAGCCCTGGCTCTCGGCGATATCGCGCTGTACCAGACCCCGGGTGTCACCTTGCACCTGGGCCGCGCGGTGCTGGAGATTGATCGCGAACGTCGCGAGGTGATCACCGCCGGCGGCCGTGTGGCCTATGACAAGCTGGTGCTGGCGACCGGTTCCTTTCCCTTCGTTCCGCCGATTGAAGGCGCCGAGGGCGACTCGCGGCTGGTCTACCGGACCCTGGGTGATCTCGACCGCATCCGCGACGCGTCTAAAAATGCCCGGCGTGGCGTGGTGGTCGGTGGTGGCCTGTTGGGCCTGGAAGCGGCCAATGCCCTGAAGTCCCTGGGTCTCGAAGCCCATGTGGTGGAGTTCGCGCCACGGCTGATGCCGGTCCAGCTGGATGAGCAGGGCGGTCAGGCGCTCAAGGACCGGATCGAGGCGCTGGGGGTCAGTGTGCACCTGTCCCGTGGTACCCAGTCGATCAGCACCGGCAGTGAATACCGCTACCGGATGAACTTCGCCGGCGAGGATTTCCTCGAGGCCGATCTGATTGTGTTTTCCGCCGGTATCCGTCCGCAGGACGCCCTGGCCAAACAGTCTGGTCTGGAACTTGGTCCACGTGGTGGCGTGGCCATCGACAGCCAGTGCGTCAGCAGCGATCCGGACATCTACGCCATCGGTGAATGCGCGGCCTGGAACGGCGGCATCTTCGGTCTGGTCGCTCCGGGCTACCAGATGGCCCGCGCGGTCGCCACGCAACTCTGCGGTGAAGACAGCGAGCCGTTTATGGGCGCGGATATGTCGACCAAGCTCAAGTTGCTCGGCGTCGATGTCGGCTCCATTGGCGATGCCCATGGCGCCACGCCAGGTTCACGCAGCTACCGCTTTATCGATGAAGCCAGTGCCAGCTACCGGCGCCTGGTGGTGTCCGCCGATGGCAAACGCGCCTTGGGTGCGGTGCTGGTCGGTGACAACAGCTATTACGACACCCTGCTGCAGTACGTCAGCAACGGTATCGACCTGCCCGCCGACCCGGCCGGGCTGATCCTGCCGCTGGGCGAGGCGGCACCGGCCCTGGGCGTGGATGCCTTGCCCGCGACCGCCACCGTGTGTTCCTGCCATAACGTCAGTAAAGGGGCGATCTGTTCGGCCATCGACGGCGGTTGCAGCGAGCTCTCCGAACTCAAGGCCTGCACCCGCGCCGCCACCGGTTGCGGCGGTTGTGCCGCGCTGCTCAAGCAAGTCTTCGAGCACGAGTTGAGCGCCCGTGGTGTCACGGTGGACAAGAGCCTGTGCGAGCATTTCGCCCATACCCGCCAGGAGCTGTACGCGATTGTCCGGGTCGAGCGCATCGAGTCCTTCGACGCGTTGCTGGCCCGTCACGGCAAAGGCCATGTCGGTTGCGATATCTGCAAGCCGGCGGTGGGTTCGATCCTTGCCTCGTGCTGGAACCAGCCGATCATGGACCCGGCGTTGGTGCCGTTGCAGGATACCAATGACACCTTCATGGCCAACATGCAGAAGAACGGTACCTATTCGATCATCCCGCGTATCGCCGGCGGCGAGATCACCCCGGACAAACTGATCGCCCTCGGCGCGGTGGCGAAGAAATACGACCTGTACACCAAGATCACCGGCGGCCAGCGGATCGACCTGTTCGGCGCCCAGTTGCACGAATTGCCGCAGATCTGGGGCGAGCTTGTGGATGCCGGATTCGAGACCGGTCACGGCTACGGCAAATCGCTGCGCACGGTGAAGTCCTGCGTCGGCAGCACCTGGTGTCGTTATGGCGTGCAGGACAGCGTCGCCATGGCCCTGCTGCTGGAGAACCGCTACAAGGGCGTGCGTGCGCCGCACAAGTTCAAGCTCGCGGTTTCCGGCTGCACCCGCGAATGCGCCGAGGCCCAGAGCAAGGACATCGGCGTGATCGCCACCGACAAGGGGTGGAACCTTTATGTCGCCGGCAATGGCGGCATGCGTCCGCGGCATGCCGAGCTGTTCGCCACCGATCTCGATGACGCGACCTTGATCCGCTACATCGACCGCTTCCTGATGTTCTACATCCGCACCGCCGACCGCCTGCAGCGCACCTCGGTGTGGCGTGAAAGCCTGGAAGGTGGCCTCGACTATCTCAAGGCGGTGATCATCGATGACAGCCTGGGCCTGGCCGACGAGTTGGAGGCGCAGATGAATCTGCTGATCGATCGTTACCAGTGTGAATGGGCCAACGCCCTGCGGGACCCGGAGAAGCTCAAGCGCTTCCGCACCTTCGTCAATGACACCGGCGGCGATCCCGCCATCCGTTTCGTCGAGGAGCGCGGCCAGCGTCGTCCGGCCCGAGCCGATGAACTGCAACTGATCCCTGTCGCCGAGGAGTTGAACTGATGAATGCCACGACCCTGGAACGTCCGCAGAATGCTGTGGAATGGAAAACCCTGTGTAATCGCGCCGATTTGGTGGCTGATTCCGGAGTGGTCGCCTGGCTTGACGGCGCCCAGGTGGCACTGTTCCATCTGCCGGCTATCGGCGCTGGCGAGCAGGTCTTTGCCATCGATAACCGTGATCCGAAATCGGGGGCCAATGTGATCGGCCGTGGCATCGTCGGTACGCTGAAGGGCGAGCTGGTGATTGCCTCGCCCTTGTACAAACAGCACTTTCGTTTGGCGGATGGCGTGTGTGTCGAGTACCCCGAGCAGCGCTTGCGGGTCTGGCCGGTGCGCTTGAATGGCGATCGGGTGGAGGTGGGGGTGAACTGAGGCACAGCGCTAGAGCGTGAGGGCGCTAAAAGCTTCGCGGGCAAGCCCTGCTCCTACAGTTAAACGTCGATCACTGATGTTGTGTACGACACGACATTGTAGGAGCAGGGCTTGCCCGCGAAGAGGGCCTTGAGGACGCTACAAGCTCTGCGGATAGCACAAACTTCAGCCAGACTTGAGATCGTTCTTGAGTAAGCAGAAAGGCCCCCGAAGGGGCCTTTCTGTTGTGCCGCGGACTTACATATTCGGATAAGTCGGGCCGCCGGCGCCTTCCGGGGTGACCCAGGTGATGTTCTGCGAAGGGTCCTTGATATCACAGGTCTTGCAGTGCACGCAGTTCTGGGCGTTGATCTGGAAGCGCTTGGCACCGTCTTCCTGGGTGATCACCTCATACACACCGGCCGGGCAGTAACGCTGTGCCGGCTCATCATAGAGCGGCAGGTTCTTGCCGATCGGAATGCTCGGGTCCTTCAGCTTCAGGTGGCAGGGCTGCTCTTCTTCATGGTTGGTACCCGAGATGAACACCGAGCTGAGCTTGTCGAAGCTGAGCTTGCCGTCCGGTTTCGGATAATCGATTTTCGTCGAGTCCTTCGCCAGCTTCAGGCAGGCATAGTCCGGCTTGGTGTCGTGCAGGGTGAACGGCAGTTTGCCGCCGAAGATA
This sequence comes from Pseudomonas sp. MWU12-2037, assembly GCF_023242345.1. NCBI lineage: Bacteria > Pseudomonadati > Pseudomonadota > Gammaproteobacteria > Pseudomonadales > Pseudomonadaceae > Pseudomonas > Pseudomonas sp. MWU12-2037. Next base: position 395,146 of record NZ_JALLIZ010000004.1, on the reverse strand, counting down.
TTCTGGTCGAGCCAGTTGAAACCGGCGCCGACGATCGGGCCGAACTTGTGCATCGCCGGGCCGAAGTTGCGGCTGGCGAACAATTCTTCGTACAGCCAGCTCGATTTGAACGACTCGACGTAGCCGTGCAGCTCATCGCCACCCTCGGCACCGGCCAGCAGCTTCTCGGCCACGGCTTCGGCGGCGAGCATGCCGGACTTCATCGCGGTATGGCTGCCCTTGATCTTGGCGAAGTTCAGGGTGCCGAGGTCGCAACCGATCAGCGCGCCGCCGTTGAAGACCATCTTCGGCAGCGAGTTCAGGCCGCCCTTGCAGATGGCGCGGGCGCCGTAGCTGATGCGCTTGCCGCCTTCCAGGTACTGCTTGAGCACCGGGTGATGCTTGAGGCGCTGGAACTCGTCGAACGGCGACAGGAAGGTGTTGCTGTAGGACAGGTCGACGATCAGACCCACCACCACCTGGTTGTTTTCCAGGTGATAGAGGAACGAGCCGCCGGTGTTCTCGGCGCTCATGATGTCCAGCGGCCAACCGGCGGTGTGCACCACCAGGCCTGGCTCATGCTTGGCCGGATCGATTTCCCAGATTTCCTTCAGGCCGATGCCGTAGTGCTGGGCATCGGCATCGCTGTCGAGCTTGAAACGCGAAATCAGCTGCTTGCCGATATGCCCACGGCAGCCTTCGGCGAACAGCGTGTACTTGCCGCGCAGTTCCATGCCGGGGGTGTAGAGGCCGTCTTTCGGATGGCCTTCACGGTCGACACCGAGGTCGCCGGTGATGATTCCGCGAACCACGCCGTTCTCGTCGAACAGCGCTTCCTGGGCGGCGAAGCCCGGGTAGATTTCCACGCCCAGGTTCTCGGCCTGCTGGGCCAGCCAGCGGCACAGGTTGCCCAGGGAGATAATGTAGTTGCCTTCGTTGTGCATGGTCTTGGGCACAAAGAAGTCGGGAACCTTGGTCGAGGTCTCGTGACTGCGCAGGACATAGATGTCGTCGCGCTTGACGGGAGTGTTCAGCGGCGCGCCGAGCTCTTTCCAGTCCGGGAACAGTTCGTTCAGGGCCCGTGGCTCGAACACCGCGCCGGAAAGGATATGGGCACCGACCTCGGAACCTTTCTCCACGACGCAGACGCTGATTTCCTGACCCGCTTCGGCCGCTTTCTGTTTCAGCCGGCAAGCGGCGGACAGGCCTGCGGGGCCGGCACCGACGATGACCACGTCGAATTCCATGTATTCGCGTTCCACAGACTCTCTCCTACTCAAGGCTCACATTTTTCTAATTGGAGGTTTGGTGTCGCGCTCCAGTATTCCTGCACCACGTCGGGAGGAGGATCACGGATGAGACATCTTTCTCTCTAGGCGGCGCATTATATCTACACCACTACCAGCGTCCAATACAAACGTTTGTTTGAATTCGCTGCAGGCTAGATAAATCAAAGAAGCGCGGCTTATGACTGGCCATTTTGCCGTATTGACCGGAATGGGCGTTCCGGTCAAGATACGGGCGGTTTCGCGCTCGCCGTAGGCTGAATCAAGGATTCAGGAGCCCCTCTAAAGACAGGGCGAAGGCAGTGGGAAGTACAGCGGCATGCCGTTCTGGCGCGGAGTTTACACGCCTTGACGGTTCATGACTGCCCGGTCACGTCCGACGGACGGTATAGGGTGGTCGGCGTTGGTATTTTCCTTATCAAGTGCCGGCGTTTTTGGAGGTGCCCTTGTGCTTCTTATGGAGTCGTGCGCCGTTGAGCATCAACCGCCAGGATGAGTCCTGGCGATTTCCTTTTCACCGGAGAGTAACGAGGAATCCATGAAGGTTCTTGTAGCTGTCAAACGCGTTGTCGATTACAACGTCAAGGTCCGCGTCAAGGCGGACAATTCCGGCGTCGACCTCGCCAACGTCAAGATGTCGATGAACCCGTTCTGCGAAATCGCAGTGGAAGAAGCGGTACGCCTGAAGGAAAAAGGCGTCGCGACTGAAATCGTCGTCGTCTCCGTTGGTCCGTCCACCGCTCAGGAGCAACTGCGTACCGCGCTGGCCCTGGGTGCCGACCGTGCCATCCTGGTTGAATCGGCTGAAGAGCTGACCTCCCTGGCCGTGGCCAAGCTGTTGAAAGCCGTTGTCGACAAGGAACAGCCACAACTGGTGATCCTCGGCAAACAGGCCATCGACAGCGACAACAACCAGACCGGCCAGATGCTGGCAGCCCTGAGCGGTTACGCCCAAGGCACCTTCGCTTCGAAAGTCGAAGTGTCGGGCGACAAGGTTGCCGTGACCCGCGAAATCGACGGCGGCCTGCAGACCGTGTCGTTGAGCCTGCCGGCCATCGTCACCACCGACCTGCGTTTGAACGAGCCGCGTTATGCGTCCCTGCCGAACATCATGAAAGCCAAGAAGAAGCCGCTTGAAGTGCTGACTCCGGATGCTTTGGGCGTTTCCACCGCCTCCACCAACAAGACCCTGAAAGTCGAAGCGCCGGCTGCTCGCAGCGCCGGTATCAAGGTCAAGTCGGTGGCTGAACTGGTCGAGAAACTGAAAAACGAAGCGAAGGTAATCTGACTATGACTATCTTGGTAATCGCCGAACACGACAACAAGGTCGTGGCCCCGGCCACCCTGAACACCGTGGCGGCTGCCGCGAAAATCGGTGGCGATATTCACGTGCTGGTTGCAGGCCAGGGCGTGGCTGCCGTGGCTGAAGCTGCCGCGAAAATCGCTGGCGTGTCGAAAGTGCTGGTGGCCGACAACGCCGCCTACGCCCATCAACTGCCGGAAAACGTCGCTCCGCTGGTTGTCGAGTTGGGCAAGGGCTACAGCCACATCCTGGCTGCTGCCACTTCCAACGGCAAAAACATCCTGCCACGGGTTGCCGCGCAGCTGGACGTCGACCAGATCTCCGAGATCATCTCGGTGGAAAGCGCTGACACCTTCAAGCGTCCGATCTATGCCGGTAACGCCATTGCCACCGTGCAATCGAACGCCGCCGTCAAGGTCATCACCGTGCGTGCCACCGGTTTCGACCCGGTTGCCGCTGAAGGTGGTTCGGCCGCGGTTGAAGCCGTCGCCGCGGCTCATGATGCAGGCAAATCGTCGTTCGTCGGCGAAGAGCTGGCCAAGTCCGATCGTCCTGAACTGACCGCTGCCAAGATCGTCGTTTCCGGCGGTCGTGGCATGCAGAACGGTGACAACTTCAAGCACCTGTACGCCCTGGCCGACAAGCTCGGTGCTGCGGTGGGGGCTTCCCGTGCTGCCGTCGACGCCGGTTTCGTGCCGAACGACATGCAGGTCGGCCAGACCGGCAAGATCGTCGCGCCGCAGCTGTACATCGCCGTCGGTATCTCCGGCGCGATCCAGCATTTGGCCGGTATGAAGGACTCCAAGGTGATCGTCGCGATCAACAAGGACGAAGACGCACCGATCTTCCAGGTCGCCGATTACGGCCTGGTGGCGGACCTGTTCGAAGCCGTACCCGAGTTCGAGAAGCTGGTCTGATCCAGCGGCTTGGCTTATAAAAGAACCCGGCCTTTTGGCCGGGTTTTTTTGCAAGGGAGATTCACGTCATGGACAGGCTTCGCGCCGTTGCGCTGTCACTGCTGCTGGGCTTGCCCGTATTGGCCCCGCAGGCCCAGGCACTGGGCAAATGCGAGCGCCTGATCGTCACCGGCAGCCCGGATTCGCCGCCGTACCTGTGGCGCGATCCGCAGGACCCGGTGCACCTGATCGGCGCCAGTGCCGATCTGCTGCGCCAGGTGGCGGGGGAGTTGGGGCTCAAGGTCGAGGTGCTTTACGGCGGCAAACGTGCCCAGGCCCAGGAAGAGGTGCGCAGTGGGCGTATGGATCTGCTGGTGGATGCGCCCATCGCCCTCGATGAGCTGGATTCGCTGGACTACATCCACCCGGCGCTGGTGCGCAACGACTTCCTGGTCTGGACCCGCAAGGATTCGCCGCTGCTCTACAACAGCGCCGAGGACTTGCGTGGGCACACCGGGGCGATCTCGGAAAAGGCCCGGCTGACCCAGCCGTTCAGCACTTTCAGCAAGGAGCGCCTGACCCTCCAACGTACGCCGGCCTTGACCCCGGCTTTCCATAAGCTGCTGCTGGGCGAGGTCGACTACGTGCTGGCCGGGCGTTATGCCGGCATGGTCACGACCCAGGCCCTGGGCATGGCCAACGACCTCAAGGCCTATCCGCAACCGGTCGACCAGCCCGGTCTGTTTCTCGCCGTTTCCCACAACTCGGCCTGCAATGATCCCTGGTTGCGCGGACAGTTGGCGAAAAAGATGACAGAATTGCCCGCCTCCGGCCTGACCGAAGCCGCGCTGCAGCGCAATCTGGAGCGTTGGAAGGCGCAGTTGCAACCGGTCAGCGCCCCAAAACCGTAGGGATTTTTTTGTGAGTATTCGACCTCTATTTGCGGCCCTGGCCGTGCTGGCGCTGGCGGGCTGTGCCACCGACCCGGCGCCGAACGAGCAGATGCGCCTGACCGAGCGCGCCATCGCGCAGGCCCATGCCGTCGGGGCCAACGCCAACGATGTCCCTGAGCTGAAAATGGCCGAGGACAAGTTCCGCCGGGCCAAGGCCAATATGCTCGAGGATGCTTTCCGTGGTGCCCGGCGCAAGTCTGAACAGGCCGAGCTGGATGCACGCCTGGCCGAAGCCAAGGTCCTGACCGAGAAGAGCCAGGAGCAGGTCACGCTGCTCAACACCCGCATCACGCGCCTGCGCAAGCAACTGGAGACGGCTCAATGATCTATTCGAGCGCAAGGGCGGGGGGCCTGTTGTTGCTGGCCTGTGTCGGCTTGTACGGTTGCGCCGGCCAGAACGACAGCGAGGCGGCCTTGCAGGCGGCGTCGGCGAGTTTCCAGAAGGTCAAGGAAGACGCCAATGTGCTGCGTTATGCGCCCAAGGACGTGATCCGCGCCGGTGAATCCCTGTCCCGGGCCGAGCGCCTGTCCGGCTATCTGGGCAGCGCCGGTGATGTCGAGCACTACGCCTACCTGAGCGAGCGTTATGCCGACATTGCCCGAGAACACACCGAAACCGCGTTGAACCAGGAGCGGGCGGCCAAGCTGGAACTGGAGCGTCAGCGCCTGCAACTGGCGTTGCGCGAAAGCAAATTGCTCAGCGTGCAGCAGCAGGGCAAGTGGGTAGAAGAGCAGATCGCCAGCCTGACCAGTAACCAGAAGGATCGCGGCCTGGTGATGACCCTCGGCGATGTGCTGTTCGACACCGGTGAGGCGGAACTGAAGAACTCGGCCAACCGCACGGTGCTCAAGCTGGTGCAGTTTCTCCAGCTCAACCCGCGTCGTATCGTGCGTATCGAGGGCTACACCGACAGCACCGGCGATGCCGACGGCAACCTGAAACTGTCTCGCGAGCGCGCGCAGTCGGTGGCCGATATGCTGGTGGACCTGGGGATCGACGAGAAGCGTATCCAAGTCGAGGGCTACGGCGACCAGTACCCGGTGGACGTGAACGCCACCGAACGTGGACGGGCACAGAACCGTCGGGTTGAGATTGTCTTTTCCGACGAGAAGGGCCAGCTCGGCGCGGCGCGCTGACGGCTGTCGGTTTGCAACGAAGACCCGGCCCCCTCAAGGCGCCGGGTTTTTTGTGCCCGTTACCCCCTTGAAAACACCGTGCAGTCCTGTAGGAGTCCGGCTTGCCGGCGATGGCGTCCGGGCGGGCAGCGCAAGGCTCGAGGACCTCATCGCTGGCAAGCCGGCTCCTACAGGGGAATGGGGTGTTTGCGCGATGGTAGCTGCCCGTACAGTTTTACTTCTCTTGCCACTGTATTGTCGACTATTGTAGAAACTGTGCCAGTACACTTTTGAACTGTTCCGGTATCGTTGCTTCCAAGAATAAAAATGCCGTTGAAACCGAGTGCCGCTTCATGACCAACCTATTGCTCTACCAACGTATTGCGCAGCAGCTCGCCGAGGATATCCGGCGGGGCGTCTATCAGCCGGGTGAGCGGGTGCCGTCGGTGCGCAAGATGAGCTCGCAGCTCAATGTCAGCCACGCCACGGTGCTGCAGGCCTATGCCAACCTGGAAGACCAGGGGCTGATCCGCGCGCGTCCGCAATCGGGCTATTACGTTCACCAGACCCCGGCCCTGACCGCGCCCACGCCGGACATCGCCCGGGTCGAGCGACCAGGGCTGGTCACCCGCAGCAGCATCATCCAGCAGGTGCTGGTCGAGTCCCGTCGTGAAGGGGTGTTTCCCTTCGGCGCGGCGGTGCCGTCGGTGGATTACCTGCCGGTGCGCGCCCTGCACCAGCAATTGGCCAAGGTCACGCGCTTCCACAGTCCGCGGGCCTTCAGCTACATGTTCAGCCCCGGTTTCGAACCCTTGCGCCGCCAGGTGGCGATTCGCATGCGCGATGCCGGGGTGGTGATCGACCCATCGGAAGTGGTGATCACCCACGGTTGTGTGGACGCCCTGCAAATGTCGTTGCGGGTGCTGACCCGGCCGGGCGACCTGATCGCCGCCGAATCGCCGACCTATTACGGTCTGCTGCAACTGGCCGATCTGCTGGGCCTGAAAGTCATCGAGATTCCCAGCGACCCGTCCACCGGCATGAGCCTGGAGGCTCTGCAACTGGCGGCCAACCAATGGTCGATCAAGGCCCTGGTCTTGACCACTCGTCTGAGCAATCCGCTGGGTGGAACCATGCCGGAAGAGCGGCAGAAGCAACTGCTGCGCCTGGCCTCGGACTTCGATATCCAGATCGTCGAAGACGATATCTATGGCGAGCTGATGTTCGAAGTCGGCCGGACCAAGGCTCTCAAGGCCTATGACCGGCTGGACCGGGTGATCTACTGCTCGAGCTTTTCCAAGACCCTGTCCCCCGGCGTGCGCATCGGCTGGATGATCGCCGGCAAGTTCCAGCAGGAAATCCAGCGCTTGCAGACCTTCAGTACCCACTCGGCGTGCAGCGTGACGCAGATGGCGGTGGCGGCCTACCTGGAGAACGGCGGCTATGACCGACACCTGCGTTATATCCGCCAGGAGTACCGGAAGAACCTGAGTGCCTTTCAATTGGCGGTTCAGCAGTTCTTCCCGGAAGGGACGCAGATGACCCGGCCCACCGGCGGCTTCATTCTGTGGGTCAGCCTGCCCGGACGGGTCAACACCCAGGAGTTGCATGTGCGGGCGCTGCAGCAGGGCATCAGTATCGCCCCGGGGTTGATCTTCAGTAACACCGAGCAATTCAACCACTGTATCCGGCTCAACTGCGGGATCCCCTGGAACCGCGAGGCCGAACGGGCATTGATGACCCTCGGCATGCTGGCCAGCCAGCTGTGCCAGGAGACCGCGGCGGGGCTTTTGTAACGGGATGGCTACAGGAATGGACGGCCCCGGATGATCGCCTGCTTGTCAGGAGGCGTTCAACAGGCGAGCATATGCGCCCTCTGTCGTCCACGTCGTAGAGCCTATGAAAGCGACTTTTTCCATTCGTTTGCTGTTGATGATCCTGCTGACAGGCATGGGCGCGGGGGTGGCTGTGACGGCGCAGGCCCAGGCCAGCAGCGTGCCCGCGACGACGGAGAAGCCGCTCGGGACCCCGGCCAGCAGCGTCAAGCTGATGAAGAAAAAGCCGCTGCCGAGTAAACGGGCAACAACCCGGAAGGCGCCGCCGGGCAAGGCCAAGCGACGTGCACCGATTGCCGCCAAGGCCGTGCCGGCCAGTGACGCGCTGAACACCAAGCTGCCACCGGCCCAGCTGGATCTGAGTCTGCCCCAGGAGATGGTCAAGCGTCTTGAACCGGTGGGCGCAGTGCCGTTGTCGAAAAGTCGGCCGTTGTTACCGCAGCTATTCGAAAAAACGCCTGAACAGACACCTTTCCAGCTCAACGGGCGCTTGCTCAAGAATGAGATGGACCTGCAGCTGCGTAACGAAAACCGCAAGGAAGTCGACGGTGCGGCCCTGGATTTTGAATTCAAACAGTAAAACGGCCTCTCCCTGCACAACGCTTCGTCGGTGACTGCCCGGTCATGGGGCTTATCGGTGAAAAACAATTATGCGACCAATTTTAAACAGCCGTTTTAGCGGTTACTCTGTCTTCCACACACCGTTTCCCTTGTCAGGAGCTTGTCGTCATGAAGTGCCGTGAGGGCTGTGGCGCTTGTTGCATCGCCCCTTCCATCAGTACACCGATTCCGGGTATGCCCAACGGCAAGCCGGCGGGAGAACGTTGCGTGCAACTCTCGGTCGAAGGTCTGTGCGGCCTGTTTGGCAAGCCTGAACGGCCCTCTGTGTGCGAGGCTTTCCAGGCCGATCCCGAGGTGTGCGGTAGCAGCAGTGAAGAGGCTATCCGCTTGATCGGCTGGTGGGAGCAAATGACAGCGGCTTAAGGTGTGTTCAATGACCGGAACTTCAACAATAAGGAATAAAACAATGAGTTCGCTGCATCGAATGGCTGTGGTTTGTGGTTTGACTGTCTTGTTGAGCGGTACTGCCTACGCGGAAAACTGGGAAACGGCCAAGGATCAGGACGGCATCAAGGTTTCCCTGAGTGAAGTGGCCAACTCCCAGTACAAGGCCTACCGTGGCGTGACCCTGATCAAGGCGCCCGTGGCGAAGATCCAGGCGCTGCAGGAAGACGTGGTCGGCGCCTGTGCCTGGATTCACGAGTGCAAGTCGCAGAAGCTGCTGAAGAAGGACGGTGACCTGAGCTGGACCTACACCCAGTTCAAGGCACCGTTCCCGGTCACCGATCGTGACTCGATCTTGCAGATCACCACCACCAAGGGCGCTGACGGCAGCCTGACCCGCACGCTCAAGGAAGTGCCGACCTACCTGCCGGAAGAGAAAGGTTATGTCCGTGTCGCCCAGGTCGAAGGCTTCTGGAAGCTGGTGCCCAAGGACGGCGGCATGACCGAAGTGACTTACCAGGTGCATACCGAGCCGGGCGGCAGCGTGCCATCGTGGCTGGCCAACAAGTTTGTGGTCGATGCGCCGTTCAATACCCTCAAGGCCCTGAAGGAACGCGCGGAGAAGTGAGGGGCTGAAACCTTGTCGAAACGTTCACTGACATTGTCGGAACGTTCGAGCCTGGCTTGCCGGCGAAGCTTTTAGCGGTCTTGAGGGCCTCTTCGCGGGCAAGCCCTGCTCCTGCAAGGTAATGTGGTGTTCTTGCCCGTGGCCTTCACATCCGGTTGAACGATCTCCCGTGCCCCACAGTCCAGATGTTATAAGCCCATCCATGGGCTTTACCGAGGAGGCACCGATGAGCAAGTGGGCAGTTACCTTCGTCGACGATCATGGCGTGCAGGACACCGAACAGTTCGAATGCGCCAGCCAACCGGACCTGGAACAGGCCGCGCGATTGATTCGCGCCAAGCTGTTGCCGGTTCCTGCCACACTGGACCTCAATGACCTGGAAGGCCGTGCCCCGGACCCGACAGTCAAAAGCCTGAAGGATCAGAACAGCATCGAGATCCTCAGTATCACGCCTTTACCCTGACCGCGTTTTTTCCTCTGCATTCCCTCTGGCAGAGGCGATGTCATCGCGCTACTCTGCAAGGGAGATCAGCGAATGATTCGCTATAGGTCTGGTCTTGTCAGCTACATGCTTGTTTCCCGTTTGTCGTATCGCCAGCGCCGTTCGGTGCCTGGTTCGGGAGTACGGAAAGTCTATCCAACGCTTGCTGAGGAGGACGTTTCATGAGCACAGCCTATCAAGAAGACATCAGCAGCAACGTGCTGCGCCGCATGAAAGAAGGCGGTTTTGATTTCGCACGCATCCATCCCATCGAGTTCTATGCCGTTTTCCCGGACGAGGAGCGGGCGCGCAGGGCGGCAGGCAAGTTTCGCGGTGAATCCTTGAATGCCCAGGTCAGTGTCCGCGACGACGGCGCCTGGTACCTGGAACTGAGCAAGGTGATGTACGCCACCTATGGCGGTATCGGTGACTTCGAGCAGAACTTCGGGGCGGTGGTCGAGCCCCTGGGCGGTACGATCGAAGGGTGGGGCGTCAAGCACCCGGTGCGGGCACTCAATTGAGTGCACTTCTTCTTTCAACCAGCAACGGCTGACCCAAGGGTTGGCCGTTTTTGTTTATCACGCACAAAAAAGGACCGCCCGCGCAGGCGGACAAACTCTGACTATGCTGGTGGATAGGCAAAGCCTGCTTCGCAATGAGGCGCTGCTGATTACATTGGGGCGTTTACTGCACAGTGATGGTGCGGCGCAAGTTGGATGATTATCCAACCTGTTGATATTAAAGCGTTTATGCCGATGGCACGGGCCTTGCGAAGGCTCTTGTGACCGGGTGACAAGGAGCACGGCATGATCCGCACCTATTTTGACGAGATGTACGATGCCGGCGGACAGGTCCGCCCGCATTACCGGGAATTTGCTCGTTGGCTGGCCGACACTCCCGAGGAGTTGTTGGCACAACGGCGACGTGAGGCCGATCTGCTGTTTCATCGCGCCGGGATTACTTTCACCCTCTATGGAGACGAGCAAGGCACTGAACGGCTGATTCCGTTCGACACCATTCCCCGCAGTATTCCCGCCAGTGAATGGCGTGTCGTGGAACGCGGCTGCATCCAGCGGGTCAAGGCGCTGAACATGTTTCTCGCCGACCTCTACCACGAACAACGGATCATCAAGGCCGGGATCATCCCCGCCGAACAGGTCCTGGCCAACGAGCAGTACCAACTGGCCATGCAGGGCCTGAACCTGCACCGCGATATCTACTCGCATATTTCCGGGGTCGACCTGGTCCGTGATGGCGACGGCAGCTACTACGTTCTCGAAGACAACCTGCGCACTCCCAGCGGCGTGAGCTACATGCTCGAAGACCGCAAGATGATGATGCGCCTGTTCCCCGAGCTGTTCGCCGCCCAACGCATCGCGCCCATCGACCATTACCCCAACCTGTTGCTCGACACACTGAAAAGCTCCAGTCCCCTGGACAACCCGAGCGTGGTGGTACTGACGCCCGGGCGCTTCAACAGTGCGTTCTTCGAGCACGCGTTCCTGGCCCGGGAAATGGGCGTGGAACTGGTGGAAGGGGCCGACCTGTTCGTGCGTGACGACAAGGTCTTCATGCGCACCACCGACGGCCCGAAACAGGTGGATGTGATTTATCGCCGCCTCGACGACGCTTTCCTCGATCCGTTGGCCTTCAACCCCGATTCGATGCTCGGTGTGCCGGGCCTGCTGTCGTCCTACCGGTCCGGCAATGTGGTGCTGGCCAATGCCATCGGCACCGGGGTGGCGGACGACAAGTCGGTGTACCCATTCGTCACCGACATGATCCGTTTCTACCTGGACGAAGAGCCGATTCTGAAGAACGTGCCGACCTGGCAATGTCGCAAGCCCGAGGAACTCTCCCACGTGCTGGCGCATCTACCTGAATTGGTGGTCAAGGAAACCCAGGGCTCGGGCGGCTACGGCATGCTGGTGGGGCCGGCGGCGAGCGCCGCGGAAATCGAGAATTTCCGTGCCCGGCTCAAGGCCAAGCCCCATGCCTATATCGCCCAGCCGACGTTGTCCTTGTCGACCTGCCCGACCTTTGTCGAGAGCGGCATTGCCCCGCGCCATATCGATCTGCGTCCATTTGTCCTCTCCGGTCGCGAGACCCGCGTGGTGCCGGGCGGGCTGACCCGCGTCGCACTGCGCGAAGGCTCCCTGGTGGTGAACTCGTCCCAGGGCGGCGGCACCAAGGACACTTGGGTGGTCGAGGATTAAGGAAGCCTGACATGCTAAGTAGAACTGCCTCGGATTTGTATTGGATGTCGCGTTATCTGGAGCGCGTGGAAAACCTCGCGCGGATGCTCGACGTGAGTTATTCGTTGTCGTTGATGCCGCAGGACGGTCGTGGTGACGGCCTGCATGAAATGGCCATGCCATTGTTGATCACCGGCACCCTGGACGATTACCTGGAGCGCCATGGCGAGCTGCATGCCGACCGGCTGCTGCACTTCTTCGCCCTGGACGCGGCCAACCCGGCGAGCATCTTCAGCTGCCTGCGGGCGGCACGGGCCAGTGCCCATGCGGTACGTGGGCGGATTACCGCGGACATGTGGGAAAACATCAACGCCACCTGGCTGGAGATTCGTGGCATTGCCGACCAGGGCCTGGGGCGTTATGGCATGAGTCGTTTCTGCGAGTGGATCAAGGAACGTTCCCACCTGTTCCGTGGGGCGTCCTACGGCACCATCATGCGTAACGATGCCTTCCGTTTCATTCGCCTGGGTACCTTTATCGAACGGGCCGACAACACCCTGCGCCTGCTGGATGCCCGCTATGACATGGCCGGCGACCAGGCTGACGCGGTCAGCGACGGCACGGCCCACGCCTATTACCAGTGGAGTGCGTTGCTGCGGGCCTTGTCGTCGTTCGAGGCCTACACTGAGATCTACCGTGACGCCCCGGGCGCGCGGCAGGTCGCCGAACTGCTGTTGTTGCGTGCCGATGTGCCGCGCTCATTGCGCGCCTGCACCGAAGAAATCGACCAGATCCTCGCCAGCCTGCCGGGCATCAACGGCCGGCCGGCCCAGCGCCTGGCCGCCGAGATGGACGCGCGACTGCGCTACACCGGTATCGATGAAATCCTCGATGAAGGCCTGCACACCTGGCTGATCGAGTTCATTCCCCTGGTTGCCGAACTGGGCAACGCCATCCACAGTTCCTACCTGGAGGCTGCATGAGACTTTCCATTAGCCACGAGACCACCTATCACTACGAGGATCAGGTTCGGGCGAGCATCCAGTATTTGCGTCTGACCCCCCACGACAGCGAGCGCCAGCACGTGCTCAGCTGGCAACTGACCCTGCCGCGTCCGGTGCGGGCGCAGCTCGATCCGTTCGGCAATATCCTCCACGTGCTGACCCTCGACGAGCCCCATGAAGCCATTATCATCGGCGCCCGGGGCCAGGTGGATATCGACGAGCAGCGCGAGGCCGAACACGAGAGCCAGTCGGCCTTGCCGTTCTTGCGCATGACCCGTTTGACGGAGCCGGACGATGCCCTGCGCGGCTTCGCCGACAAGCAATGCCGCAAGCGGCGTGATCGCAGCGCGCTGATCGACCTGATGCAGGCGCTGAACCAGCACATGACCTACACGCCGGGTGCCACCGAAGTCGACACCAGCGCCGCCCAGGCCTTTGCCCGGCGCGCCGGGGTGTGCCAGGACCATACCCACGCGTTCCTGGCGTGCGCACGCAGCCTGGGGATTCCGGCGCGGTATGTGTCGGGGTATCTGTACAGCGAGAACAGCGAGCACCTGGCCAGTCACGCCTGGGCCGAAGCCTGGCTGGACGACGCCTGGTACAGCTTCGATGTGACCAATCAGTTGTCCCGGCCCGAGCGCCATCTGAAACTGGCGGTGGGCCTGGACTACCTTGATGCCTGTCCGGTCCGTGGCATGCGCCGGGGCGGCGGCTGTGAGCAGATGCACGCCAAGGTGCTGGTATCACCGACGCCGGTGTTGCCGGTCCTGTCGGTGCAGCAGCAATAACGTCTTAGAGCGGCTGTTTGCGCTTGGCCATATGTTTCAAGTACGCCACCAGTTGGTCCAGTTCGCCGTCCGGCAGCACCGCCGGGGCGAACGCGGGCATTTTCGCCTGTGGCCAGTGCCGCAGGCTCTGCGGGTCGCGGATATAGCGCTTGAGGTAGCCCGCGGCGAAATATTCGGTGGGGTTGTAGGGCACGTTCAGGTCTGGCCCGACTTGTGCGTCTCCGGCACCGTTGAGTCGATGGCAGGCCATGCAGTTTTTCTGGAACAGGGCGAAGCCCTTGTTCACCGGATCATTGGCCGCCAGCTTCGGGTCCGGACGCAGGGCCGGGAAACGTTCGGCCACCGGGGCCAGGCGGCGAATGCTGGCCATCTGGTAAGGCCATTGCTCAGGACTGATATGGCCGGCCTGCGGGTCTGTCCAGACCAGGTAAAACGGCCCGGCACTCGGTTTGCCGTCAGCCAGTGGCGGCCAGGGCTGAGCCGGATCCTCCACCGCCAGCCAGGCCTGCGCGCCTTGGCGATTCAACAACGGGGCGGCGGCCATCTCGGCGGCGAAACCGTCCAGCGCCACCGCCTGCAGATGATCGTCGGCCTTGATGCCTTGTAGTAATGCCGCCATCGGCACGGCGCGATAGGTCATATCGCGCTTGTAGGAGACATCATCCTTGACGGTGATGGTCTGGGCCTGGCCCAGCAGTTCCTCGGTTTGCCAGGTCCGGCTGCCGCTGCCCTGGGGCAGTTCCAGTTGCGCGGCGTAAAGGGCAGGGCAGAACAGCAGGGAGGTGAGCAGTATCAGCGGTTTCATTCGGCAGGAGGACCTGATGGTGCGGCCTCGTCGGCCGTGTTGTCGTCGTTTTCGAAGACCCAGCTCGGGGTGTCTTCGACATGGTCGAAGATCGCGTCGCGCAATTCTTCGTAATTACCGCCGTTGACGATGCCGAGGTAGCCATGCTTGATCAGCGTGTCTTCGGCATCGAGGGCGTGCTGGTTGGTGTCGCTATAGATGACCACCGTGGCGCTGGGATCGAACACCACCTGGCGCAATTGGTAGGCCAGGCCCTCGGCGTTGTTGCCGGTGCCGTCCTCCAGGGCCAGGTCGACTTGCAGCGAGTTGTGCACATTGCCGGCGGCGAAATCGGCGTTATTACGCAGATCGAGAATCAGCGCACCGTCGCGGATTTCGTCCACCGCGCGATTCACATCGATAATGCCGGCCTGGGCGGAAAAGCTGATGAGCAGCGCGGTAATGATGATCCAGTAGCGCATGAGCCACCCTCCATCGAGTCATGGCTCAAGATTGGCACACAAAACCGCACTTCGGTAGTGAACCCATAAAGGTCGGTGCGGGGTTGCCGGGAAACACGCCACAGAGCGTCTAGCCGATCACTTTGGTGAGGTTCGGCAGGATCAATAGTAATGTGGTGGCGATGACGATGAGACCGGCTTGACGGATTTTCGAATGTTTGAACATGGCGGACTGCCTTTTGTTGTTATTCCTGACGACGACTACTGACAACAATGCTAAAGCTGACGTAGGCGATGCCCCGGCAAAACCCGACGGCCATCGCTACAGGCTTAACCTTAGAGCCCGCGTCACACTTGGCTTAGAACCATTTCGTATCATTAGATCAAGAAATCTTTTTAAAAAGGCATGAGGCATATCGCCAGCCGGCTAGCGGGCCTTTTGCTAGACACGTGCAAGGGTGAAAAGCGACTGTCCCTTAGCAGACTACCGTTCGTCCGAGTGTGAGGGGCACGGCCGTTCGGCCTCCCTTTCGTCGGTTTGCCGGCAAGCTGAACCGGAGCTTGCGAGCGCGCGTTCTGTGCTTGCCTTGAAAGCAGGTTTCAAGGCAGGCTCGGGTTTCATTCTTTATCTTTTTGTGTCAGGTATTTTTATGTCGTTACGCATCTGCATTCTGGAAACCGATGTCCTGCGCCCGGAACTGGTCGATCAATATCAGGG
Source organism: Pseudomonas sp. MWU12-2037 (assembly GCF_023242345.1). Lineage (NCBI taxonomy): Bacteria > Pseudomonadati > Pseudomonadota > Gammaproteobacteria > Pseudomonadales > Pseudomonadaceae > Pseudomonas > Pseudomonas sp. MWU12-2037. The sequence continues at coordinate 379,714 of NZ_JALLIZ010000004.1, read as the reverse complement.
CTACGGGCAGATGTTCGAGCGCCTGTTCTCCCGGCAACCGATCGCGGCCGAGTTCAGCATTTACAATGTGATGCAGGGCAACTACCCGAGTGACGAGCTGAGTTTCGACGCGTACCTGGTGACCGGCAGCAAGGCCGACTCCTTCGGCAGCGATCCGTGGATCCAGACCCTCAAGGTTTACCTGCTCAACCGCTACGAGCGTGGTGACAAGCTGCTGGGCATCTGCTTCGGTCATCAATTGCTGGCGCTGCTGCTGGGCGGCAAGACCGAGCGGGCGACCCAGGGCTGGGGCGTGGGCATCCATCAATACAAGATGGCCGCCAAGGCGCCGTGGATGAGCCCGGTGCGCGAAGAACTGACCTTGTTGATCAGCCACCAGGACCAAGTCACCGCACTGCCGGAAAATGCGACGGTGATTGCCTCCAGCGATTTCTGCCCGTTTGCCGCGTACCACATCAACGACCAGGTGCTGTGCTTCCAGGGGCATCCGGAATTTATCCACGACTACTCCCGGGCGCTGCTGGAGATCCGCCAGGAGTTTCTTGGCGAGCAGATCTACTCCAACGGCGTGGCGAGCCTGGTGCACGAGCACCACGGCACCACTGTTGCAGAATGGATGATGCGTTTTGTGGCGCATAAGCCAGAGGCGGCATCGGCCTGAATCGGTGAGGGCGTCGACAGGTGCCTTCAGGGGCCTGGGCGGCCCCATCAGCGGCGTTGAATTATAGCCAGCCGGATCTCTTGAAGCTGGCCCATAACGTCACGCAGCCTACCGAGATGAACCCCAGAACGGCAAAGTAGCCGTAGTGCCAGCTCAACTCCGGCATATTCTGGAAGTTCATCCCGTAGATCCCGGCCACTGCTGTCGGAAACGCCAGGATCGCCGCCCAGGCGGCGAACTTGCGCTGCACCACGCTCTGGCGCGCCGCCTCCAGCAGCACGCCGATCTCGATGGTCTGACTGGCGATATCGCGCAGCGTCGCCAGGTCTTCCATCTGGCGGGTGACATGGATCTGCACGTCGCGGAAATACGGGCGCATGTTCTTGTCGATGAACGGGAAGTCCAGGCGCGACACCTCCTCGCTGATCTCCACCATCGGCGCGACGTAGCGGCGCAGGCGCAGCACGTCCCGGCGCAGATGATGGATGCGCTGGATATCGCCTTCGTTCAGGGCGCTGCCGAGCACATTCTTTTCCAGCTCGTCGATCTCGGCGTGGATGGCTTCGCTGACGGGCTGATAGCTCTCGGTGACGAAGTCGAGCAGGGCATACAGCACAAAGTCCTCGCCGTGCTCCAGCAGCAGCGGCCGTGCTTCGCAGCGTTGCCGGACGTGGGCGTAGGATTTGGAGTGGCCGTTGCGGCAAGTGATGATGTAGCCGTTGCCGGCAAAGATATGGGTTTCGATGAACTCCAGCTTGCCTTCATGGCGCACCGGCGAATAGGTGACGATAAACAGTGCATCGCCGAAGCTTTCAAGCTTGGGTCGGCTGTGTTTTTCCAGGGCGTCTTCAATGGCCAGTTCGTGGAGATTGAACTGCTTTTGCAGGTTGGCCAGTTCCTGGGCGTTGGGCTCTTCGAGGCCGATCCAGACAAAGTGGTCGGGCTTGGCCGCCCAGGCGCTGCCTTCATCGAGTGTGATATCCCGGACTTTCCTGCCGGCACTGTAAACCGCCGAGGCAACGACTCTACCCATAGTGCTGATCACTTCTTCTTTTTTGAGGGAGGGGCGGGGTGCAGCTTATCCCGCCGTGCCTGATCAGAGTCAGCAAACGCGTGGGAGTTCGGGGAAAAGTTGTCGATCCATGGCTTCGATGCAGCTGCGCATCTGCTCCCGGCATTCGGCGATCAGCATGGGCATATCGTCCAGCGTCAGCCCGGCGGTGGGAATCGCCGGCAGCGAGCGGATCAGGATCTTGCCGCTGCGCCAGCGGTTCAGGCGCATGTGCTTGATATAGCTGCTGACACACACCGGCACGATCGGCACGCCGGCGGCAATGGCCATCTGGAACGCGCCTTTCTTGAACGGCAGCAGTTCTTCGCCCAGATTGCGCGTGCCTTCCGGGAAGACCCAGATCGAGGTGTCCTTGTGCTGCAAGGTCTCGGTGGTGGCCAGCATGGAACGCCGGGCCTTGTGGGCGTTGCCGCGGTCGATCAGTACATTGCCGGCCAGCCAGAACAGCTGGCCGAACAGGGGGACCCACTTCAGGCTTTTCTTGCCGATGCACACGGTGCGGCGGGGGACCACATTGCCGAAGACGAACAGGTCATAGTTGGATTGATGATTGGCGACGATCACACAGCTGTGGGGTTTGTCCGTCAAGGCGCTGACCTCGGCCTTGACCCGCAGGCGCAGGATGCACATCGCAGGCAACGCATAGAGGCGGGCACACAGCCGGCTGTTGTCCGGATTGAAGGGGCGACACAGCCCGAGCAACACACCGAGCACCCCGGCCAGCACAAAATGCAGTCCCATCAACAACATACGCAGCAAAAACAACATCTACAGGTTCCGCCCGGACAAAAGGTGGCTCAGTGTACGGATGTGCACTGTTTTCGGCAATTGCCGTCTGTAGCCGGGAGATGGCGATGTTTTAGCGCATGTTTCCGCTTGCTGGCGACAGGTGCGGGCTAGAGCGGTTGCGAGGTTGTGCCTTGCAAAACGGGGAGTCGCTCCAGAGATACCTCGCCCGAACACACATGCTGGATACGACCACAATCCTGTAGGAGCAGGGCTTGCCCGCGAAGCTTTTGGCGGCCTTGAAGGCCTCTTCGCTGGCAAGCCAGGCTCCTACAGTTGGTCGTCATACACAAACTCTGCTTACACCAAAAATCTGTAGGAGCAGAGCTTGCCCGCGAAGCTTTTGACGGCCTTGAGCGTGCCTGTGCGCTGAAGGCCTACACCCGAGGCTTAGCCCATATGTTCCTGATCGAGAATGATCGCGTTATCCAGGGTTTCCAGCAGCGCTTTGCGCACTTTCAGCTTGGTGTTCTTGTGGGCGGTCATATTGATCTTCTTCAGCGCCTGGGCGGCGGCGAGTGCGGTGTCCTTCAGCGCATCGGCGGCCACCACCTTGTCGAGGAACCCGGCGTCCACGGCATCCTGCGGGTTGAACATCTCGCCATTGATCACCGAGCGGTGGAATGCCGAACGACGCAGGCGATCGCGGGCCAGTTCGATCCCGGCGTGGTGCATGGTCATGCCGATCTGCACTTCATTCAGGCCGATGCTGAACGGCCCTTCGACGCCGATGCGATAGTCGGCCGAGAGCAACAGGAAAGCCCCCTTGGCCACCGCGTGCCCCGGGCAGGCGACGATCACCGGGAAAGGGTGGGACAGCAGGCGGCGGGCGAGGGTGGAACCGGCGGTCACCAGGCTCACGGCTTCCCTGGGACCGGCGGTCATCACTTTCAGGTCGTAGCCGCCGGACAGGATACCGGGCTGGCCGGTGATGATCACGATGGCGCGGTCGGCGGTGGCCTGGTCCAGGGCGGCGTTGAACGCGGCAATCACGTCCGGGGAAATGGCATTGACCTTGCCATTGCTCAAGGTCAGGGTCGCGATACCGTCGTCGAGGTGGTAAGAGATCAATTCACTCATGACGCAATTCCTTATATAGAAGTGGGGCAGACGTTACCCAGCCGCCGGGGTCAGGTAAAGCGCCGTGACTGACTGGTGAGTCAGGCTTTTTCGCGTTCGGGCCGGGCTGACAGCTTGCGGCGGGCCTGTCGGGGAGAGGATAGAACGCTGCGCGCCGGGCCGGAGATTGGCGGTTTTGCCCTGCTCCGCGGGCCGAGGGGCTGGGGGAGAGCGGCTGATTGACTTAACCGCATGAAAATTCTGAAAAAAACCTTTGCCATCGGAAAAGCTTTCGACTACATTAGCGCGCCTCGACAGACTGAATAAGTTTGACGAGATACGGTGAAGTGTCCGAGTGGCTTAAGGAGCACGCCTGGAAAGTGTGTATACAGGAAACTGTATCGAGAGTTCGAATCTCTCCTTCACCGCCACATTCTGCAAACACAAACCCCTGATTTTCCTAGAGAAAGTCGGGGGTTTGTGGTTTTTGGTGTCTCAAAAATAGCCATATGGGACAGATGCTCCATTCTGGCGCGGAAATAGATCCGCCTGAATGACTGAGCAGACGGCGCCAGCGACCAGATGAACTAGCCTTTCCCGATCACCCTCCAAGGACGACTTCCATGCCAGATAACTCAGACTCCAACATTGCCACGGCTGATGCCCTGACATTGCTTCTGCACAACCAGCATGCCCTGGCGGCGGCGATAGAGGAGGTCACGAAATGGCTTTCAGAGAATGGTGTAGAGACAGTTGCAGAAAACGCGGTCGTGGCCATGGAAACCCTGGATACAAACGCGAAAGCGATTAAAGATGCGATTATGTGACTGCGGCGATTCTAGGGAGTCGCCCTTGCAGGCAGAAATCGGCCGCTTTCTGCCCGTATTGACTAGCAGCAATTGGCCGATAGCAGCCGCTCCTGAAGGACTTTGCGGATTCACGAACTGCGAAGTATAAGGAGCCTGCTTCAATTCTATTGACGCGTTCTAGAGTTATCATTTAACGCACCACGATACCAAACTACTAATCGGAAATTTTATGGACGAGTTCTCGTTAGAAAAAATGTCAGACAGCATTCACTATGGCAAGACAAAAGAGTATTTTAGGGAGGTTTTGTCTTCATATCAAAACGGAAATTATAGATCCGCAGTGGTGATGCTTTGGTCGGTAGCGATATGCGACATTGTCTATAAGTTACAAAATCTAATCGATTTATATGATGATGGATCGGCTAAGGCAATATTAGATGAGGTGAGTAAGATTCAAGATGTGGATCAGAAGTCTGCCGCTTGGGAGCTGAAGTTGATTGATGAGGTAAATGATAAAACAAATTTGCTGGATAGTTCCGAATACGAAAATTTGAGATATCTGCAAAAGCAAAGACACCTTTCAGCGCATCCTGTTTTGAACAGGGAGCGTGAACTGCATTCACCGAACAAAGAAACCGTTAGAGCATTAATTCGAAACACTTTGGCCGATGTTTTAACCAAGCCTCCTTTCTATACTCAGCATATTCTTCAAGAATTGCTTGATGATATTTCAGAGTCTCGTGAAATACTTAATAGCAGATCAAAAGTAAAAAAATATGTTGTGAGTCGGTATTTTGATAGGACCACCGCGCCAGTTGAGCTAAATATATTCCGCTCGCTATGGAAGATTGTATTTAGAATTGAAAACGAGCAGTGCGAAACTAACAGGGTAATCAATCTTCATGTTCTTGAGGTAATAGCTGCCCGAAACAAAGCTTTGCTGCTTGGAGTAATACGAGGAGATGTCGATTTCTATAGTAATCTGGCTAGCACTGGTAGCCCTTTGCAATATCTTATTTTCTTTCTTTCTGGAAATCACGAGTTATTCCCCGCTTTAAGCGACGCTGCTCGTTTGAAAGTTGAACATTACATAGAGAACGATCCTATAGGCAAAACTGCAGGATGGTTTATAAAGGAGAATATTTTCAAGCACGGAGATGACCTGCAAGAGTGGATTGTAAAAGACAAACCAGTTTTTACTTCATATCAATTTGATTTTATACTTAAGCTTTCTGACTCTGAGGAGTGGCAAGAGAAGTTTTGTATGATTGCCTCAACGTACTACGGAGTCAGCACAAATTATGATCAGGCGGATTCGCGCTTTCAAGTGGCAATCCCTCAGTACATAAAATTATTTAATGAAAAGTCCATTAAGTATCTAGCTGAAAAAATTGAAAACAACCCTCAATGCCACGATAGAGGTCGCGCTCGTCATGATTATACAATCATCAAAACGAGAATAGATGAATTGTTTGGAGGTGCATTTGACTATACAGATTACCTCTGGTTTAGCAGAAAGCTTGGCCTCGCTGATTGAGCTTTAAATCCGATCTCCAAAGGATTGAGGGTGAGCGCCAGCTTATGGCTGATTGAGGCCTTAGGCGATCGGTAGACAGAACGCCACTTATGTGAAAGAGGCCCCCGCAACTGAGCCAGGTGTGGGGCTTTTTATTAGCCCCCGGATACCAGACTCCCATGGACTGGTACACCGGACCAGGGAAGTCTGGTTTACTAAATCTTTAATGCTAACTGCAGCATCCCGATGACATCCGGCCCGTCCTCATTGATCCACGTCCCATAGTGCTGGCGAATCATGTGCCCGTTGGTATGTCCCATCTGTTCGGCTATCCAGTCGATCGACGCTACACCGGTGGTCAGCAACTGACTGGCGTACGTGTGCCGGCACTGGCCAGGCCCGCGATAGCGAACGCCAGCCGCGAGCAAGTGAGCCTTAAAGAATCTGTCCCGTATGACGAAGTCATTGACGTGCGGCAAGCCGCTTTTAGTGTTCAAGAAGACAAAGTGCAGTTTGTGTTGGCGCACTGTCTTGTTGTCCCGCTCGACGATATCAACGGTTTCCGCTTTCCTTTTCCGATTCAACGCATCGATCTTCTGCAGTGCTTCCCAGGCGGGTGCGAGTAGGCGGACCCTGCGCGTCGACCGCCGGGTTTTCGTCACCCTGTACGCCCCGCGCACCTTGGACCTGCGAAAGGTCACTGTGCCTTGCTCCAGGTCTACATCCTCCCAGGCCAGGGCGATGGTCTCGGATACCGCAGTATCGCCATGTTCCTCTATCACACCGTCATGACCGTCGCTTTCGTCGCCGGCCTGGTGCTGATGTACACCTGGATGGGCCTGGTCAGGACCGCGATGTTGATCTGGCAGGGCGTGATCTGGCTGGTCAACACCGCGTTGCTGGCCAACCCGATCGTGTGGATCGTGATCGCGATTGTCGCGCTAGTCGCGGCCGTAATCGCCGCTGTCGTGTACTGGGACGAATGGACCACGGCGCTGATGAACAGCGAGGCGTTCAAGTGGGTCAGCGAGCAATTCCAGAAGCTGAGCGACTGGTTCAGTTCAATGGGTGGCTGGTCAGGCATGGCCCAGGCTGCCTGGGACGGCATCGTCAACATCTTCAAGCGGGCTATCAATGGCCTGGTCGAGCTGATGAACAAGATCCCGGGCGTCCAGATCGATGCGATTTTCAGCGACCTGCCCCAGACGCCGGAGCTGCCTAACATCGCCGCGCCAAAGGTGGACACCCCACAGGTGCCGCCACTGGTCAGCACCCAACAGCTGATGAGCGTACAGCCCCCGCTGATGATGACTGCTGCGCCACTGGCTCCCGCGCCGGCAATGCCGGATCATCCTTACGCTGGCGTCAAAGTGCCTTACTTCTACAGCCTAGCGGCCGGCTATCAGGCAATGGACAGCTTGGCGCGGGTGTTCAACATCCCTGACTTCCTCTGGCAGCAGCAGGGTGACGGGGAAGTGTTCGTGGGTAGCTGGGCCGATAGCTTCTTTGGCTTCCGGGCACCGCTGCAACTGCCGGTGGAGCTGTTCGACGGCTTCCAGGGTAATCAGAGCGCCATGGTCGCGGCCCTTCCCGGGTTGCGGCCAGGTGCAGCAATCAATCACGGCGAGCGGATCACAAGCGTGGCCCTTGTTGATAATCAGATGTTCATAAAGTGGAAATTAGTTTAGCGTGCTTCCTACCAAGGAGTCGCCTTAACTGATGGAGGGAACATGAAGTTTTCACAGAGATATAACTATAAGCCAGGGATGAAAATCGCCCAGCGCGAATCGGTTGATGAAGAATTAAAAAATGGAATGTGGAATGTATTGACGGTTATAGTATTTAACAAATATAGGCCTGCTCCGGCATATGGTCGCAATCGAGCTGACTATGTTCGGGGGTCTAATTTTGAAGGGCTTGCTGGTAATATTTGGATTTTTTATTTTAAAAAAGTTCTAGATGATATGCCGCCGCTCTGGTCTACATATTTGCTAGAGTTGCGGAATTACTTCTTCTCAAAGGCTTCATGGTATGAGGTTTTTGATTTTGTTGAATTTCTTTCCTGCAATTTAAGTCGAGAGGATTCAGATCAGATTGTCTCTATTTTGAACAAACTCCTTGAGGAGGAGAGTTCTGCATATAGATTTGTGAGTGGTAAAGTGGTCGAAATTACATCGCAAGTTGAAATAGATGAGGTCGAAGCTGCTGTAGTAGCTTCGGAAGCCTACTCGGGAGTGCGAACGCATTTGGCGCGGGCAGTTGACCTGCTTGCAGATCGTAACCAACCGGACTATCGGAACTCAATAAAGGAAAGTATTAGTGCTGTAGAGTCATTAGTTGTCGAAGTAACGGGGAAGGGTGGGACTCTTGGGCAGCTTTTAAAAGAGGTTGAAAAAGTCAAAGGGTTGCATCCTGCCTTAAAATCTGCGTTTGCATCGATTTATGGCTATACAAATGATGCTGATGGTATTCGCCATGCGTTGTTGGGAGAAAGCTCGTTGAGTAAGGCCGATGCGAAGTTTATGCTCGTATGCTGCTCTGCTTTTGTTAATTATGTAATTTCTCTCTATGGGGAGAAAAATAAATCTGATCTGGGTGAGTAGATGGACGACGCAATCCGCCGTAGCTTAGAACGACAATTCCCTGAACTAACCGGTGGCTACCACCTGCCACGCTTTGCCCGGGTGGTGGCCGTGGCTGATGCGCCCGCCGGCGCCGGGATCTGCGACGACTTTCGGCCACGCTATGCGGTGGACATTGAGGTCCTGGGGCCGGACGGTAAGCCCGATCCGAGTCTGCCCCAACTGTCTGGCGTGCCTCTGCCGCTGTCTACGGGAGGTGAGGAAATGGGAATCTATGGCTTTCCTGGAGAGGGCACCACCGTGGTGGTGTGCTTCGCCTACGGCCTGCCGCACAAACCGTATGTCCAAACCATCCTGCCTCACGGCCTGAGCGTGCCCCGGGTACCGAAAGGGGATCAGGTTTGGCAGCACAGCGAGGCATGCCAGCAGCGCGTCGACGCGGACGGCAACTGGTTGCGCCAGACGGACGGCAAGATCCTGGACAAGGCGATCGAGCGGGAAGTGGAAGCCATGGGCAACACTGAGCGCTTCCAGAATCACACCAGGAACGTCGACGACCATTCCACCGAGTCAGTTGGGTGGCATCAAGACGATCGAGGCCCAGGGGGCGCTCAAGCTGTTGTCGGGTGGATCGGCGAGCCTTGCGGCCGTTGACGATCTGCACCAGGCCACTGGCCGGGATCTGAATCTGCTGGTGGGGCAGAAGCACAACGCCACAGTGGGTGGAGATATGCAGAAGCGGATTCAGGGCTTGCGCGAGAGCGTAGCGGTGGTCAGTCACAGCCTGCAAGCACCCAAGACCTGGTTGGGATCTGAATCAGTGAATGTGCTGCAAGTTCTGTGCGAGTTGATAAAACTGATAGAGGAAATGAATATTAATATCGCAAGCCATGTTCATTCCTCAAGTCCGCCCCCATCGAACGCGTCAGATTTCTCATCAGCAGCGATGGTGGCGAACAAAATGAAGGTTGAACTTCGGCTTATAACTCAGTAAGTTACTTGGAGAATAAGTCGCTCACGGCCAGTAATTTTTTTCCGGCAGCAAGAATTGTGGATGAATTTTCTCTGATATAAGCTTCGTCGCCCACAAAGGAAACTGCTTTTTGTTTAGGGATGCGGATCCTTAGTACTGATAGGCCTTTATACTCAACAAAATCTGCCTGGGACAATGTTTGTGATTTTAAAGGCTCTGAAAGTTGTGATGAGCGAATGTTTTCAAGGAATTTTTCGAGATATTGTTCGTCGTTTATTTCCATTAGATTCATTTCTCTTTCGAGTCCAACAACGTATCTACTTCCTACGGTTACGGCTTTTACGCCATCTAATACTTCAACGCGTTCGGCATCAGATTTTTTATCCGCCACACCGATGAAGATATAGCCATCCGCATCTGGGCCAACGTTAGCGATACCACAGATTGTTGATATTATTTTTGCAGGCAGGTCGGTATCTGTTTTTCGAGGCTCGGCTAATATCATCAGCCCCTGTTTACATTCGTATCTGGAAGTTTCAATGCGAGAGCGTCTTAACGAGTTCTCCATGTCAAGCGCCAAACCAGCGCCATGCCGAAGCATAGGAGGATCCTTTTTAATAAAGTATCTCTGAACCAGACCTATGGTTTTGTCGACGTTTTTGCGGCGGTCAGCAGTCGTGGCGTAATTCGCATTTCGAATCATTTGTTTTTGCAGACCGGTGAGAGCCTTCATGATGTCCCCATAGTCATCCGGAGATCGTTCCTCTTCAATGACAAGATGATGAAGGGCCATGAATATTGAGTAAAATGAGTTTTTTATAGGGTTCATCGAGGACGGGTTTACAACGGCCCGCAACGCATTGGCGCCTTCATTGTAGCCAAGAATTATTTGATTCATGACTGACATGGTGACTTTTACTTCTTCTTTAAGTCTATCTCGTCCGAAAGTATTCAATGCTCTACGTACTTTTGAATACTCAGGCTCCGCGTCATTGTAAATTTTGTCAAACAGTTCTTTGCTTCGAGCTATGGGCTCGCCTAGTATGATAGATGCGCATATGTCAACTATCATTTCCTCGTCTTCGCTATCTCGGAGTTGCTGGCCTCTTAATATCCCTTGCCTACACCAAAATATTTCTTCTGACTTTAGCGTGTAACCCATGCTGGCGCGGTTGGAGTCAATACTTATTTCGGGCATTCCTGATAGTGGCAAAACCTCTCTGGATGAGTCTCCGCGAATTTCAGAAGCAAGCTCTCTTACGAGTAGAGAGAAATCATCTACCTGCCCTGCCTGTCTTTTCTCTTGGGCACTAAGCTGTCTGCCACCAGAGTTTATTCTGCCAAAAACCTCTGTAACTTGTGCTTCACTCTCAATTGGGAAGATTGTGACTGCAAGCTGGTAGTCTAATAGATTGGCACATATATTAGCTTGTAGAAAGCTATTTGTATCACGATCTACGGGCTCAAAAATTCCAGCTTCAGCCGCTAGCTTTGCTCTAGAGAACTCGGTGGTGTCGAAATACTTGTTGTCTATTGAAAATCCGTTTTCTATGAACGAGAAAATAGCATTTAATCTCTGCATTCCATCCATTATTTCATAATAGGTATCACTTCCTCTTGAGGCGTCTGCGAGCATAATCAACGGGATGGGGTAGTCTGAAATAAGGCTGTCTATTAGCTTTTGTTTTTCGGCTAAAGTCCAAACTAATTTTCTTTGATACTTTCGGTTGACAATAAATTTGTCATCTCGGTAAAGCCTATAAGCTTCGGTAACACTCATCCCGCGTGGGGTAATACTCATTGTTTCGGTCCTTTGGCTATTGGATGTCCTTGATAAGCTAAAGGTACTACGAATTAGAACGGCAACGCTATTGGATGTGTTTCAAATAGGGGCTTGTCGGAACCTCGTTTCAAGATCGCCTCGGTGCTTGGATGTCTAGCTGGGAATCACACGGCATCACGAAAAAATGAGCTGAAAAAGCACTTATCCCCCTCCCGCCGACGGGCTTTGCGTCCCTTTTTTGTGCAAACCCGGGCGGTGGTGCAAACGGTGCTCCCGTCCAGGCCCGCTGCGGGGTCTGTGGCGTGTTTGGCAATTGCATGGTGTGCAAGGTTTTGCAAAGAGGTGCAGCGGCTTTGCACAGAGCCCAAGGCGAGCGGGATCGGGGATGGTTTGTTGGAGGCCACGGTTTACAAGGGGCGAGCCTTTGAATACAGGCGTTTTGCTGCGTTTTCATTTTCTGAATCGGTCGCACCAGGTGAGCTTTTAGCGTGCTCCAGGAACGATATCGATATCCCTGAAAGCCCCGGCGGCGCCGGCTTTCCGGTCACGTAGTCCCTGCAAAGGTCAGTAAAACGAAAAGGTGGTGGTGTGGCTGGAGTGGTATCCCCTCGCTTGATCACGTGCGTTCCAATTTTCAGGAACGCCACCGGAAAGAGATAATTTAGTACTTTGTGGGTGAGGGGATCGCTGAAAGCTCCGTATTCACTGGGTTTTTCAGCTGCCCTGTTGTGGGCAAGAGCTAACACCGCTGAGCTATAGCGTGCGTGGAGCGAGCAGAACCGGAGGACTTAAAAATGATCAGCAAGTTTCGTATCACAGCTGTGCATCCTGTCGCTGGCAAACTGGCTTTGGCCGTCGACTGGAGCAACGGCAAGCGCCATACCATCGACTTGGTGGCGCATATTCGTGCATTCCCTGTACTCAAACCTCTGGAAGATCTTGCGTTGTTTGAAAAAGCCGAGGTGGGAGAATGGGGCTTTGATGTGAACTGGGGGGACGATCTTGAACTGCCAGCTATGACCTTGCATCGACTGGCGCTTGAACAAGCGGGTGAGTAACGTTAGCGAAGGATTTCAAGCGTTGGCTCGCCAACAACAACCTTCGCTATCTGCGGCGGCGGTGGCGCTGGGGTTTACACTCCAGACCATCACAGCCTACAGCGGTGGTTCCGCGCTGATTCCCAAGCATTTGGGGCTGGCGTGCCGAGGCTGGAAATATGAACATAAGACTCGGGTTTGTAGCTGCTAGCTGATTGTGGCACTTGCCCGACTGGTGGCGTCGGTGTTCTACGGACGCAAGAACTCCAGCAACCAAGGGCAGCAGCGAATATCACTTGTGGCATACAGGCGCAGGCAATTCATTTTCAGTGCCCCAACTTGAAAGCCACTTCTCGACTTCACCAGTCGTCGTGTGCAGGTCGTTGGCTTGAAACACTGCCCATGCCTTCAGCGTGTCCTGTCGGAACGCTTCACGTTTTCCTCGTGCTCAACGTACTGCGCGATAGCATCGTGCATGTCTGCTGTACCTCTCGCAACCCACCTGTTTTACGATGGATAGGCAACGGCGTTATACGATGGCCTTGTGCTGGACTGCTTCTGTTTGTTTTTTTGCTGACAGGGGCTCATCTGGCCCAGGACCTTGATCCAGTACAAGCTTATTCAGGTCCAGGAACATAACCGGCTCTTTGCGAGCTCGATTTTCCTCGGTGTCCAGAAGCGTTAGGCCCACCTTTTCGTAGAACGAGACTGATTTTGCCTTGGAGTCAGTGACCAGGAACCTGCACCCGACATGCTGGGCGACGAAGTCTGCCGCCATGGCAATGGCAAACTCCATCAGTACCGTGCCTATTTTTTTACCCGCATATTCAGCATGGCTTGCAAGCCGAGCGATCTTCAGTGCTGGCATGGACGAATAGCGATTGGCGTGCTCGCAGTCATCCAGGGCATAGGTGTCATGCAGCTCAATTTCGCTGCAGGTCAGAGTTACATATCCAATCACCCGGGGCCGCGCTTTAGGATCGGCAGGAGGTAGCGCGGCCACATAGGTGACGGCTACGTTCGCCGCCTGATATTCCATGGCGTTATCTTGGATGAACGACTTCAGGGGGCGCAGATCTTCGTCTGGGCCTATAGAGAATTTGTTCGGTTGGTGAAGCGGATCAAGCTTTTCTATGAAGTAATCAAGACCTGGCTGCATCGGCGTTTACTCAGGTCAGCGAGCGCGTGCAGCTTGGCTACTGAAAACCTGGTTCAGGAGAGTACGGCCGCGTGCATACGAGGCTTTGGCTTGTGCGTTGGGCTTGTCTTCACGCATGTGTTGAACAAAACGCACAGCGTCGTTATCACTCAGCTCAACGCGGCTGAAGGTGTCACTTTTGATTGCCATTGGCATTTCCTTGCAGCAGTCATCGCTGCTTTGTCATCTTTTGGCATCGTAATGATGATGTCAACTGACTGTTGAATTAAGGTCTGAACGGTATTCAGGTGCGAGGCGGCCCTGGGATCTCTGATCCAATCCTGTTGCACCGTCACCCATCCCTCTCGCTAGCTAAACCCGTCACCCCGACGCGGGTCATCAAGGGACAACTCGACCCCTAGCACCCTATGCTAGTGCGCTATCTCAAAAGGCTGCTTTTTTGAGTGAGCCGCACCATCATTTTTCTGTGGTGATGCGGCTTAGTTTCCGGGTCGGTTAGACCGGCATTCTTTCCGTCGGCTGTATTAGCCCTGGCATATCTCGCCACCTGACCCACGCCTCGTTCTGCCAATGCAGCAGACTGACCGCATGACCTGCCCAGTGTAGCGAACTAAGGCTAGGACCTTGATCGGGGATGCTTGTCTGGATATTTCTCAATGCAGGAATGACTTCATGCGTCAGCCATTGCCGCAGACTCTGGTTTTCCGGGATGTGATGGTGAACCATCAAGGCGTAGACGCCCGACTCACTGACCATCAGGGTTTCCTGGATTTTTCCATGGTAGTTCAGCCAGAGCACGCGGCGTTGATCGCTGTCGAGCTTGCGAGCCAGGCGCTCGTCCAGTGGGCGGCCCATCAGGCGACCAAGGTCAGTCAGGCTGAACCAGGCTTGTGATTCCAGTATCAGTGCATGGATAAAACGGTTATGGCGGGTGAAACGAGTGGGTTCGAAGTGCTCGGTCATGATGTAACTCTCGTATAAGCGGTGTTGATACCGCCACCCGAACGCCAATTCGGGTGGGCGGAGCCGTGCGGGTTGGCGTGCCGGATACGAGAACCGGTGCATCCGAAGATGCCCACGCACAGCTCCACCCATAACGGGGGAGCTATGCTGCGGACACAAAAAAACCGCTGTAAGCGGTTATCTAGGGCCGCCTCGTATTCACAGGACGCCAATCCTGTATCGCTGAATGTGCAGCGATGAATGAACCTTAACGCCTGATGCATAACTGGGCAAGAGGGGAAATGGAGCTGGATTCTGTAAGAAAAGGCGTTGTTTTGATTGGGGGACAGATCAACAGGTTCAGGTCCAGTCATGGACGAGCCTTTAAAGCTCTCACCACGCACTCTCCGCTGGTCAGCAGCGATGCCAGGGTGTGCTGTGCCATATGCTGGACGAGGGGAGTTGCAGGAGCGCAATGGTCTGTAGCCAACCGGCGGACTCGCTGACTGACTCCGGGATCCCTGATTCGCGTGAAACCTTTTCGGTGATAGTGGCCTAGCGCTATCATCCGGCTCCGGTTCTGAGTATCCTGAGCAAAAGTCCTTATCCCAGCGGGGCTTGCCTTGCTCTCGATCTATCCAAGAGCGGTTTCCGAGAACCTCGAATAACTCGCCTCAGCCATTCCATCCGTATGGATATGTCGAGGAAAGTAACGGCTGCTCTTATTGCCATCAAACAGCTGTGGATAACATCGAGAAAAAACCAATAAAAACGTTCCTTCGAAGCCATATCGCGCCTGTACCTGCCATGGAAAGATCACCGGTGGTCCCCGGGGACAGCTCCCTGTTGCCCCGAAAACCAAGAACAGCATGCATTGTGGAGGATTGAATGAACAAATGGTTCGGCAATATCAGCGTCAACCTCAAGCTGGCCCTGGGCTTCGGCCTGGTACTGGCACTGACCACTGTCCTTGCCCTGACCAGCTGGACCAGCCTGGACAAGTTGATCTGGCGCAGTGATCGGATGGGCGATATCACCTTGTTAAATACCTTGCTGAACAAGGTGCGCGTGGCTCGCCTGCAGTACATGCTGAGCAATGGCGATGAAGCAGCGGCACAGAACGTGCAGTCCGCCCTGGACGCATTCAGTGCCCAGGATCAAAAACTGACCCAGACGTTCAAGAACCCGGATTTTGTGAAACTGCTTGGAGAACAGGCAGTCATTATCGGCAAATTCCAGCAGTCTCTGAATAAAATGCATGACGCCTATCGCGCCCGCAACAGTGCCCGACAAACCTTCAGTGATAACGGCGCGGCGGCCTTGAAACTGATCGATGCGGTCAGTAGTGGCGTGCTGCAAATGCCTCCAGGCGACGCAGAGCGTATCGAACGCTTCCAGGCCGTCGCCCAGACCAGGGAGCAGTTCCTGCTCAGCCGTTTCGAAGTACGCGGTTACATTGCCGGGGCTAACGCGGATACCGAGCAGAAGGCCATCAACCAATTAAATGGAGCCATTGGCAGCCTGAAACAGCTTGGCGAACATTTCGGCTCGCCCCTGCCGGATGCATTGCGCCAGCTGGAAACCGCCCTGGG
Source organism: Pseudomonas sp. MWU12-2037 (assembly GCF_023242345.1). Lineage (NCBI taxonomy): Bacteria > Pseudomonadati > Pseudomonadota > Gammaproteobacteria > Pseudomonadales > Pseudomonadaceae > Pseudomonas > Pseudomonas sp. MWU12-2037. Next base: position 363,743 of record NZ_JALLIZ010000004.1, on the reverse strand, counting down.
CAATTACCGAACCGCCTTTCTGGGCTACAAAACGGCCAATGATGTCGTTACCCAGACGGGCAAGGAACTGGCCGACCAAGTGGTGGAGATATCGGCTCGCAGCGAGGCCCTTTACCAGGGGCAGGTGGACAGCCGCGATAGCGAGGTCAGCCAGACGCGCATGATGCAATTGGGCAGCACCCTGTTGAGCTTGTTGTTCGGCATCCTGGCCGCCGTCATCATCACCCGCCAGATTACCCGACCGATCCGCGAAACCCTCGGCGTCGTCGAGCGTATTGCCGGTGGCGACCTCACTCACAACCAGGTGGTCACTCGCCGTGATGAACTGGGCACGCTGCAACAAGGCATCCAGCTCATGGGCGAGACCCTGCGCAACCTGATCAGCGGTATTCGCGATGGTGTCACGCAGATCGCCAGTGCCGCCGAGGAACTGTCGGCCGTGACCGAACAGACCAGCGTCGGGGTTAACAGTCAGAAGGTCGAGACCGATCAGGTCGCCACCGCCATGCACGAAATGAGCACCACCGTGCAGGCTGTCGCGCGCAACGCCGCACAAGCCTCGCAAGCCGCCGCGGATGCCGACGGCCAGGCCCGTGAAGGTGACAAGGTGGTTGCCGAGGCCATCGCGCAGATCGAGCGCCTGGCGGCGGAAGTGCTGCGCTCCACCGAGGCCATGACCCTCCTGCAGCAGGAAAGCAACAAGATCGGTAGCGTCATGGATGTGATCAAGGCCGTGGCCGAGCAGACCAACCTGTTGGCGCTCAATGCCGCCATCGAAGCCGCCCGTGCCGGTGAGGCCGGTCGTGGTTTTGCCGTGGTCGCCGACGAAGTTCGCAGCCTGGCCCAGCGCACCCAGAAGTCTACCGAGGAAATCGAAGGCCTGGTCGCCGGCTTGCAGAGCGGTACCCAGCAGGTGGCCAACGTCATGAGCAACAGCCGTAGCCTGACCGATAACAGCGTTGCGCTGACGCGCAAGGCCGGTGTCTCACTGGGAAATATCACCCGCACAGTGTCTGACATCCAGTCGATGAACCAGCAGATCGCCGCCGCCGCCGAGCAACAAAGCACCGTGGCCGACGAGATCAGTCGCAGCATCATCAACGTACGCGACATTTCCGAGCAGACCGCCGCCGCCAGCGACGAAACCGCCGCCTCCAGCGTCGAGCTGGCACGCTTGGGCAATCAGTTGCAGATGATGGTCAGCCATTTCAAGGTCTGACGGAGCAAGGTGGCGCGGGTGACCGAAAGGCCGCCCGTCACTCATCTCCAGCCGCACAAACCCGTGCCCGCCCGCCACGCTTCGCCTCATAAAGCTGCACATCCGCCGCCGCCAACAGTGCCTCCGGACCGCCACCGAGTGCAGGCACCAGCGTCGCCACCCCCGAGGAGGTGGTGACCACCCGATCAACCTCCGAGCCGAGATGCTCGATATCCAGCGCCCGGATACGCTCCTGCATGGCCTCGGCGATCCTGACCGCGTCTTCACGTTTCGTTTTTGGCAGAATGCAGGCGAACTCCTCGCCGCCATACCTTGCCACTTTGTCATGGGGACGCCGGAGCGACTCGCAAAGCGTCTTGGCGACCAGCTTCAGGCAGCTGTCCCCACTCTGATGGCCATAGCGGTCGTTGTAACGCTTGAAATAGTCGATATCCAGCAAGATAAGGGACATGGGCACCTTGTCGCGCAAGCACTGGCGCCAATTGGTGAGCAAATCGTCATCGAACTTGCGTCGATTGCCCACACCGGTCAAGCCGTCCAGAAAGGCGTGCGCACGCAACAAGTCACCCTGCAATTTCAAGGTCAGGTGAGTTTGGACCCGGGCGCGGACGATCACCGAGTTGATGGGTTTTACAATAAAGTCGACCGCCCCGAGCCCCAGTGCAATGACTTCATCCGCGGCCTGGTTCTGCGCGGTAATGAAGATGACCGGTATCGTGCTTGTCAACGGATCGGCCTTGAGTCGGCGGCACACCTCGTGGCCATCGATATCCTCCATCACCACGTCGAGCAGAATCAGGTCGGGCAACTCGGCCCGGCATATCTTCAGCGCCTGCTCGCCGTTGGCCGCCATGAAGATGTCGCACTGCGCGGAAAACAGTTCGTACAACACCCGGATATTAGTGGGCTGATCGTCAGCAATCAGAATCTTGGGACGTCGGTTTGTATGAAGCAGCCAATCTTCGAGAATTCGCTCCATGGTCAGGCTTGCTCCAGCATTTCATAGGCACTCAGTGCTGCGGCCGTAAAGTCCAATGCCCTGACCTGTTTGATAAACGGATTGAATCGGGCCAGTCGTTCCGCCGGCGTTTGGGCAAGAAGTGCTTCCGCTGCCGCAATGGCTTGCAGGTTCGAAGCATTCAGCAGCGTGAGTATTTCGTTTAAATGCAGCCGCCATTCAGTCAAAGGCAACGCCTCTCCAGCCGGCTCAACCGGACCCGCGGGCTCGGCGAACGCTATGGTCAATTGCTCAAGGCTGGCCTGCATCAATTGCCGCAGTTCAGCACTGCAGCCATTGATCAGAGGATCGTCGGCTGCCGATGCCGCGCCAGCGTTCAGCGCCTGCTCAAGCTGGCCGGCTCTTCTTGAAAGCGCGAGGGCACCCATGGTGCCGGCGCTGCCCTTGATGGCATGCAATACACTGGCGGCGCCCACCCGGTTTTTTTGCGCTATCTGCTCGTCCAGGTTCTGGAGTTGCTTTTCCGTCTCGGCACCAAAGATCTTCAGGACACTGCGTATCAGGTTCAGGTTTCCATCCAGCCGCTTGACGATCGAAGCATGGTCTTCAATAAGTTCGTCTTGTTCCATGACCGGATCATTTGCGACAGGGCGCGCGACTGGCGCCGGGGGCTCTTTTCCCTCCAGTTGTGCCCGCAGCACCGAAACCAGATGCTCGATATCGATCGGTTTGCCGACATGCCCGTTCATCCCCGCCTGCAAACAGGCCTGCCGATCGGAAGAGGACGCATTGGCGGTAATCGCAATGATGGGCAGCGTGGTAAAGCGGGGGTTGGCGCGAATTCTCCGGGTCGCTTCGTAGCCATCGATGTCAGGCATCTGCACATCCATCAGCACGGCATCGAAGGACGTGTTCCCCGTTATCACGCAGTTGACCCCCTCAAAACCGCCTTCGGCCAATTGCACGGAGGCGCCCTCCGATTTCAGCAGCTCCTCGATGACCTGACGGTTCAAGGCGTTGTCTTCCACCACCAGGAAGTTGAGACCCGCAAGACGCCTTGAAGGTTTGTGCTCAAGCGCTGGAGTCTCAGTCGGTGTGTCGATGCCTTGCAACGCCCGCAAAATGACCTCGGTCAGCTGTCGGGGCGTCACGGGCTTGGTAATGAACCCGGCAAAAGGGGCATCGCCGCGATCATGGCTCTCGGCGAGGACTTCGCGCCCATAGGCGGTGATCATGACGACCACGGGCGGCGGTAACCGTCCTTTCAGTTCGCGAATCAACTTGGCCGCGCTCATGCCATTCAAATCCGGCATCCGCCAATCCATCAGGACCACGTCATAACGCTCTCCCTCATGGAGGGCCTTGCTTATCTTGTTCACGGCCTCGACACCCGAGGAGACGAGGTCGGCCTGCCATTCCAGGGCGGCCACCGTGCGCATCAGCAACTCGGCGGCAATCGGGTTGTCGTCGACCACCAGCACCCGCATTGAATGGTTGGCGGGGAGGGTCCTTGTCGTTGCGCCTGCGTCCACCTTCAGCCAGACATCGAACCAGAACCGGCTGCCCACATCAGGGCGGCTTTCCACCAGCAGATCGCCCCCCATCAGTTTGACCAGGCGCTTGCAGATGACCAGGCCGAGACCCGAGCCGCCGAAGCGGCGTGAGGTCGAGGCTTCGGCCTGATTGAAACCTTCAAAGATATGTTCTATCTGTTCGGGGCTCATGCCGATGCCGCTGTCCGTTACGGCAATTCGGACCTGGACCTTGGAGGCCGTGCGCTCCAGGAGCTCAAGACTGACGATGACCTGTCCTTTCAAGGTGAATTTGAGGGCGTTGCCGGCGAGATTGATCAAGACCTGCTGCAAGCGCAGGCTGTCGCCGATCAGGCCACTGGGGAGGGCCGGATCGATATCGAACAACACTTCGATATCCTTCTGGCCCTGGTTGCCGGCCAATACGACACCCAGGTCCTGCATCAAGGGTTCGAAGTCGAATGGATGCGGATCCAGCTGGAGCTTGCCCGCCTCGATCTTCGAATAATCGAGAATGTCATTGAGCAGCCCAAGCAGCGACTGGGCGGCTGTCTGGGCCTTGCTCACATAGTCGCGCTGACGCAGGTTCAGCGGCGTGAACTGCACCAGATGCAGCATCCCCAGCACAGCGTTCATGGGCGTGCGGATTTCATGGCTCATGTTCGCCAGGAAGGATGATTTGGCTGCGCTCGCCGCATCGGCCTGCTCCTTGGCATGGCGCAGGCTCACTTCCATTTCATGTTGGGCCGTCACGTCATGATTGATCCCGGTCATGAGGGTCGGTGTACCGCTGGCATCACGTTCGACCCGGACGCGGGTTTCCAGGTAGCGCACTCGCCCGTCGGGCAGGACGATCCGGAACGATGGCAGGCGCTGTTCGCGATCATCGATCACCGCGTTGAGTGCGGCGATGACGATCTCCAGGTCATCCGGGTGAAAACGCGAGCGCCAATGTTCGAAGTTCAGGCCATTCTCGACCAGCGCCTGTGAGTAGCCATAGATCTCGAACATACGATCATTCCAATGCAGCGTACCGTCGCACAGGTTCCATGACCAAATGCCGAGCTCGGCGATATCGGCGGCCAACAGGAGGTGGTCACGGGTGGCGGCAAGATCGCTGCGGTGTTTCTTCTGTTCGGTGATATCGGTCATGACACAGACGAAGCAGCGTTCGTCGGTGCCTTTCATTGCACTGGTGGAGGCGTAGAGTGGAAAGGTCGACCCGTCCTTGCGCAAGCCGGACAATTCCACGCTGCTACCGGTTTCAGTGAAGCTCTGCTGTGAGAATTCCGCGGTATAAGCGTTGTACGCCGCGAGGTGAGATTCCGGGACAAGCGTCCTGATATTGCGCCCGAGTATTTCCTCTGTGTCGTAGCCGAACGCCCGTTGGCCGGCTGGGTTGAGTGATCGTACCTTGCCTGCGCCATCGACCGTGATAATCGGGTTGGCGGCTGTCTCCAGGATCGCCCGGGTGGTTTCCAGGCTCGCGGCCAGCTCTTTTTCGGTTTTGCTTTGCAGGTTCACCTGGCGAATCAGGCGCAGGCCGAAAATGATCAGCACGCAGACCAGCAACCCCACTCCCGCGGCATGCCACAGCGTATCCGACCACCAGGAGGCGAGGTTTTCATCCTTCGAGAGGGCTGCGGCGACGAACAGCGGATAGTCATTCAGGCTGCGATAGCTATTCAGGCGGACCACGCCGTCCTGAGCCGAGGCAATGGAAAAGGTACCGCCTTGCGGTTGTAGTTTGTGCTCCTGGAAAAGCCGGGTAGTGGTCACGTCTGCGCCGATCAGGCGTTCTTCGAATGGACGCCGGACGGCCATGACGCCTGAGTCAAATTCCAGGGCAACGGCCCCTTCCTGCCCGATCTCGAGGCGATTATAAAACTGCGAGAAAAAATCAATATCGATCGTGGCGGCGGCGATACCGGCAAAGCTGCCGTCTGGATCGTCAATGCGTCGCGACACCGGAATCGTCCACTTTCCCGTAGAGCGGCTGCGCAGCGGAGGCCATATCCGTACGCCTCGATCAGGGTGATTTTGATGAAAGATGAAATACTCACGATCAGAGTTGTTGTAGCTGCGCAAAGGCCCGGGTAACGAACTGACCAGCAACTCGCCATTGCGGTCGAACAGATAGAGGCCATCGAGTTGCGAGAGTTCGCTGAGCCGCGAGACAAAGAGCTGGTGCAAGCGCTCCAGTGCTGGTGCGGTGGTGCCGTCGCGTTGGACACGCTCGACAACTCCGCTCAGTACCAGGTCGGCTTCCTTGAACGTGTCGTCGGCATGTTGAGCCATCGCGCGGGAAAGGTTCGCGGTGGCGGTTGTCACTTCGCCCAGTTGCACCGAGCGAGCGGTAAAACTGCGCCAGATATCGGAGCCAACGAGCACTGTGCCCATGATGACAATGAGCAGCGTCATTCGGGATGTGAGCGAAAACCGGTATGCCACGTTTGCCTTCCCGAGAAGTAGTGGAACAACTATTGATACGGCAGTCTGGATTAAACCTGATGGTGCGGCAACTTGTCCTTGGGAAGAAATGATGCCCATCCGAGCGACCTTGTCCCAAGCCTAGACATGCTGTTACTGAATGTATCGTCGTGCGGCAAAAGAATTCCGAACGCGACGGCCGAAAAAAGCCGACCGGGTCTGTGGTTTTATATTTTTTATATAAAATTCAATGTATTACGTTTTTTATGGGTTTTTGATACGCGCGGATACAGGTTGGCTGTAAAGTTGCATGTTCATGTATATACAAGAGCGTGCGGCAGCCATGATCGGATCTGAAATGGATGTTGCGCTTAACCATAAGCAGGATCCGAGAGCGGACTGTGATGAAAACCAAGGTATTCCCGGGATGGTACGTCGTGTTCGCGGCGCATGTGTTGCTGGCCCTTATCTTTGGCGGTGCCTACTCCTTCGGGGCGTTCCTCTCACAGATCCAGTCCAACTTCGAGGTGGGACGTTTTTCCGTGGCCTCGGTGTTTTCACTGACGGCCCTGATCTATTACTCGGTCGGGGTCTTCTCCGGTTCCCTGGCTGATCGGATCTCGGCCCGGGTGGTGATCGGCCTTGGCATCATCCTGCTGGCGCTGGGTTTTTTCCTCAGCAGCCTGGCTTCTGACTCTTTGCAGTGGTTCCTGGTGTGCTTCTGTGTGCTGGTCGGATTGGGTGTCGGTCTGGTGTATGTGCCGACGGTGACGGCGGTGCAGCGCTGGTTCGTGAAGAACCGCAGCCAGGCTTCGGGTATTGCGCTGGCGGGCACCGGGGTCGGGACCTTTGTCGGCCCCTCGGTCGCCGGATTGCTGATGCAGTATTTCTCCTGGGAGTCGACCCTGCAGATCTTTGCCGGGGCCATTCTGGTGGTCGGTCTGCCGGTGGCTTCGCTGTTCAGGAGTCATCCACAGGAGCTGGGACTTTTTCCGGATGGTCTCGTACCTTCTTTTTCGAGCCCCCAGCATCATGTGGCCGCCAACGGCATGGGCTTGGCCGAAGCCGCGAGAACGGCGCGATTCTGGTGGTATTTCGGGGCGATTTTCTTTGGCTCGGTTGGTCTGTTTCTCGCGCTGGTACACATCAATCCCTACGCGCGCCAGTTTGGTATTTCCGCTACCCAAGCCAATTTGCTGATCGGCCTTATCGGCGTCGGCAACGTCGCCGGCCGCTTGTTCCTGGGCAGCCTCGGTGACCGGATGGGCGCACGGCGTTTGCTGATGCTGCTGACCTTCGCGCTGGTGCTGCTCAATCTGCTGTGGCTCGGTGCCCATTCCTTCACCACGCTGGCGCTGTTCGCCGCGTGTTTCGGCGTGGCCAATGGGGGCTGCATTTCCCTCTACCCGGCGGTGGCGGCCAACTGGTTCGGCACGGCGAACCTGGGCGCCATTCTGGGTGCCCTGTACATGTCCGTCGGGGTCGCTGCCCTGATCGGCGGGAGTGCCGCGGGGCTGCTGTTTGACCTTTATCAGAGCTACGTGGCTTCGATTCTGCTGGGAGCGCTTTGTGCGCTGCTGTCGGTGCTGTTTATCCTGATTGCCAGTCGCCCATTGTCTCAGCTCGCTGTTCCGGCCCCTTCGGCATAAACCCGCCCAAGAAACCCGAGCATTGCCGCATTCACGGCCTCGGCTTTCTCACTCTGTATCCAGTGCCCGCAATCCTCGATCAGCTGCTGTTCGAGTTGCGGCACCAGCCCCGGCATGCGTTTGATGGTGTGGGCTTCCAGCACACCCACCGGGTCGCGATCGCCGATCAGGAACAATGTCGGCTGCCGGACCTGCAAACCTGCCAGAAACTCCGTGCGCTGCCAGTTGCGTTCGAAGTTGCGATACCAGTTCAGCGCGCCACGAAAGCCCAGGCCGGCAAAGGTCTGCCGGTAGATTTCGTAATCCGCGGGCGCACACCAATCGGGTAACTCCGTGGCCACTACCACGCCGTCAAACAAACGTGCATCGACGGCCTTGGTTTGCAGGAAGACCTCGGTGTCGCCCATAAACGCCCGCAAGCTCCGGTCGATATCCGCATCGAGTTCTTGTTCGGCGATCCCGGGTTCCTGGAAATAGAGGATGTAGTTGAAGCGATCGGCATAGTGCTCGCGCATCAGTTCGGTCGCCGGGCGCTTGGGGCGTCCGCCAAAAGGCACCGACAAGGTGACCAGCGCCTTGACCCGCTGCGGCTCCAGTAACGCCAGGTGCCAGGCCACCGGCGCGCCCCAGTCGTGGCCGACGATGCAGGCTTGCGTGTGCCCGAAGGCATCCATGGCGGCCTGGATATCGGCGCAGAGTGTCAGCAGGTCGTACGCGTTCACATCGGCGGGGGCACTGCTGCGCCCATAGCCACGCATCTCCGGGACAAACACCCGATAACCCGCCTGCACCAGCGCCGGCACCTGGTTGCGCCAGGAATGCCAGCATTCCGGGAAGCCGTGGAGAAGCCACACCGGCCGGCCGTCAAGCGGCCCCGCCACATGCACGCTCAGTTCGATCCCATTGACCGACAAGATCTGTTGTTCGAATTCGTTCATCCGCCGCTCTCCCTGACCCAGGTAAAAGACCCTAGCAGAACGGCGGCGCGCTGCTAATCATCATTCATTGACCGAATCATGACTAAAACACGCCATTCAATTCAGGCTGGCGAGCAGCGCCCTGGCGGCGTACAGCACTCCGAATATCGCCATCATCAGCAGCAGGATGCCGGAAGCGAAGGTGATCTTGGCCTTGTGCCTGACCGCAAAGGCCTGGCGGGCGAGCAGGATATAGAAGGTCATGGCCGCCAGGTCGATCACCGCCCAGAGCACCGCGAGCAACGCCACGCTATGGCCGAAGGACGGCGTGACCTGGATGAATTGGGGGAAGAAGGAGACGAAAAAGATGATCTCCTTGGGATTGGAAATACCCACCAGGAAGCCATTGACGAAACCGGTGCGCCGCTCGCTCCTGTTGGCTTGCACACCGTCGTCGACAGCTGTCGAGAGGGCTTCCTGAAGGCTCTTTACTCCCAGGTAACCGATAAACAGACAGCCGCTCAGGCTGACGACATTGATCAATTGCAGGTTGAGCGAAAGGCCGCCGCTTAAAATCAGCGCCGCCAGCAGCGCCAGTACCAGCGACGCCCCATTGGTGCCGAGCATCGTCAGCAGCGCCCGGCCACTGCCGGCCCCCAGGCTGGTGTTGACCAGCAGCGCGACCACCGGGCCGGGTGTCACGATCAGCAGGGAAATGCTCAGCAGGTAAAGCAGTAGCAACGAGAGGTTCATGGAGGAGCGCCTGCGCGGGAGAATCGAGTCCGGCAAGCCTGAGGGAGTGCCGCGGGTTTGAAAAATGGATAAATCTGTGCCTCACTATGATTATTAATCATAGTGAGGCGAGCCCATGGCCGAACGTATCCCACCGCTCTATGCCCTGCGTGCTTTCGAGGTGGCGGCCCGGTCCTCTTCGTTTACCCGCGCCGCCGAGGAACTGTCGCTGACCCAGAGCGCCATCAGTCGACATATTCGCAATCTAGAGGCGCTGTTCGGCTGTCATCTGTTCGAGCGCAATGGCCCGAAGCTGCAATTGACCGAAGCCGGGCAACGCCTGGCCCATGGCTTGAAAACCGGGTTCAAGGTGATCGAGGAGGCCTGTCTGCCTTTTCGCGCCAATGCCGAGCAGCTACGGCTGAAGGCGCCGTCGAGCCTGACCATGCGCTGGCTGTTGCAGTCGCTGGAAAACCTCAAGCAGGTGAACCCTGACTTGCCGGTGCAACTGTCCAGCGTGTGGATGGATATCGACACCGTCGACCTCCACACCGAACCCTATGACTGTGCAATTCTGCTCGGTGACGGGCGTTTTGGTGCCCAGGTCGAGTGCTGCAAGCTCTTCGACGAGTGGCTGATTCCGATCTGTTCGAGTCAGCTTCTGGAGGTCGAACCCTGGAGTCCCGACACCCTGGAGCAGCACGAACTGATTCACTCGTCCACGGACCGGCGCGACTGGCGGCGCTGGTTGGCGGGTATGGGATGGGAAGGGCGGGCGAGGGTGGAGCGTGGCAAGCTGTTCAGTACCCTGGACCAGGGGATCTCGGCCGCCATGCGCGGGCACGGCGTTTCGATCGGTGACCTTTACCTGATCCTCGAAGATGTCCGTGGCGGTTTGCTCGGGCTGCCGTTCAGGACTGCCGTCGGCTCGGGCGAGGCTTACTACCTGGTCTGGCTGAAAAGCAGCCTGCGCAAGGAACGCATTCTGGCCTTTCGCGATTTCCTGTTGGGCGACGTGCCCGAAATGGATCTGCCGGGCATCGAGTTTCGTTGATCGGGACCAGGTGATGCTCAGGGCAGGACGATATAGTCATTACCCTGCACAATGCCGCGATTCGGCGCCTGCACCAGCTCGATATAACGCCCGCCGACCAGGTCGATGGGCAGGCAGTCGTCGATATCCAGCAGGGCATCGGTGTGCGCCTGCTCCCAGCCTGCCAGCATCTGCCGCATGCCCAGGCGCTTGGCCTCGGCCTTGTCGCGGGCCACCACCAGCAGGTAATGATGCGCTTCGCCGAAGGCCCGGGCTTCGTAGCCGCCCAGGTTGATAAAGTACAGGCGCGGCGAGCCGGGGGCGGGCGCCAGGTTGCTCAGTTCGACCTTCCAACCGTCGACGCCGTCGACCCGCATCCAGGCATCGATATGCAGGCCGGCGGGGCTGCCGAACCACTCCTGGCGCAGTTGCGGATAGGTGGCCTCCAGGTTGTCGGCCAGTACAAAGGCCACATCGTGCACTTCTATTTTCGCCCGGGGATGTTTTCCGCCGAGCATGACCACCCAAAGCATGCCTGTTCCTTTCTGTCAGCCGCCGAGCGCAGATGAAAAATGTTTCATAATTCGCTTGCCAAGCAGCGTCTATAGTAATCGCGCTCGTTCAAAAGCTTCCCTTGCCCGCCCTCCCGCGGGCTTTTTTTTGCCTGGGAATTGAGCGGGTCATGGGGGCGCAAGCCTGCAGGATACCTGCTGTGCCGATCACCGTTCGTCAGTCCCGCGGTTTTTTTCTAAACCTTGCCCGCCCGATTATTTCCAATCCTTCAGCCCACCTGTTTTTTTAAAGTGCTGGAGAACGCCCATGAGCCGGAAGACCCCCCTGTTACGTCTCACCTCTCTTGTCCTGCTGCTGGGCGCGGGCCTCGCCGGGCCGGTCAATGCCGGTACCCCCGCGCAGTTCATCGATACGGCCTCGGCGTCCGGGATCGCCGAGATCGAGACCAGCCGCCTGGCGATCCAGAAAACCACGTCCACGGACATCAACAGCTTTGCCGTGGAAATGATCAAGGACCACACCGACGCCAACCGCGACCTGAAGGCCATCGCCGCCCATCACGACCTGCCCATGGCTCCGGAGGCGGAAATCCTCGACCGGGCGCGCAAGCTGATGTTGCAGGTGCAGGAAGGTGAATCCTTCGATATCGCCTATGTGGCCAACCAGATCAAGGCCCATGAGGACGCGATCCAGCTGTTCAAGGATGAAGCTGAACATTCCGCGTCCCCGGAGTTGAAGGCCTTCGCCATACAGACCCTGCCCAAGTTGCAGATGCATCTGGACATGGCGAGGAAGTTGGAAATGAGCCATCACAAGGGCAATTGAGCGAGTGCCCTGGGCGCTCTCGGAATGATGGAGTCGGTGTAAGAGATGGCGTACGTAAGGAAAAGTGAACGGTGCTGACGACTAAGTGGCGTCACATAGCTACGATGTCTGCCAGGGCCTCTATCGAAGGCCGGCGCCAGAAGCGCGAGGCTCCTGGTGCCGACAAGAACCCACGGATTGCCTTGCGCGGTTGCTTTTCCATCACTCTATAGGGACGTATTGATGTGATTTCCATTCTTGAACTGCGCAACATCATTGAACTCGGCTTTTTACCCCTTCGTTGCCAATGCACGGTGAGCCATGACAGCTCGCTGACGGTGAAGGTCTTCGACCCGGATTCGGGTAGGGTGGATTTGCTGGTGACGGGGATTTCCACGGTCCGCTTGACCAGTGCCAGGGCCATTTCCAACCTCGTGGGCGAATTGCGTTCCGAACTGGTGGCCAATCAACAGGCGTTCTTCATTGGAGGGGGACAACTGGCGAGGCAAATACCCGCCAAGCTCTAGGCGCCTGTCAGAAGGGCCGGCTCAAGGACTTGAACCGGCCCTTCTCACTTCAGGTCATTTCTGTGGGGAACCGCTGCCGAGACCTGGAAGCTTGTTTTCGGTGCCGCCGGAACTGCGGGAGCCACCGGGGTTGCTGCGGGCTTCATCACCCACGGGGCCGTTGCCGTCGGTGTTCATGCCGCCTTGACGCCCGGGATCATTACCCTGGGTTCGAGGGTCGATACCGCTTTCGGTACCAGGTGGTGTGGCACCGTTGTTGATCACCGGATTGTTGCCAGGGTTGATGCCGCCCGGTGCCAGGGGCGGCTGCGGGCTCTCGAGCGGATCGGTCGGGCCGGTGCCGGGCTGGGCCGCGAAGCTGGTCATGGAAAGGGAGGACAGCAGTGCGGCCAAGGCCAGCTTGGCAAGGGGGGACGGATTCATGGCGAGTTTCCTTGTCGATAAAGAGTCCTTACCTGATATTGGTCCCCAGCCATGGGCTCAAGTGCCGTTGCTGCGACGAACGGTCCCCGTTTGCAACCACTCAGTCTTCGCTGATCTCGTTGAACGAGCAATACTCGTCCCAATCCATGCCCAGGGCCTCGGCCACTTCGCGGTGGACTTCCAGGCGCATGGCCTTGAGCTCCTCAGGGGTTTCAGCCACCAGTTGCAAGGTCAGTTCCCAGGGTTCGAGCCCCTGGTTTTCGGCTTCGTCCTCGAAGGCCCACTGGAACTGTTGCTGCTGTTCCTTCGGGCTCAGGTCGCGGGTTTCTTCGCGCAGGTGCGGGTGGGCGTCGAGGAACCTGGCAAGGGCGACCTCGGTTCGGGATTCTTTGGCAATCATGCTGGCGTCTCTGTCGGATGGCCGGGCGGCAAGCCGTCGGCGGGCCCGTGGGCCTGGAAAATACTGCGACCATGCTAGCGGCTTCACTCTCGGATGGAAAGAATCGCCCGGCTCTGCGACGCTAGCAGGCTTTCAACCCTGTATACGGCGGATGCGATGACCGCAGCACTCTCTACCCCGGGCCCGGTAAAGGCCGTGATTTTCGATATGGACGGTTTGCTGCTCGACACCGAGGGCATCTATTCCGAAGTGACGCAGCTTATCGTCGGTCGCTACGGCCGGACCTTCGGCTGGGATCACAAACAGCACATCATCGGTCGTGGTGCCGGCGACCTGGCCCGTTACGTGGTCGAGGCGATGGAGTTGCCGATCAGCCCCCAGGAGTTCCTGGAGGTGCGCGAGCCGCTGATGCGCGAGCGTTTCCCCAAGGCCGGTTCCATGTCCGGCGCCGAGGCGCTGGTGCGGCATCTGTCGGCCCACGGGATTCCGATTGCGGTGGGCACCAGTTCTTCGCGGGGCTCGTTCGAGTTGAAGACCACCCTGCACCGGGAATGGTTTGCGCTGTTCGATACCATTGTCACCGCCGACGACCCCGAAGTCGGCGAAGCCAAGCCGGCGCCGGATATTTTCCTGCTGGCGGCCAAGCGCCTGGGAGTGGCGGCCGAGGACTGCCTGGTGTTCGAGGACTCGCCGTTTGGCGTGACGGCGGCCAAGGCGGCGGGCATGTATGCGGTGGCGGTGCCCGATCCGGCGATGGCGGCGGAGAAATACCAGCATGCGGATCGGATCGTGCAGTCGCTCAAGCATTTCCCGCTGGCGCCGGTCGGGCTACCGACGATTGACTGGGACCTTGTCTGACGGCGTGGTCTTTCAGGCAGCGGACACCGACAGTCCGCTGCGGCGCTGCATCACCACCCAGATGCCCAGCGCCAGGGCGGAAATCAAGCCGCCGGCGGTGACGATGCCGTTCCAGCCATAGGGCCCGTACAACTGCGCCCCGAGCAGCGAGCCCAGCGCGCCGCCGATGAAATAGCAGGTGATATAACCGGCATTCAGACGGTTGCGCGCTTGGGGGCGGATCTTGAACACGGCGTTCTGGTTGCTGACGTGAATCAGCTGCACGGCAAAGTCCAGCACCAGCACGCCGATCAGCAGCGCCGCCAGTGAATGTCCGGCAAAGCCCAGCGGCAGCCATGACAACAGCAACGCCAGCAGGCCCAGGGTGGTGGCGAACTCGCCCTTGCCCCGATCGGCCATGCGCCCGCCGAGGTTCGCCGCCATGGCACCGACGGCACCGGCCAGGCCGAACAGGCCGATCACCCCATCCGAATAGCCATAGGGCGGGCTCGCCAGCAGGAAGGCCAGGGGCGTCCAGAACAACGCGAACAGGCAGAAGGTCAGCAGGCCCATGACGGCGCGCAGCCGCAGCACCGGCTCCTCGACGAACAGGCGAAACACAGAGCCGAGCAAGGCCGGGTAACTCAGTCCCGCATGCTGGTGGTTTTCCGGCAGGGCACGCAGCAGGGCGAAGGCACAGATAAACATCAGGCCGGCCGCCAGCAGGTAGATGCTGCGCCAGTCGCCAATGTCGGACAGCAGGCCCGCCGCCGTGCGCGCCAGGAGAATGCCCAGCAACAAGCCGCTCATCAGCGTGCCGACCACCCGCCCGCGCTGTTCCGGCGCGGTCAGGCTGGCGGCCATCGGCACCAGCACCTGGGCCACCACCGAGAACAGGCCGGCCAGCGCGGTGCCGAACAGCAGCCAGGGCAGGCTTGGCGAGAACGCGCTGATCAACAGGCCGAGGGCACTGAGCAGGGTCATGATGAAAATCAGCCGGCGTTGTTCGAACAGGTCCCCCAGCGGCACCAGCAGCAACAGCCCGGCGCCGTAACTCAGTTGGGCGGTGATGACGATGGTGCCGGCGGTAGCGGTGCTCAGGCCCAGGTGCTGGGCGATGGTGTGCAGCAGCGGCTGGGCGTAGTAGTTACTGGCAACCGCGAGGCCGGTGGCAATCGACATCAGCAGGATCAGGGCAGAACTCAAAGGTTTGTGTACAGCGTTGGTGTCGGACATTGGCTGTCTCGTTATGGGAATTCGATGCACGAATTATCTGGAATGTCCTAGCATGACACCAATGCATTGTTTTCATTCTATCCATCTTGAAACGAGATACAGCCGATGAACCTCAAGCAGATCGAGTACGCCCTGGCGGTGGCGGATGAGGGCAGTTTCACCCGTGCGGCCGAGCGCTGCCATGTGGTGCAGTCGGCCCTCAGTCATCAGATCGCCCGTCTGGAAGAGGATCTGGGCGCGGCGCTGTTCGAGCGCAGTTCGCGCAAGGTGCGCCTGACCGCGGCCGGCGAGGCCTTTGTCCGCAGCGCCCGGCCGGCGCTGGAGGCGACCCGACGGATTGTCGCCGAAGTGGCGGCGGCTTCCGGGGAAGTGCGCGGCAGCCTGTCCATCGGCAAGATCTCGTCCCTGACCGAAGTCGATCTGGTGGGCTTGCTCGCGCGTTTCCACGGACTTTATCCACAGGTGGATATTCACCTGAATATGAGCAAGAGCGAGTCGCTGATGCTCGATGTGCGCGAACGGCGGCTGGACCTGGCGTTTGTCGGTTTATGGCCGGGGGAAAAGATCGAGGGCCTGGCGCAGCGGTTGCTGGCGGAGGAGGAGTTGGTGGCGGTGCTGCCGCTGGGGCATCCGCTGACCCGCTTCGAGCGTCTGCCGCTGGCGGAGTTGGAGAACCAGCCGCTGGTGGATTTCCAGGCCGGCACGGCGGGGCGCCGGCAGACCGACGAGGCCTTTGCCGCGGCGGGCTTGCGCCATCGGGTGCAGTTCGAGGCGGGCAATGTGATGCTGGTGGGGGAGTTCGTACGTCGGGGGCTGGCGCTGGGCCTGGTGCCGAAGAAAATCGCCGAGGGCTTCGAAGGGGTGGTGACGCTGCCGGTGTCCGACGCGCCGTCGCGGTACCTGTACGCGGTGTGGTCGCATACGCCGACGCCTGCGGCTGCAGCATTTCTGCTGTTGCTGGAGCAGGCGTTGGCACTGCAACCGCGTGTTACGCGCTGAACCCGCCATCGATGGTCAGGCTGGCCCCGGTGATGTAGCCGGCTTCCGGCCCTGCCAGATAGGCGACGAAGCTGGCGATCTCCTCGACCCGGCCATAACGACCACCGGCCATGAGGCTGATCAGGCTGCCGGCGAAATCGCTGTCAGCCGGGTTCATATCGGTGTCCACCGGGCCGGGCTGCACATTGTTGACGGTGATGCCCCGTGGCCCGAGATCCCGCGCCAGGCCCTTGGTCAGGCCCACCAGCGCGGACTTGCTCATGGCGTACGCGGCGCCGCCGGCGAATGGCATGCGTTCGGCGTTGGTGCTGCCGATATTGATCACCCGACCGCCTTCGCCCATATGCCGGGCGGCTTCCTGGGTGGCGATAAAGACGCTGCGCACGTTGACTGCCAGGGTCCGGTCGAAGTCTTCCAGCTTGAACTCGTCAAGTGGTCCCATGGCCAGCACGCCGGCGTTGTTGACCAGGATGTCGATTCGGCCAAAGGCTTCGACGGTGCTGCTGACCGCATGGCGAATGGCGACGGCATCGGCGCTGTCGGCCTTGATCGCCAGGGCCTTGCCGCCGTCGGCGATCACGCTGTCCTGCAATTCCCTGGCCTTGGCGTCGGAACTGACGTAGGTGAAGGCTACTGTTGCGCCCTGGGCCGCCAGGCGCTTGACGATGGCGGCACCGATGCCGCGCGAGCCGCCTTGGATCAAAGCTACTTTGCCAGTCAGATTGTGTTCGGTCATGTCGTTCTCCAAAGTTCAAGGCCGTGGAAGGGTGGGGAGGTGGCCTTGTTGTTGGAGCCGAGTATCGACCTCGGATTGCTGACTGTGTAGACGGTAATTGCTACAGTCTGTGTAAACTAAAAGTTTATAGTGGTGAGCATGGAAACCTTCAGCAGCCTCGAATGTTTTGTCCGCAGCGCCGAAGTCGGCAGCTTTGCCGAGGCGGCGCGGCGCCTGAGCCTGACTCCGGCGGCGGTCGGTAAAAGTGTCGCCAAGCTGGAGGCGCGGCTGGGGGTACGGCTGTTCCAGCGCAGCACCCGCAGCCTGAGCCTGACCGAAGCCGGCCAGGTGTTCCTCGGCGAAGTCAGTGCCAGCCTGCAGACGATCCAGAATGCCGTCGCCAACCTGGCCAGTGCCGAAGGCCGTCCGGCCGGTACCCTCAAGGTCAGCGTCGGCACGGTGTTCGGGCGTCTTTATGTGGTGCCGCTGCTCGGCGAGTTCCTGCGGCGTTTTCCGGATATCCGCCCGGACTGGCATTTTGATAACCGCCAGGTGGATCTGATCGGCCAGGGTTTCGACGCGGCCATCGGTGGCGGTTTCGAACTGCCCCAGGGGGTGGTGGCGCGAAAGCTGACGGTGGCCCATCGGGTGCTGGTGGCGTCGGCGGATTACCTGGCACGCCAGGCCGTGGTGAGCACCCCCGAGGATCTGCGCCGCTGCGACGGTATCCTGATCCGTTCGCCGCAGACCGGGCGGGTGCGTTCCTGGCAATTGACCGCGCGCAACGGCGAGCATCAACCGCTGAACCTGAGCCCGCGCATGACCATGAGCGATTCGGAAGCCGCCTGTGCCGTGGCGGCCCAGGGCCTGGGCGTGGCGCTGGTGAGCATGCCGTTCGCGGTGCCCTGGTTGCAGGCCGGGACCTTGCAGCGGGTGCTGCCCGACTGGTACGTCGACGACGGCCATATCTCGATCTACTACGCCGAACACAAATTGCTTCCGGGCAAGACCCGGGCCTTTGTCGACTTCATCCGCGAGCAGTTCGCCGAGCAGCAGTTGGCCAGCCGCTTCGATGCCCTGTTTGACAAGGAGTCCCCTGTCGCCGGATAGTCTGGACGCCTGCCCAAGCACTGCTTTTCTCTCATCGATCCAATAATAAATAAATCGGAATCGGAGCTTCGGATGTCTGTACCCAGCGAGACGGCTACTCAAACGATTTCCTACAGCGATCTGGTGGCATTGCTCGCCCAGGTCTTTCAGCGCCATGGCACCTCGGCGGAAGTCGCCCGGGTCCTGGCCGAGAACTGCGCCAGCGCCGAGCGCGATGGCGCCCACAGTCACGGTATCTTCCGGATTCCCGGGTATGTCTCCACCCTCGCCAGCGGCTGGGTGGATGGCAAGGCCATTCCCCGGGTCGAAGATGTCGCCTCCGGCTTTGTCCGGGTCGATGCCGCCAACGGTTTCGCCCAGCCGGCCCTGGCCGCCGCCCGGGCGTTGTTGCTGGAGAAGGCCCGCAGTGCCGGGATCGCCGTACTGGCGATCCGCAATTCCCATCACTTCGCCGCGCTCTGGCCGGATGTCGAGCCCTTTGCCTATGAGGGGCTGGTGGCCCTGAGCGTGGTCAACAGCATGACCTGCGTGGTGCCCCATGGCGCCGAGCGCCCGCTGTTCGGGACCAACCCGATCGCCTTCGCCGCACCGCGGGCCGGTGGCGATCCGATCGTCTTTGACCTCGCCACCAGCGCCATGGCCCATGGCGATGTGCAGATTGCCGCCCGCGAGGGCCGCAGCCTGCCGCCCGGCATGGGCGTGGACCGCGACGGTCAGCCGACCTGCGACCCCAAGGCGATCCTCGACGGCGGCGCGCTGCTGCCGTTCGGCGGCCACAAGGGGTCGGCGTTGTCGATGATGGTCGAGTTGCTGGCGGCGGCCTTGACCGGCGGGAATTTTTCCTTCGAGTTCGACTGGTCGAAACATCCCGGCGCCAAGACCCCCTGGACCGGGCAGTTGATCATTGTCATCGACCCGGCCAAATCGGCGGGGCAGGACTTCGCCGAGCGCGCCCGGACGCTGGTCAGCCAGATGCAGGGTGTCGGCCTGCAACGCCTGCCGGGTGACCGACGGCACCAGCAGCGGGCCGAGTCGCTACGCGACGGGATCGTCCTGGCCGAGGGCGATCTGCAACAGTTGCGTGAGCTGGCCGAGCAGTAAGCGTTGCGCCTGGGATGGGAACACTCCAGGTACGGGGTGGACCCCCGTCTAGTACTGAGGATGGTACTCGGGCGGTCTGCCCAGGTGAGCGAGCAACAATGCCAGTGAGTCGGCGTTGTTCAGCATGACATCCATTCTTTTGTTCTCGTCCGAGAAGAACACTCTGCGGGCCTCATCCAGGTTTTGCGTCCCGGTGAGTTGCAACACCCGCCGGAAAGGTTTGCCCACCACGTCGTACCAGTGCAGGTCGTAATCGTCGCGCTCCCTGAATAATTCGTTGGAGGGAGTGCGGTTGGAGAACGCATGCTGCTGGATGTGTTCCAGGTCGTCATGACGAAGCCTTCCCAGCAGCGATCGGGTATCCAGCAGATCGACGAAGGGCCGGCTCGACTCCAGATAGGCGAGGTCGATCGTGTCGAGCACCAGATGGCTGGTTTCATGCAACAGGACCGTGGCCATGTTGTGACCCAGCATGTCGAAGGCCCTGGAGCGCAGGGGCAGGTAGGGTTCGAAGCCGGGATCGAAGAAACGCTCGGTGAAATAGATTCTCCTGGTCGCGTCCTTGGGCAAGGTGAATGCCTGGATACCGTGCTCCGGGTGCAGGGCCGAGCCCACGATATAGCGTGACGAGGTCTCGGGGTTGAGCGATGGCTTGAGCAGTTCCCCGAGCAGCATGTCCGCGCGGAATTTGATTTTCTGGATCGTGCTTTCACTCACTGAAGCGATATCGAAGAATTTTTCCACGAACTGACGGCGTTTCCGATCCAGGGGCGCCTCGGAAAAAAGCCTGTCCATGTTTTTTTGGGTATCTGCCAGATAGGCCACTGCTTGTTCATGGGCATGGCGGATCATACGTGCCCGGTTGGGATAGAGCCGGCGAATGCTGTCAATCCCGATCGCCTGCACGCGCATTTCCTCGCGGATCGCTCTTCGGTTCAGGCAAGAGTCGAATAGTTTCATTGCGACAGCCCTTCCAGACAGTGTTCTTGCAGGTTGAATGACCACTGTTTGTACGGGTTCTGTTGCAACCAGGGGCCCCGAGCCTGTTCCTTGACGATGCGCCAGCGCCGATTGTCTTCCTGGACCTGAAAGACTTTTCCGCCGACCGCCGCGAAGGTCTTGCCGGTCGCGGTATCCCGATACAGGCCGGTGGCCAGATCCGGGGTCATGTCCGCCAAGGCAACCTCATGGGCTTCATGGCCGAGGATCGCGGCCTTTTGTCCGGGCGTCAGGCGGGCGTCGCCCCAGGCCGGGTCGGCAAAGGGCGATTCGATGAGCGCTTCGGTTTCTGTTGGCATGGGGCCGGTCAGGCTCGATCGGCTCCAGCCGCGGCGTGCCACTGCCAGTTGCGCCAGGCCGATGACGAACTCCTCGATCGCCTCGCCCCAGCGGCCCTGCCAGGCCTTTTGCGTCGCATCCTTGAGCTGCGGGAGGGTTTGCCAGATAAGCAGTGGCAAGCGCAACCGCCCGAGCATGAACATCGCGCCCTGGTAAAGCCCCGCCTTGAGCCAGGACAGGACATTGCTCCAGGCCGAGTGCTGGTCTTGTACGTTCTGCCTGCCGAGCATGTTCTTGAGTAGCGCGGTGGTGTCCTGATAGAGCCGCTGGAAGAAATTGCCGCGCAGCGGATTGTCGCTGATCCCCAGGGGCCTAAGCTGTGCGCCGAACACCTGTTGCGCGTAATGGGCGCGCCGCTCATGGGCCAGTCTTTCAAGGACTCGCTGTTGCAGGCTGTCCGAGTCCTTGAGGTCGGCCAGCAAGGCGGCTTCATCGGTGTATTCCTGGAAAATCGGCAGCGGCCCCTGTGGGCTGAGCAGAATTCGCGGGCCGCGTTCGGCGGATTTGGGACCGATCAGATAGAAACCGGGCACGGGGTCGGCTTTCGCCTGGGCGCCGCTGATCAATTCCAGCGGGCGAACGTCGATGCTCTGTCCGTTCAGGGGTTTCCTGGCAAGACCGTCCGGCATCGCCAGCAGGTGCTTGATGTAGCCGTGGGCGGTGGCGGACAGGCTGTTGCCGATGACCTGGGTGAAGGCGTGCAGCAGGCTTTGCCAGAAAAAGTGTTTTTGAAAAGCGCGCTGGCGTTGTGCGCTGCCACTTTCGCTGGCCGACAGATAGGAGTCGAGCAGGTTTGCATAGTGGCTGCCCACGGCGGCCTCTTTCACCAGGCTCTTGAGGCGGTCGCTGGTCAGGCCCTCGGGCAGCCAGCCCGTCGGAGTGCTGGCGACGATCGAGCTTTGGTCGATGTGGTCGAAGTGCCGCAGGGCGAAGTCGGTCAGCGATTCACGGATGATCTCGGTCGCATTGCGCAGCGTCAGCGAGACGTTGATCTTGTCGGGGTCGAGGCGGGCCGCCGGAAAGTCCCGGGACAGCAGGCTCATGACCTTGGTCCTGGCATTGTCGCGGATATCGGGAATGTCCTGGTGGTAGTCCCCCGTCGTCGCGGCATCCTGGCGATAGCGGTCGAGCAGGCTCGCCAGGGCGAACTGCCGGCTGTCGCTGGCGTCCGCCAACCAGGTTGGCAGCGCCAGGTGCAGGGTGGCGTTCTGCGCGGCCTGGATGGCCTTCTCAAGAGTCGGAACCGTCGAGCGGGCATCAAGGCAGGACTGCAGGTGCTGGTGAAAGTGCTCGCCCGAGTAAGGGGATGCCACGGCATGCGCGAGATCGCCCATCGCCTTGTCCACCAGCGAGTTTTGTCGATTGCCGCGGAAACCGTTGTGAATGAGTTCAAAGCCCAGGGCCGGATAAGCCCGGTGATTGGTGTGGTGGTTCTGGGGCAGGGGCAAATGGGCCGGTTGTTCGCTGCGGGCGATATTCTCCAGCAGGGACAGACGTTCCACGGGGTCATGCAGGCGCCGTTGCAGTTCGACTTCGGCGGCGTGAAAGGAGTGAAAGGTTTCTGCCCCCTGAACCGGGGTCCATAGCTGCACCGCCCCGGAATGCTCGTTGTCCAGGCCGCCGCGTTCGGTCAGCAGGTAGCAGTTGCGCAGTTTGATCGGCGCGGCCGCCCCGTCAGTCTTGAGCGTCAGCTCGAAGGCATCCGGAATGAAGCCGCGCAAGCCCGGACGCTGGTCCCTTCGATGGCTGTCGAGCAGGTTGTCGAGCACCTCCAGGTCGGTTTCTCTCAAGGTATTCTGCAGCGCCTTGAACTGCGCTTCGCGGCGCAACCCACTGGTGACGGCCTCGCTCAAGCGTTCGGACAGCTCGCTGTACACCGAGCGCTGCTGGCGCAGATAGTGCCCGAGAAAATCCGGCAGGACCTTCTCGACGATCGTGTTGAGCCGCGTGATGTCCAGGTCTGAAACCCGTGCCCAGTGACCCTCGCTATCCTTGCTGAACAGTCCGCCGTGGGCGGTCTTTACTAGCGCGCCGGAGTGCTGGGTCAGACGTTCGAGAAAGTGTTCCACCAGGCTTTGTGAGCTACTCGGCAGCAGCGTCGTATCGCCGAGGGCCGGAAGGGCGGACGTATACTGATTGATGTAGAGATTGCCGGGTGACAGGTTACCTCGATGGACGAGGTTCAGTTCCCTGGACAGCTCGCTTTGGATGAAGTCCTTGAGGGACGGACGCTTGTTCAGGGCTTCGGCGATGCTCTCCTTGAGTTCGCTCAGGGTTTTCAGCTGGTATCTGACGGTGTCCAGCACGGGCGTCAATACCCGTCGCGAGCCCGGTGTGACGAACCTCTCGCTGGGAGAGAGATCCAGGCGATGGCTCCATCGACCCAGGGGGGCGAGCGCAACCAATCGCGGGTCGATCAAGGCGCGGACATCCAGTGCCCGTTCAAACGCCGCGGCGAGGGCCAGCGCGCCGTTGCTGCTGCGATAGCGTGCGAGCACATACGCCACGTTATCCAGTTGTTTGGCGACGACGCTATTGAACAGCGCCTCGAAGACCTCCGGGTTGCCCACTGTCAGTGCGATATCGAGGGGCTGCGAATCCTTCAGGTCGGCGCGTTCGCGCAGTGACAGGCCATGACGCAGGTCATTGCCGTGGTCCGGGTCTTGAAGCAGGGGCTTGACCGAGGCCAGCAGTGAACTCTCGCTTTCGAAGGCCAACAGTCGACCGGCGGCATAACAGAAAAAAGCCGGGTGTTGCTGGCGGTCGCTGCGTACGACAAAGGCATTGGCCAATGCGCCGGTGAGCCGGCTGGTTTTCACGCTCAGGGTGTAGGGCGTCAGTTCGTGCAGTCTTGAAGCCTCCAGGGGGTAGAACCCGCACAGCGGGTAGTAGTCCTCGGGACTGAGGATATTCCAGTCCTGTTCCTGCTGGAGCAGCTCGGCCCGAAAGCGCGTACCCATGGCATCGGTAAACAGTTCCTGGCGTGGTTGCCCGTTGTCGAGGGGCTCTTTCCAGAAGTCTCGCAGTGTGCTTTCCAGATGGCTGTACAACTGGCCGGAGAGACTCGCCAGTGCTGCTTCCCAAACGACGGTATCCGTCGCCGAGGAGGAGTAGCCGGGGGCGACGAATTCGCGGCTTTGCCCTTCGGGCCAGACACCCCGGTTGTAGTGTTCCAGCAAGGTTTCGCTGAGCTGTCGTGTGGAGAGCTGTTGGAGGGGGAGCGTCGCCGTGCCGTCGCCGGAGAGGGGGGTGGCGTAGCTGATCACCCTCAGGGCCGTCAGGTTGACGTGGGGGAAGTGCCGGCCCAGATGGTTCTCGAACAGTCGGTTGAGCAGGGACTTGAGTGTCGGCAACCTGAGCAATTCGTCATGCAGATTCTTCAGGCTGTAGTCGAGGCAGGTTTCGATGGACTGGCGTCGATCGACCAGTACGACACCCCGGATCGGTTCCGAGACCAGGATGGGCGGCGGCTCGAAGCGAATGGCCGCCTTGATCCTGAGTGCGACGAAGCGTAGCAGTTCGTCGCGCTGCGGGGCCAGGCTCAGGCGTTCGAGCAGTTTTTTCAGCGCCAGCTCGCGATGGTCGAAAGGCTCCAGGCCGAACCCCGGGGTACAGAGGAACACCCGCTGCCCCGGCGGGCCGCTGACCAGGAAAGTGCCGGCCAGCTCGGTCGCGGGAGAGCCTTGGGCGACGATGAAGAGTTTATCGACGGACATCGGTGTATCGAGTGCCTGGCGGGCGTCCTGGTTGGGAAGCAGGATGTTCCTTAACCAGGTTCGGTCAGCCTGGGTGATGTTGCGCGCGATTTCCCGCTGATTGGGGGCGTCGCGTGCTTCCAGGGCTTCGGAGAACTCGTAGGGATATGAATCGAGGGTCATGGCGTTTGCCTTCGTACGTACTGACGAACCGCGGGGCGCTGGCAGGCCAGGCTTCGCGGAGAATGGCAAAAACGCTATCGGGTGGCGGGAGGCTGGGGTGGTAGATAGTGCTTCGGGGCCCGCGTCCCTTGCCGGGCGGCAAGGGCGCGTTCAAACAGCGACCGATCAGTGACGACGGCCCAGCAGCAGGCCGACCACCAGGCCGAAGCCGGCGGAAATCGCCACGGTCTGCCATGGGTGCCCGCCGATGTAGGTTTCGGTCGCCTCGACCACCGGCTTGGTGCTGTCACGCACATGGCTCACGGAGTCCAGCGCCTGCTTGAGCTTGTGGCTGATCTGGGTACGCAGGTTCTCGCCTTCCTCGCCCACCAGCGAGGCGCTTTCCTTCAGCAGTTTTTCCGAGTCCTGGATCAGCGCTTGCAGCTCGCTGAAGGCCTGGTCCTTGATCTGGTCTTCGGCGGCTTGTACGGTGGATTTGCGGGCCATGATGATCTTCCTTTCAAGAGAATGATGGGACTCACCCTGTGAGTCGATTGTGCCGGTGAAAGTTGCAAATTTTTCAACCGTGGCCCTGGGGCGAAACAAAATCCACGGCAGGATATTTCCATCGACGGTGTAAGATATGCCTCTATTTACACCGCAGGATTTTCCAATGAGCTTCAATCTGGCTAACAAGTCCCTGGCTGAGCGTGCCGCCCTCGAGGACGAAAAGTCCCGGCTGTTCGATCTCTGGCAGAGCAACCTGGGCAAGGCCAAGGGCGAGGCCGCGCGCCTGTTCGGCGAGCGCGCCAAGCGCAAGGGCAAGTGGGCGGAGTGGGTACGTTCGGAACTCGACACCCTGTCGCCGCCGGAATACACCAGCATGGTCCGCAGTGAGGTCAATCGCCTGATGGCGGCGGCCAAGTAAACGCAGGCCTCACTCCACTCGGATGATGCTGTAGCGCTGGGTCACACCGCCGACCTTGATCGTCACCTCGTCGCCGTCCTGCTTGCCCAGCAGGGCGCCGCCCAAGGGCGAGCGCGGGCTGATCACGGTGATCAACTGGCCGGCTTCCTCGACCTTGAGACCGGCGGCATCGGGTGCCAGGAACAGCCATTGTTCGCTGCCGTTCTCGGCCTCGAGTGCCAGCAGGGTGCCGAGCTGGATACCGGTTTGCGGGTCATACGGGCGCGGGATCAATTCCCGGCAGCGCTTGAGGGCCAGGCGGATTTCCTTCATGCGCCGGGCTTGTCCGGTGGCCAGGTATGAGGCTTCCAGGCCCAGGGTGTCGTACTTGTTCTCGGCGACGTTTTCTTCGTGGGTCGCGGTTTCGTAGGCGGTTTGTGCCGCGCGCTGCAAGACGTCGAGGTCGATGTCCAGCAGATCCAGGAGCCGTTGATGCACGGCGTGCTTGTCCATCACGGTGACGTCACTCAATTGCAGAACTGCAGCACGTTGGCGCGGCTCTTGTCAGTGGGCGCGGTCTGGTCCTGTTGCAGCCAGAACTGGCACTTGGGGTTGGACAGGTTGCGGTAGCTGCTGCGGGCCTGTTCCAGGCGCTGCTGTTCTTCATTCTTGGAGAGGTTCTGCTTGTACTGCTCGAACATCTGCGTCGAATCGCCGCCGCTTTGTGGCGCCGGGGTGGTGCTGACAGCAGGAGCCGGGTTGTTCAGTTGGCGGGCGGCCTCGGCCAGCGGCGCCAGGGGCTGCGGGACAAAGATCCGTGCCACCACCCAGGCCGTCAGGGCCAGGGCCATGACGCCCAGCCAGATGCCCAGGGCGATACTGGCGGTCAATTGCAGTGGGTTGAGGGTGACATAAAGGGGGCGGCGCGCTTGTCGGCGGTAAGGCATGGTGACCTCCTGGCAGGGCGATTCGGAGCAAAGGATCATTGTCGCATATGAAGATTAATCGACATCGGCTCTTCTGCGCGCACGGATTTATGCGGACAATCGGCGCTTTTGCCAAATGGAGCCCGGAATGAAGGCCACCTGGGATATTTTCTGCACGGTTGTGGATAACTTCGGCGATATCGGGGTGACCTGGCGTCTGGCCCGGCAGTTGGCTGCCGAACACGACTGTGCCGTGCGGCTGTGGGTCGATGATCTGCGAGCCTTCGAGCATCTGTGCCCGGCGATCGATGTCGGGCTCGAGCGGCAGTCGCAGCGTGGGGTCGAGGTCTGCCGTTGGTCGGCGCCCTGGTTGCCCGTGCCGGCGGCCGATGTGGTGATCGGCGCCTTTGCCTGCGCCTTGCCCCATGAATACATGGAAGCCATGGCGGCCCGGGACAAGGTGCCGTTATGGCTCAATCTCGACTACCTGAGCGCCGAGGACTGGATCGTCGGCTGCCACGGACTGCCGTCGGTCAAGTTCAAGCAGGTGCAGAAATTCTTCTTCTTCCCGGGCTTCCAGGCCGGAACGGGTGGCCTGCTGCGCGAAGCCGGTTTGCTGGAGCAGCGTCGGGCTTTTGTCCAGGATCCGCGGGCACGTGGCGATTTCCTCCGAGGGCTCGGTGTCGAACCGACAGACGGTGCACGGCTTATCTCGCTGTTCGCCTATGAAAACGCGAGCCTGGCCAGTTGGCTCGATGCCCTGGCGGCGGATACCCGGCCGACGCAGTTGCTGGTGCCGGTGGGACGTATCCTGGCCGATGTCCAGCGTTGGCTGGGGACCGAGGGCCTGGTGGTGGGGGCCCGGGAAGCCCGTGGCCAACTGACGGTGCAGGTGTTGCCGTTCGTCCCCCAGGAGGATTACGACCGCCTGCTGTGGAGTTGCGATTTCAACGCGGTGCGCGGCGAAGACTCGTTCGTGCGGGCGCAATGGGCGGGGCGGCCGTTGCTCTGGCACATCTATCGCCAGGAGGATGACGTTCACCTGGACAAGCTGGAGGCCTTTCTCGGGTTGTACACCCAGGGCTTGTCAGCACCGGCCAAAGCGGCGTTCGAGGGCTGGTGGCGGGCCTGGAATACACCGGGCGACATGGCGTCGGCCTGGAAAACGCTGCTGGAAAACGAGCGGGAGCTGGCCGAGCACGCCGAGCGCTGGTGTCTGGAACAGGCTTCGCGGCCCGATCTTGCCACGGCGCTGGTGAAGCTTTACCTAAATTGGATATGATACGCGGCCTAGATTTATGTACATCCCATCCAAATTCGGATATTCGCAATGAAAACTGGTAAAGAACTGAAACCCGGGACCGTGATCCGTCTCGAAAACGATCCTTGGCTGGTTCAGAAAGCTGAATTCACCAAATCCGGTCGTAACAGCGCAATCATGAAGACCAAGCTGAAGAACCTGCTGACCGGTTACAAGACCGAGATCGTCTACAGCGCCGATGACAAACTGGACGACGTGATCCTCGACCGCAAAGAAGCGACCCTGTCCTTCATCAGCGGCGACTCCTACACGTTCATGGACACCTCCGACTACACCATGTACGAGCTGAACGCCGAAGACATCGAGGCTGTTCTGCCATTCGTGGAAGAAGGCATGACCGACGTCTGCGAAGCCGTGTTCTTCGAAGACCGCCTGGTTTCCGTAGAACTGCCGACCACCATCGTGCGTCAGGTCGACTACACCGAAGGTTCCGCTCGCGGTGACACTTCCGGCAAGGTGATGAAGCCTGCCAAACTGAAGAACGGTACCGAACTGTCGGTAGCTGACTTCATCGAAATCGGCGACATGATCGAGATCGATACCCGTGAAGGCGGTTCCTACAAAGGCCGTGCTAAATAAGCACTGCTTTTCGCCGCACGAACAAAAAAGCCCGGACATGCGCCGGGCTTTTTTGTGTCTACTTGTTTCTAGGGTGGGGCTTATTTCAGGTGTTCCTTCAGTTCCTGCGAAGCCTGCAGCATGGCCGAACGTACCTCCGGCACCTGGCTGACCACATTGAGCAAGCCGAAGTCGTGGATCATGCCGTTGTAGCGCACGCTGGTCACCGCTACGCCGGCTTCATCCAGCTTGCGCCCGTAGGCTTCGCCCTCGTCCCGCAGCACATCGGCGCCGGCGGTCTGGATCAGCGCGGGCGGCAGGCCCTTGAGCTGGTCCGTGGTCGCGCGCAGCGGTGAGGCATAGATCTCGCCGCGTTGCTTGGCATCGGTGGTGTAGTTGTCCCAGAACCATTCCATCATGTTCTTGCTGAGGAAGTGCCCCTCGGCGTACTGGTTGTAGGACGCGGTCTCGAAATTGGCATCGGTCACCGGCCACAGCAGCAGCTGGAACTTGATCGCCGGGGTGCCCTTGTCCTTGGCCATCAGGCTGACCACCGCCGCCATATTGCCGCCGACGCTGTTGCCGGCCACGGCCAGACGCTTGCCGTCGACATTGATCTCCTTGCCGTGTTCCGCCACCCATTTCGTCGCGGCGTAGGCCTGGTTGATCGCCACCGGGTAGTGGGCTTCCGGGGACGGCGTGTAGTTGACGAACACCGCCGCCGCACCCGAGCCGACCACCAGGTCACGGACCAGCCGCTCGTGGGTCGGGAAATCCCCCAGGACCCAGCCGCCACCGTGGAAGAACATGAACACCGGCAGCGTGCCCTTGACCCCGGCCGGGCGGACGATGGTCAGCTCCAGCGGCTTGCCGTCGACCTGGATGGTCTTCTGGCTGACATCGGCGCGGGGCAGGTTCAGCTTGACCCCCGACTGTGCCCCGGACAGCACGGCGCGTGCTTCCGTCGGCGTCATCTGTTCCATCGGCTTGCCGCCGCCGCTGTTCAAGGCATTGAGAAACGCCTGGGTGTTGTGCTCGACATCACCGGCGAAGGCGCCCTGGACGGACAGCGCGAGCAGGGTACCGGTCAGGACTTTGCTGAAAGTGTTCATGTTCGGATCCTTGAGTGGCGAAGTGGTTAGACGGTGACGTGCAGGCGGACGTCGACGTTGCCACGGGTGGCGTTGGAGTACGGGCAGACCTGGTGGGCGGCATCGACCAGGCTCTGGGCTTCGGCTTGTTCCAGGCCGGGCAGGCTGATGTGCAGGTCGATGTCCAGGCCGAAACCACCGGGGATCTGGCCGATGCCGACATGGGCGGTGATCGCGGCATCGGCCGGGATCTGGCGCTTGCTCTGGCTGGCGACGAATTTCAGGGCGCCGATGAAGCAGGCCGAGTAACCGGCGGCGAACAGTTGTTCCGGGTTGGTCGCCGCGCCGCCGGCACCGCCGAGTTCTTTCGGGGTGGCGAGCTTGACGTCGAGGATCTGGTCGCTGGAAACAGCACGGCCGTCACGGCCACCGGTGGAGGTTGCGATTGCGGTATAGAGCGTTTGCATGATGAGCCTCGTCGTTTCAGGGTTGTGTGTTGTGCGCTAATTGTTTGCGCGTTAATTAAGTGCGAGGTAAATGTATATCGCAAATATCTTGCGCGCAAGATAAATTTTCAAAAAAGACAGGGTTCGATTTTTTGGGGCTGGATCAGGGAGGGAGACTAACGGTAACCGCGAGGGGGTTCGGCGAGCCGGATCGCTCCTGTGGCTAGGAGCGATCCGGCTTTTTTGTAGGAGCCGGCTTGCCGGCGATCAGCGCGAAGCGCTGAAAAGGGGCGGGGTCAGAGGCTGTCTTGCAGGTGCCCGCGCAAGGCCACCAACTCGGCCTGAAGGGCGCGCAGGCGTTCCAGGGAATCGCCGCTGGCGGCGAGAATGCACTGCGGGATACCCCGGGCCTGCTCGCGCAAGGCTCGGCCCTGTTCGGTCAACTCGACGATCACCACGCGCTCGTCCTCCTTGCTCCGGGTCCGGCTCAACAGCCCCTCGCTTTCGAGGCGCTTGAGCAGGGGGGTCAGGGAGCCCGGGTCGGTCAGCAGGCGCGTGCTGATCTCGCCCACGGTCAGGCCGTCCTTTTCCCAGAGCACCATCATTGCCAGGTATTGCGGGTAGGTCAGGTTGAGGGCCTGGAGCAGGGGTTTGTAGACCTTGGTCATCAACAACGAGGTGGAGTGCAGGGCAAAGCACACCTGGTTGTCGAGGAGCAGGTCGTCACAGTTGTCGCGGTTGCTGGTCATCACTAAAGCCTTGTGCGTTACGTTCGATGAATCTAGCGGTCGAATCTTTAATGCGCCAGAGAATTTTCCCAGCCTAGTGTCGTCCCAGGCCGCTTTGCAGGGCCAGGTCCCAAGGCGGTACGGGGCTGAAGCGGCCCTTGAGGAACTCCAGCAGCAAGCGGCTGCGGGAGTTGGCCGGTTGTTCCAGGCGCAGGGCATAGACCCCGGAGCTCTCTGGCGCCGGCAGGCCGTTTTCGCAGAACAGCGGCAGCAGTTCGCCGCGCAGCAGGTATTCGCTGACCAGCCAGGTCGGCAAATGAGCGATGCCCAGGCCGGCCAGGGCTCCGGACAGCAGCGCCTCGGCGTTGTTTGAGGTCATGCGCACACGCGCCGGGCGGTGCAGTTGCATCTGTCCGTCCTGCACAAAGCGCCAGGCCATGAACGGGGCCAGGGCATCCCAGTCCAGGCCGTCATGTTCGCTCAACGCGCCCGGATGAGTCGGCGTGCCGCGATTTTTCAGGTAGGCGGGGCTGGCACAGGCGATCCGCACGATGCTCGCCAAGGGCGTCGCCACCAGCCGGGTATCGGCCATTTGCCCGGCGCGCAGCACCAGGTCGACCTTGCCCAGGTTGGAGCCCTGCATGTCGACGAAACTGTCGATCAGGTGCAACTGCACATCCAGGCCCGGGTAACCGGTAAGGAAGTCGGCAATCGCCGGTGCCAGGTGGCGGCGACCGAAAGCCGCGGGCGCATCGACCCGGATCAGCCCCTCGGGGGCGTTGCTCAGGGACACGGCCTCGGCCCGGGCCAGGCGCAGTTCGGCAACGATCCGCCGGGCCCGTTCGGCGAACGCCAGGCCGGCGGGCGTGGCCCGGACCGCATGGGTGCTGCGGATAAACAGGCGGCTGCCGACCGAGTTTTCCAGGCTGTCGATCCGTCGCGCCACGGCGGATGGGGTCAGCGGATGGAGGCGGGAGGCGGCGGAAAAACTGCCGGTTTCCAGGACATCAAGAAACAGGCCGAGCTGATCGGTCAGTGCCGTGGGATTCATAAATGGTTGCTTGTGCGAAGTTGGCATAGCCATTGTGCGTTGCTGTGCGTTTCCGCGCTAGAGCGGACTGCGTAGCATGAAGGCCATTGAGTGGGGAGACGGCTGTGATCGAATTGATTGAGTACTTGCTGCTGGGCGTCGTGATGGGCGGAGTGGGTGGGGTGTTCGGCATTGGCGGCGGGATGATCGCGATTCCAGTGCTGGGTATCCTGTTCGGCCTCGACCAGCAGTTGGCCCAGGGCACGGCACTGGTGATGGTGGTACCCAACGTGGTGCTGGCCTTGCATCGTTATAACCAGCGCAATCGCATCCAACTGCGCCACGCGCTGCCGCTGGTACTGATGAGTTTCTGTTTTGCCTGGTTCGGCGCCCTGTGGGCGGTGGGCCTGGATCCGCGCAGTATGCGCCTGGGTTTTGTCGGCTTTCTGCTGGCACTGGCGCTGTTCTACCTGGTGCGCCTGTTCATGGCGCAGTCCCCGGTGTCGGCGCAGATGCGTCACCCTTGGCCCTGGCTCGGTGTCTTGGGCGCGGCATCCGGCACCATGGGCGGGTTGTTCGGGGTCGGCGGGGCGGTGGTGGCGACGCCGGTTCTGACCAGCGTCTTTGGTACTTCGCAGGTGGTGGCCCAGGGCCTGTCGTTGGCCTTGGCATTGCCGAGCACCAGCGTCACCCTGGTGACTTACGCGGTGCATAACGAGGTGGACTGGCGCATGGGCATCCCCATGGCCATCGGCGGCCTGATGAGCATCAGTTGGGGCGTGAAAGTGGCCTACGCCTTGCCCGAGAAAGTCTTACGCGGCCTGTTTTGCGCTTACCTGGGGCTCGGCGCGCTGCTGCTCAGCTTCAAAGTTTGAAACCTTCGACGATGTGCTCGGCGAGGCATTCGGTGATCGGCGACGGCTTGTTCAGGTTGCGCACCAGCATGATGTTGAGCAGGGGCAACTGGGGCAAGTCTTCGGCTTCGCCCAGAATCCGCCAGTCCTGGGGAATCAGGCTTTCCAACTGGGCGGTCATGGCCAGGCCGGCGTTGACCACCGCCATGATCGTCGACAGGCTCGGGCAGTTGTAGGCCAGGCGATAGTCGCGGCCACGGGCGTCCAGTGCATTGCAGGCCCATTGGGTGCAGAAGCAATCGATACCGTCCATGGCCAGTGGCAAGGGCGTTTGTTCGTGATTGGCGGAACATTGGGCTTCGGCCCAGACCAGTCGTTCCTGGCGCAGCAACTGGCCGAGTTCATTGCCCGGTTTGCGGGTGACGATGGTCAGGTCCAGGTCGTGGCGTTGCAGCAACTGCGTGGAGGATTCGCAGTTCACTTCGATCTTGACCAGAGGATAGAACTGCGCGAAATGCGAGAGGATGCCTGGCAGGAAACGCATCACGTAGTCATCCGGTACGCCGATCCGCACCATGCCGACCATATGCGGCTCGCGCAGGGTGTTGAACACTTCGCTGTGCAGTTTCAGGATGCGCCGGGCATACCCGAGCAGCACCTGGCCTTCGGCGGTCAGTCGCACCTGGCGTCCGTCGCGCTCGAACAACTGGCGCTTGAGCACATCCTCTTCCAGGCGTTTCATCTGCATGCTGACGGCTGATTGCGTGCGGTTGACCAACTCGCCGGCCTTGGTAAAGCCGCCTTGATCGGCAATCGCGACAAAGGTGCGCAGAACGTCGGTGTCGATGCTCGGGTAGCTGGACAATTCATCAATCTCCGAGATGTATTGCATAAGAAACATTCGTTGGATTGATCTTAGCGCCAGGTACAGACTTTAGTCATCCCCAACTGGAGGGCAGGATGATGAAAGGTCAAAAAGGTTATCTGTTGATCGATGGTGACACGCATTCGGTGCTGTCACTGCGGGCCTTGTGGCGGCGGGTTGTCCGTTGGCATGAGGTGTCGCGCGAGCGTCAGGTACTGGCGGCATTGAATGACGACGCGCTCAAGGACATGGGCCTCAGTCGCGCCGATGTCGAGCAGGAAACCCATCGGCATTTCTGGAATGATCCGCTGGGCAAGGGCCGTTGATAGCGCTACACAAGCAGGGGGCGACTGCGGTAGTTTGCGGGTTCACAAGGAGGCGTGCATGCCCGCAGACCTGTCGTTTTCATTGAAACAAGCCCGCCGCCTGGCGCTCGTGGCCCAGGGGTTCCAGGGGCGTAGAGCCTCGACATCGATCAAGCCGATGCAGGTCAATCGGCTGATCGAGCGCCTGGGTGTGGTGCAGATCGATTCGGTCAACGCCTTGGTGCGTTCGCACTATCTGCCGTTGTTCTCGCGATTGGGCAACTACTCCTCCGACTTGCTCGACCAGGCCGCCTGGAGCCAGGGGCGACGGCGCACCTTGTTCGAATACTGGGGGCACGAAGCGTCGTTGCTGCCGATGTCGCTGTATCCGCTGATGCGCTGGCGCATGCAGCGAGCGTCCCGTGGCGAAGGGATCTACCAGCAGATGGCGCGTTTCGGTCGCGATGAGCAGGCGACCATTCGCCGGGTACTGGCTTTGGTCGAGGAGCGCGGCGCGTTGGGCGCGGGCAGCCTGTCGAGTCGTGAGGAAAAAGCCGGACCCTGGTGGGATTGGAGTGCCGAGAAGCATGCGTTGGAATGGTTGTTCGCCGCCGGTGAAGTGACGGTGGCCGGGCGCCGGGGCTTTGAACGGCTCTACGATCTGCCGGAGCGGGTGATTCCCTCGGCGGTGCTCGGGCAACCGCTGATCGACGAAGCCGAGGCCCAGCGCGGCTTGTTACGCCAGGCCGCGGCGGCTCTTGGGGTGGCGACGGAAAAGGATCTGCGTGACTACTTTCGCCTGGACCCGGGCGATAGCCGTGCACGCCTGGCGGAGTTGGTCGAGGCCGGTGAATTGCAGGTGGGGGAGGTGCAGGGCTGGCGCCAGCCGGTGTACTGCCTGCCGGATATCAAGGTGCCGCGCCGGGTCGAGGCCAGTGCGTTGTTGTCGCCGTTCGATTCGTTGATCTGGGAGCGCAGCCGCACCGAGCGGTTGTTTGATTTCCGTTATCGGCTGGAGATCTACACGCCGCAGCACAAGCGAGTGTATGGCTATTACGTGTTGCCGTTTTTGCACAACGAACGGATTGCCGCGCGGGTTGACCTGCGTGCGGAGCGGGCGCTTGGGCGGTTGGCGGTGCATGCCGTGCATGAGGAAGAGCAGGGGTTGGATGAGGCGGGGATGGCGGCGTTGGCCGTCAATTTGCGGCAGTTGGCCGATTGGCTGGGGTTGGCGGATATTCAGCTCAATTGCCAGCGGGTCAGTGCGCAGCGGTTGCGTGGGTTGCTATGAACGCTGGATATGGCGGTGCCTGTGAGGCCGCCTTCGCGGGCAAGCCCTGCTCCTACAGTCTGGTGTCGTACGCAAAATATGTATCCGACGCCGGACTGTAGGAGCTGGGCTTGTCGGATCGCCGCACCGCCGCGAAGAGGCCCTTCCAGACAACAAAAAACCTACTGACTCAACGCCGCACCTGCTTCAAGGTCTCGGCAATCAAAAACGCCAGTTCCAGCGACTGATCGGCGTTCATCCGCGGATCGCAATGGGTGTGATAACGATCCGACAACCCATCCTCGGTAATAGGGCGCGCGCCACCGATGCACTCGGTGACGTTCTGCCCGGTCATCTCGATATGAATCCCGCCCGCGTAGCTGCCTTCGGCCTGGTGCACCTGGAAGAACTGCTTCACCTCGCTGAGGATCTGCGCGAAATCCCGGGTCTTGTAGCCGCTGCTGGCCTTGATGGTGTTGCCGTGCATCGGGTCGGAGCTCCACAGCACCTTCTTGCCTTCGCTTTCCACGGCGCGGATCAGTTGCGGCAAGTGATCGCCGACCTTGTTCGCCCCCATGCGCACGATCAGGTTCAGGCGACCGGGATCATTGTCCGGGTTGAGGATATCGATCAGGCGGATCAGGTCGTCGGTGTTCATGCTCGGGCCGACCTTGACCCCGATCGGGTTGTTCACCCCGCGCAGGAACTCGACGTGGGCACCATCGAGCTGGCGGGTGCGGTCGCCGATCCAGAGCATATGGGCCGAGCAATCGTAATAATCGTTGGTCAGGCTGTCGCGGCGCACGAAGGCTTCTTCGTAATTCAGCAGCAGTGCCTCGTGGGCGGTGAAAAAGCTGGTTTCGCGCAATTGCGGCGAGCTGTCCATGCCGCAGGCACGCATGAACGCCAGGGTTTCATCGATACGGTCGGCCAATTGGCTGTACTTCTCGGCCAGGGCCGAGTTGGCGATGAAGTCCAGGTTCCACTTGTGCACTTGGTGCAGGTCGGCAAAGCCGCCCTGGGCGAAGGCCCGCAGCAGGTTCAGGGTCGCCGTGGCCTGATGGTAGGACTGCAACAGGCGGTCCGGGTCCGGCACGCGGCTTTTTTCATCGAAGCCGATGCCATTGACGATATCGCCACGGTAGGCCGGCAGGGTCACGCCGTTGATGGTTTCGTCGTTGGCCGAACGGGGTTTGGCGAACTGGCCGGCCATGCGCCCGACCTTGACCACCGGGCAGCCGGCGGCAAAGGTCATGACAATGGCCATTTGCAGCAGCACCTTGAAGGTATCGCGAATCTTCGCCGCCGAGAACTCGGCGAAGCTCTCGGCGCAATCGCCGCCTTGGAGCAGGAAGGCGCGGCCCTGGGTGACTTCGGCGAACTGACGGCGCAGTTCACGGGCTTCCCCGGCGAACACCAGTGGCGGATAACTGGCCAGGCTTTGCTCGACTCGCAGCAGGTGCGCGGCGTCCGGGTACTGGGGTTGTTGCTGGATCGGCAGGGCGCGCCAGCTGTCGGGGCTCCAGGGTTGGCTCATCATGAACTCGAGGTTTGACGGTGGGAGGCCCATGTTAGCAGTAATTAGTGCGTGACCTGCTCTGTCGGCTTGGCTGACAATTGCGCTTTTCCCGCTTGCAAGGATATGAAATGGCTGAGGAGCGCGTGGAGCGTCTGCTCGCCGAAGTGCACGATGCCTTCGGCATGATTCGAGTCCTTGAAGTGGACGATTACCGCTTTCTCGAATTTGGCGATGCCATTGAGCAGAGTTGCGTGTTCACCGCCGATCCCAGTTGGCTGGAATACGACTACACCCGGGCCATGCTGATCGGTGCCTTGTGCCACGAAGAGCCGGAAAGCGCGCTGTTCCTGGGGCTTGGGGCCGGGACCTTGACCCAGGCGTGCCTGCGGTTCCTGCCGCTGGAGGATGTCGAGGCCATCGAGTTGCGCCCGGACGTGCCGCGCCTGGCCATCGAGTACCTGGGGCTGGACGACGATCCGCGCCTGTATATCCGCGTCGGTGATGCGCTGGAACTGCTGGAGAGCGCGGAGTCGGCGGACCTGATTTTTGTCGACCTGTATACCGATGTCGGTCCCGGTGTCGGCCATCTGGCCTGGAGCTTTCTGGAAAACTGCCAGAAGAAACTCAATCCTGGCGGCTGGCTGGTGATCAACCAATGGGCCACCGATGACGGCAAACCCTTGGGCGCGGCGTTGTTGCGCGGGCTTTATCACCGACACTACTGGGAGCTGCCGGTGAAGGAGGGCAATGTCATCCTGATCGTGCCGGCGGACCTGGACCAGGAACTGGATCAGCGTGGGTTGCAGAGCCGGGCCGATGAGCTGGCGCCGCGCCTGGGTTATTCGTTGCAGACCTTGATCGGTGAGATTCGGCCGGCGACCTGAGTCAGCGGCCGTTGCGCGGCGATGGTTCAGTTGGAGAAGCCCGTATCGAGCGCCAGTTCTTTCTGGCGTTGTTCCGGCACTCCGTCGACGACGGCTGTTTCAAGGCGCAACGGCGGCGCCTGTTCCACCGCTCCCGGCAGCAATGGCCCCTTGATCCGCGGCCCCGAGCCTATACCCGCGTCCTCGTTCGCCTCGGGTCCGTTCAAGGTGATGCCGTTGGCGTCGAGCTTGATGAAGTGCGCGCCGACCTTGAGGGTGAGTTGCTCTCCCGCGTCGATCACCACCTTGTCCCCGGCCCGCAGGTGGATCTCCTGCCCGGCCTCGATGAAGTAACCCAGCCCGGCCTTTACCTGTTGGCTGCCACCGACCAGCAGGCTGTCATCGCCTTTTACCTCGACGCGGCGGTCCAGGTGAACGGTGTGGTGTTCCTCGGCCTTGAGCTCGCAGTAGCTGTTGGCTTCCACGCACTCATGCCGTTCATGGCCGACCGTGACCGAGAGATTGCGCTCGATGTGTTGTTGCCAATCGCGCTGGGCATGCAGGTAGATCTGCTCTTCGCCCTTGCGGTCTTCGATACGCAGCTCATTGCTGCCACCACCGCCAGGACTGCTGCGGCTCTTGAACACGCTGCGGGTCTTGTGCGCCGGCAACGGGTAGGTCGGCGGATGGCGCTGATTGGGCAGGCAGCCGGTGATCAGCGGTTGGTCGGGGTCACCTTCGAGAAAGGTCACCAGCACTTCCATGCCGACGCGGGGCAAGGTCACGGCGCCATGACCGGGCCCGGCCCAGCTGGAGGCTACCCGTAGCCAGCAACTGCTTTGGGCATCGGTTTCGTCCGAGCGGTCCCAGTGGAACTTCACCTTCACCCGGCCATATTCGTCGCAGTGGATTTCTTCGCCGGGCGGGCCGGTGACGATGGCGCTCTGGGTATTGAGCCGACGGGATTTGCGCGCTTGCAGCGGTGGACGGAAGAACACCTCCCAGGGGGTGGCGAGAAAGGTATTACGGTAGCCCTGGCGGAAATCACTGTCGGTACGGCTTTGGTTCGCTGCCAACTCCTCCAGCACCTGCGGCTGCTTGCCTTCGTGGGTCAGTTGGGTCAGTAGCCAGAGGGTGTTCCAGTCTGGCTGTGGATGTTCGGCCAGGAGCAGGAAGTGCCCACTGGCCAGTTGGGGTTCATTGCTCTTGCCCGACGCCCGTCGGCTGTCGCTTCTATGGCTTTCCAACTGGCGACGATTGAGCTGCCGGCCGTGTTCGTCGCGGTGGTAGCGACCGGGATAACGGTAATCTTCAAGGTCCGGCTGCGGCAGGGAGTGGAGCACGCAGGCGCTGTTTTCCAGCCGGGCACCGGGTTGTTTGAAGTTGTAGTCGCGCAAGGTTGCCCGGGTGCTGCGGGTTTCCAGGTGCAGGTCGAAGGACTGGATGCAGGGCCGTTGCGCGACCATCCCGCTGTCCGGTCGGTATGGCACGCTGTCGGGCAGTTGACGGAAATAGGTCTGGTCGTCGCCAAAGGCCAGGTGATGGCCGTGTGCACTGTGCTGGAAGTGATAGTGCAGGCCGTCCTCTTCACACAGCCGCTGGATGAAGTCCAGGTCGGACTCGTTGTATTGCACGCAGTATTCGCGAGCGGGGAAGGGATTGGCGAGATTGAAGCTGAAGGCATTGCTGAGGATGCCATGGTCCTTGAGCACTTGGGCGATGATCTGCGGCACGCTCCGGTTCTGGAATATTCGCTGGTTGAAGCGATGGGCCAGATAGGCCAGTTGCGGCACCAGCGTGAGTTGATAGTGTGTCCAGCGCTGGCCGGTATCGCCCTGGCCGATGCCGTAGACCTGGCCGTGAACGCCAGCGCCGTCGCTGTTGAAGGCGAGAAATCCCTGCCGATGCAACAGTTCGTCGAGGTTGAGGTCCGGCTGCCGGCTGACCAACTCCAGTTCGAAGCGGTAGGGTTGGCTGATAGCTTCCGTACCCTTGAACGCCAGGACTTCCAATCCCTGTTCGAAGTCCGGAAGAGTGAAGGTAAAGCGAGGTGCCGAGGTGAACATCCGTTGTGCCTCCTGCAGGGGGAATGCACGAAGTGTGGACCCGTCGGTGGTAGTGTTGAACGCAGGAAAACAAAATCAGAATCGGGCTACAGCGCCCTATGTTTGAGAGCTGTAGGGCGACGTAGGGGGAATGGAATCGGTCTTGCAGGACGCCGGATCAGTAATCCTCCCCGCGCTCGGTAATATCCTTCTCTACTGGCGGCGCATTGGGATCCTGGCCGACCGGAAATTTTCCCTTGAGGTTCCAGGCAAAGGCGATGATCTCGGCGATGGTCCGGTACAACTCCTCCGGAATACTGTCGCCCAACTCCATCCGGGCCAGCAGTTTCACCAGCTCGGCATTCTCGTAGATCGGTACTTCATAGTCGCGGGCCAGCTTCAGGATGGCTTCGGCCAGCTCCTCGTCGCCCTTGGCGGTGAGGGTCGGGGCTTGTTGGCCGTCGTACTTGAGGGCAATGGCCTGGCGTGGGGTGTTGGGATTCTTCATGCGGTTTCGTCGACCCAGCGTTGGTCCAGTCGGGTTTGCTTGCCCTGGGGGGGCGTGCCCTGATGGCAATCGAGGTCGCTGACATTCAGGCCCGAGGCCCGCAGGCGTTCACGCAACTCGCCCAGCTGGCTGGCGATCAGGCTGGCGGTGTAGGGACGTTCGGCCCATAACTGGCTGGACAGGCTGCCCCGCACCAACTGTGCCTGGACTTGCA
Source organism: Pseudomonas sp. MWU12-2037 (assembly GCF_023242345.1). NCBI lineage: Bacteria > Pseudomonadati > Pseudomonadota > Gammaproteobacteria > Pseudomonadales > Pseudomonadaceae > Pseudomonas > Pseudomonas sp. MWU12-2037. The sequence continues at coordinate 323,963 of NZ_JALLIZ010000004.1, read as the reverse complement.
GCGGCCCCAGAGGTTCCAGGTCAAAGGCCAGCTCCACTCGCCACAGTTGTTCCTTCTGCTCGCGCTTTTCGCGTTTTTCCTGCTCGGGTGGCGGCTCCTTTTCCTCATGCTGGATCTTGATCTGCAAAGGCACGATGTCCTGCAGGTTTCGCATGGGGATTTCCAGCTGCCAGGTGGTCTGCAGATTGCCCTCGGGGGTGCGCCCGGTCTGTTCCAGGCTGGAAAGCTGATGGCTTTGCAGGCGCGAAACGGCGGCCGCGGCCAGGCGCAGGAGGCCTTCCAGGTCGCCATCGTCGGTGAGGCTTTGCAGCAGGCGCGAGGGCAGCGGAAAGCTGATCGGCTGGGTCGGCTCGCCGACCTGGCCGAGGGTACCCAGGGCGCTGCGGACAAAGCCCGGGAGCGTGCGGGCGAGCAGCGCGGCGGCGGCTCCGGGGTCGAAGTTCGGGCTGCCGGGCAACTGCGGCATGATCTGGGCGATCAGGCGCAGCAGGTTGCTCTTGAGGTCGGGGGTCAGCGCCGGATTCTGCCCTTGCAACAGATTGGCTTCGAGAAACAGCCCGCTATTTTGCAGGGCCTGGGCGAGCCCTTTGGGGTTGCTCAACTGATTGACGTCAGGCAGGTCCGCCAGCAGGGTGTTGATGGCCGCGCGCAGGTCTTCGGGCAGGTCGGCGTTTTGGGACAGGTTCTGCAGCGTACTGACCAGGCTGTCGAGTGAACCTTGCCGACCTTGCTGGGTGACCAACTGCCGGGCCACCGCCAATTGGTCCTGACGGGCGGCCAACGGCACCAGGCTCAGGCTTTGCGCGTCCTGCACCAGGGCGCTCAGCAGGCTGCCGATACGCAGCGGCTGCGGGCTGTCGAGGGTCAGGGTGGTGCCGCTCAGGACCGTGTTGAGCAGGGTCACCAGCGAGCGATAGACCGCCGGTTGTCCGGGTGTCTGTGGCAGTAGCTGGGCGGTCATGACCTTGCCTTGCAGCAAGGTGCCAACCGGCAGTTGCGTGGTATCCAGGCGGGTCAGGGCGGCGATGCTGGCACTCAGGGCCTGTTGCACGGTGATCGCCAGGTTTCCGGGCGTCGGTTGGGTCACGGCGACACTGGTGCCTTGCGGCAGCGGCAGGTTGCTGTTGACCTGCACGGTGGTCTGGCGACCGCTGTCGGTGGTGACCTTGAGCAGCATCTGGAAGGTCTGGTCGGTTTGCTTGAGCGAGAGGACTTCGGCCTCGGCAGTCTGCCCGGGGGCGATCAGGCCTTCCAGCGGCGGTGTCAACTGCAGCAGTTCGCTGGCCAGCAGCATCGGACGGCTGTTGGCCGGGATCAACTGGGGCAGGGGGAGGATGTTGATTTCGCCTGTCATCGGGTCGCAGCCTGTCGAAATAGCCCTCTTTGGAGTAGGGCATCGCATGTATAATGCCGCCCATCTCCGAAAGTGTGTCCAAAATAGCGCAAAAATTGACACAGCTCTGTAGGTCGAGCTGCAAAAGCATTTATTCTGCTTCACTTTAACGGCTGCGCCCGTGCCGACTTGAACTGTAAAAAGGCCTCGATTATTTGACCAGCCCTCTTCTAGAAGCCTTGGCGCTCGCCTGTGAACGGGACGGGCGGATGCTCTTCGAGCACCTCGAGTTGCAGCTGCGCCCCGGCGACCTCTTGCAGATCAGCGGCCCCAACGGCAGTGGCAAGACCAGTCTGTTGCGCCTGCTGGCCGGTCTGATGCAGCCGACCGCCGGGGAAGTACAGCTTGACGGGCAGCCGCTGAATGCCCGGCGTAGCGAGCTGGCCCGCACCTTGTTGTGGATCGGCCATGCCGCCGGGATCAAGGACCTGCTGACCGCCGAAGAGAACCTCAGTTGGCTCTGTGCCCTGCATCAGCCGGCCGGGCGCGAGGCGATCTGGCGGGCCCTGGCGGCGGTCGGGCTGCGGGGTTTCGAGGATGTCTCCTGCCATACCCTGTCCGCCGGCCAGCAGCGCCGTGTGGCCCTGGCCCGGTTGTACCTGGACAGCCCGCCGCTGTGGATTCTCGATGAACCCTTCACCGCCCTGGACAAGCAGGGGGTCGCCCAACTCGAAGAACACCTGGCCGGCCATTGCGAACGCGGTGGCATGGTCGTGCTGACCACCCACCACACGCTGACCCGGGTGCCGGCCGGTTACCGTGATCTCGACCTGGGACGGTGGGCCGCATGAGTGTCTTCGGCCTGTTGTTCGCCCGTGAAGCGCGTCTGCTGTTTCGCCGTCCGGCGGAACTGGCCAATCCCCTGGTGTTCTTCGCCATTGTGATTGCGCTGTTCCCGTTGGCGGTCGGTCCCGAGACAAATATGTTGCAAACCTTGTCTCCAGGGCTGGTCTGGGTGGCGGCCCTGTTGTCCGTCCTGCTCTCGCTGGACGGGCTGTTTCGCAGCGATTTCGAGGACGGATCCCTGGAACAGTGGGTCCTTTCGTCGCACCCCCTGGCCCTTCTGGTTTTGGCCAAGGTACTGGCACACTGGATTTTTTCCGGCCTGGCCCTGGTTCTGCTCGCGCCTTTGCTGGCGCTGATGCTCGGATTGCCCACTGCCTGCTTGCCGGTGCTGTTGTTATCGCTACTCTTGGGTACGCCGGTACTGAGTCTGCTCGGTGCGGTGGGGGCGGCCCTGACGGTGGGATTGAAGCGTGGTGGCCTGTTACTGGCCCTGCTGATCCTGCCTTTGTATATCCCGGTACTGATTCTTGGCAGCGGGGCCTTGCAGGCCGCGTTGCAGGGCATGCCGGCCACCGGTTACCTGCTTTGGCTGGGCAGCCTGGCCGCCCTGGCGGTGACCCTGACACCTTTTGCAATAGCGGCTGGCCTGAAGATCAGCGTCGGCGAATAATGAGGTCTGGTCCGTTGATGACCAGCGAAGACCCTGGATGTACCGTGATGAACTGGACTTGGTTTCATAAGCTGGGCTCGCCCAAATGGTTCTATGGCATCAGTGGGCGCCTGCTGCCCTGGCTGAGCGTGGCCGCCGTGCTGCTGATCGGCACCGGCGTGGTCTGGGGCCTGGCCTTCGCGCCGCCGGACTACCAGCAGGGCAACAGCTTTCGCATCATCTACATCCACGTGCCGACGGCCATGCTGGCCCAGTCCTGCTATGTGATGCTGGCGGTCTGCGGTGTGGTGGGGCTGGTGTGGAAGATGAAGCTGGCCGACGTCGCGTTGCAATGCGCCGCGCCTATCGGTGCCTGGATGACCGCCGTGGCCCTGATTACCGGGGCCATCTGGGGCAAGCCGACCTGGGGCGCGTGGTGGGTCTGGGATGCGCGGCTGACGTCGATGCTGATCCTGCTGTTCCTCTATTTCGGCCTGATCGCCCTGGGCAACGCCATCACCAATCGCGACAGCGCCGCCAAGGCCTGCGCGGTGCTGGCGATTGTCGGGGTGATCAATATCCCGATCATCAAATACTCGGTGGAGTGGTGGAGCACCCTGCACCAGGGCTCGACCTTCAGCCTGACCGAAAAACCCGCCATGCCCGCTGAAATGTGGCTGCCGCTGTTGCTGACGGTGCTGGGGTTCTACTGTTTCTTCGGCGCCGTGGTGCTGCTGCGCATGCGCCTTGAAGTACTCAAGCGCGAGGCCCGGGCCAGTTGGGTCAAGGCTGAAGTCCTGAACGAGCTGGGGGTGGCTCGATGAGTTTTGCCACCTTCGGCGATTTTCTCGCCATGGGCCATCACGGCCTGTATGTCTGGTCGGCCTACGGTATCTGCCTGGCTGTACTGGCCTTGAACGTCGCGGCGCCGATCCTGGCTCGGCGGCGTTACCTGCAACAAGAGGCGCGTCGTCTGCGCCGGGAGAATGCCAAGTGAACCCGCTGCGCAAAAAGCGCCTGATCATTATCCTCGCCATTCTGGTCGGCGTCGGCGCCGCCGTGGGCCTGGCCTTGAGTGCGCTGCAGGAAAATATCAACCTGTTCTACACTCCGACCCAGATCGCCAATGGCGACGCCCCCCATGGCACGCGGATTCGCGCCGGCGGCATGGTGGAGAAGGGCTCGCTGCAACGTTCCGGCGATTCGCTGGACGTGAAGTTCGTGGTCACCGATTTCAACAAGTCCGTCACCATTACCTATCGCGGCATCCTTCCGGACCTGTTCCGCGAAGGGCAGGGCATTGTTGCCCTCGGCAAGTTGAACGCCGATGGCGTGGTGGTGGCCGATGAAGTGCTGGCCAAGCACGATGAGAAATACATGCCACCGGAAGTCACCAAGGCGTTGAAAGACAGCGGTCAATCCGCCCCGACGCAAGCCAAGGAGGGTTGATCGATGATTCCTGAGTTGGGCCATCTGGCCATGATCCTCGCGCTGTGTTTTGCCCTGGTGCAGGCCATCGTCCCGCTGTTCGGCGCCTGGCGCGGTGATCGCCTGTGGATGAGCCTGGCGCGGCCGGCGGCCTGGGGGCAGTTTTCCTTCCTGGTGTTCGCCTTCGGGGTACTGACCTACGCCTTCATGACCGACGACTTCTCCGTTAGCTATGTCGCCAACAACTCCAACAGCGCCTTGCCCTGGTACTTCAAGTTCAGCGCCGTGTGGGGTGCCCACGAAGGTTCGTTGCTGCTCTGGGCCTTGATTCTCGGCGGCTGGACCTTTGCCGTGTCGGTCTTCTCCCGGCAGTTACCCCAGGTGATGCTGGCCCGGGTATTGGCGGTGATGGGCATGATCAGCACCGGCTTCCTGCTGTTCCTGATCCTGACGTCCAACCCGTTCTCACGGATCCTGCCGCAGATTCCGGCGGACGGTCGCGACCTCAACCCGTTGTTGCAGGACGTCGGCCTGATCGTCCATCCACCGATGCTCTATATGGGGTATGTCGGTTTCTCGGTGGCCTTCGCCTTTGCCATCGCCGCCTTGCTTGGCGGGCGTCTCGACGCGGCCTGGGCGCGCTGGTCGCGGCCTTGGACCATCGTCGCCTGGGCGTTCCTGGGGGTGGGTATCACCCTCGGTTCCTGGTGGGCCTACTATGAACTCGGCTGGGGTGGCTGGTGGTTCTGGGATCCGGTGGAAAACGCTTCGTTCATGCCCTGGTTGGTGGGCACGGCGCTGATCCACTCCCTGGCGGTCACGGAAAAGCGCGGGGTGTTCAAGAGCTGGACCGTGCTCCTGGCGATTGCGGCGTTTTCCCTGAGCTTGCTGGGGACCTTCCTGGTGCGTTCCGGCGTGCTGACTTCGGTACACGCCTTCGCCTCCGACCCGGCACGAGGTGTGTTTATCCTGATCTTCCTGCTGTTCGTGGTCGGCGGTTCGCTGACCCTGTTCGCCCTGCGCGCGCCGGTGGTGAAAAGCCATGTGGGCTTCAACCTGTGGTCGCGGGAAACCCTGCTGCTGGGCAACAACCTGGTGCTGGTGGTGGCGGCCTCGATGATCCTGCTGGGCACCTTGTATCCGTTGGTGCTCGATGCCCTCAGTGGCGCCAAGCTGTCGGTCGGCCCGCCGTACTTCAATGCCTTGTTCATTCCGTTGATGGCCTTGCTGATGGTGGTGATGGCGATCGGCGTGCTGGTGCGCTGGAAAGACACCCCGGTGAAATGGCTGGTGGGCATGCTGACCCCGGTGCTGTTGGGCAGCGTTGCCCTGGCGGTGGTGGCCGGGCTGGTCTATGGCGATTTCAACTGGGCGGTGCTGGCGACCTTCCTGCTGGCGGCCTGGGTGCTGCTGGCCGGGGTACGCGACATCCTCGACAAGACACGCAACAAAGGCCTGATCAAGGGGCTGCCGAGCCTGACCCGCAGCTATTGGGGCATGCAGTTGGCGCACCTGGGCATCGCGGTCTGCGCCCTGGGTGTGGTGCTGTCGAGCCAGGAAAGCGCCGAGCGTGACCTGCGCATGGCGCCGGGCGAGTCCATGGAACTGGGCGGCTATCACTTCATCTTCGAAGGCGCCAAGCATGTCGAAGGGCCGAACTTCACCTCGGACAGAGGCACGATCCGGGTGATTGAAAACGGCAAGGAAGTGGCGCTGCTGCACCCGGAGAAACGCCTGTACACCGTGCAGCAATCGATGATGACCGAAGCCGGGATCGACGCCGGTTTCACCCGTGACCTCTATGTCGCCCTCGGCGAACCACTGGAAAACGGCGCCTGGGCGGTACGGGTACACGTCAAGCCGTTCGTGCGCTGGATCTGGTTCGGCGGTCTGCTGACCGGTTTGGGCGGTGCGCTGGCGGCCCTGGACCGGCGTTATCGGGTCAAGGTGAAAAGCCGAGTGCGTGAAGCGCTGGGCATGAGTGGAGCGACTGCATGAAGCGTTGGTTGATGGTATTGCCGCTGGCGGCGTTCCTGGTGATGGCGGTGTTCCTCTATCGCGGCTTGTACCTCGATCCGTCCGAGCTGCCGTCGGCGATGATCGGCAAGCCGTTCCCGGCGTTCGCGTTGCCCGACGTGCAGGGTGACAAGAAGCTGACCGTGGCCGACCTGCAAGGCAAGCCGGCGCTGGTGAATGTCTGGGGGACCTGGTGCATTTCCTGCCGGGTCGAGCATCCGGTGCTGAACAAACTGGCCCAGCAGGGCGTGCTGATCTACGGCATCAACTACAAGGATGACAATGCCGAGGCGCTGAAGTGGCTGAAGGAATTCCATAACCCCTACCAGCTGAATATCCGCGACGAGCAGGGCACCCTGGGCCTGGACCTGGGGGTGTACGGCGCGCCGGAGACCTTCTTTATCGACGGCAAGGGCGTGATTCGCTACAAGCACGTCGGGGTGATCGACGAGACGGTCTGGCGTGAACAACTGGCGACGGTGTATCAGTCGCTGGTGGACGAGGGCCGGCCATGAAGCGCTGGTTAGCGGCGGTCCTCCTGGGCCTGAGTCTGGTTGGCGTGGCCCATGCCGCCATCGACACCTATGAGTTCGCCAACGACGCCGAGCGTGAACGCTTTCGCGACCTGACCAAGGAACTGCGCTGCCCCAAGTGCCAGAACCAGGACATCGCCGATTCCAACGCGCCGATTGCCGCCGACCTGCGCCGGGAGATTTTCCGCATGCTCGGCGAGGGCAAGGACAATCAGCAGATCATCGACTTCATGGTCGACCGTTATGGCGACTTTGTGCGCTACAAGCCGGCCCTGAGCGGCAAGACCGCCTTGCTCTGGTTCGGCCCGGCCGGCCTGCTGCTGGGGGGCTTTGTCGTGATCGCGGTGATCGTCCGCCGTCGTCGTGCCGAGGGCGCTGCCGCCCCGGACGCGCTTTCCGCCGAGGAGCGCCAGCGCCTCGACCACCTGCTGGATAAGAAAACCGAATGATTGATTTCTGGCTCGCTACAGGTCTGTTGTTACTGATTGCCCTGAGTTTTCTGTTGATTCCGATTTTGCGTGAACGCCGCGTGCAGCGCGAGGAAGACCGCACCGCGTTGAACGTCGCCCTCTACCAGGAGCGTGTCGCCGAGTTGCGGGCGCAGCAGGTTGAAGGCGTGCTCAGCGCCGAACAGATGGACAGCGGTCGGGCGGAAGCCGCCCGCGAGTTGCTGGCCGATACCGAAGGTGTGGCACCGGCCCGTGTCTCACGGCTGGGCAAGCCATTGCCGTTGCTGGCGGCGCTGCTGGTACCGGTGCTGGGCTTGGCGCTGTACCTGCATTTCGGCGCCAGTGACAAGGTCGAACTGACCCGCGAATTCGCCCAGGCACCGCAGTCCGTGGAAGAGATGACCCGGCGTCTGGAACGGGCGGTGGCGGCCCAGCCGGATTCGGCCGAGGGCCTGTATTTCCTCGGGCGTGCCTATATGGCCCAGGACCGTGCGGCCGATGCGGCGAAGGTCTTCGAACGTACGGTCAAGGTGGCTGGGCGCCAGCCGGAGTTGCTCGGGCAGTGGGCCCAGGCGCAATACTTCGCCGATGGCAAGCAGTGGTCGCCGCAGGTCCAGGCGCTGACCGACGAAGCCCTCAAGATCGATCCGAAGGAAGTTACCAGCCTGGGTCTGCTGGGGATCGCGGCGTTTGAAGGGCAGCGTTACCAGGAGGCCATCGACTATTGGAAACGCCTGCTGGCGCAATTGCCGCCGGACGACAATTCCCGTGCCGCGTTGCAGGGCGGTATCGACCGTGCCAGTGAGAAGTTGGTGGCGAGCGGTGGCAAGGTCGCGGTCGTCGAGCGGCCTGTGGTCAAGGGCGCGCTGTTGAAAGTGCGGGTCGATCTGGCGGCGGAGCTGAAAGCCAAGGTCCGGCCGGGCGACAGCGTCTTTATCTTCGCTCGTGCCACCCAGGGCCCGCCTGCGCCGCTAGCGGCCAAGCGCCTGACGGTCGCCGACCTGCCGGCCACCGTCGAGTTGGGTGATGCGGACGCGATGATGCCGCAATTGAAACTGTCGAACTTTCCTGAAGTCCAACTGGTTGCACGGGTATCCCGCGCCGGCCAACCGACGGCGGGCGAGTGGATCGGGCGCAGCCAGCCGTTGGCCAGCAGCACCGCCGCGCAACAGAACCTGACCATCGACAGCCCGGATAAATAGAGAATTCGCCATGACCGCCATCGCTCGCCTCACCCTGTTAACGCTGGTCCTGGGGTTGAGCGCTTGTGCGGTCCATCGCCCGCCGCCGGAGGGGCCGACGATCCCGCCTTCCGGCCCGACGACCCAACCTTATCCATCGGGCACGCCGGGTAAACCGATCCCACCGGGCAAACCACGTCCGAGCTTCTCGCCGACGTTTGCCCCGCCGCCGGGTGGTAGCAGTCATTGGGACGGGCAGATGGGCGTCTATGTCCTCGACAACCAGACCAACACCTTCTATCGCCAGCGCACCTACTATCGCTGGAACAACGGCTGGAGCCGCTCCATCAGCCCCAACGGGCCATGGGAAGACACCGATATCCATGGCGTGCCGCCGGGGCTGGGCAAGCAGTTCGGGCAGTGAGTGAAAAACGGCGATCTTCAGAGGTCGCCGTTTTTTTGAGACTATTTCAGATATCGTCGGCTGGTGTATCTCACTCGTAGCCCATCCTCTGTTGCTGTGCCTGCTCGGCGAGTTCGGCCATGGCCTGTTCGCTATCCAGTGAGCGTTGGGTTTTATAGGCCATCAGATCGGCAAACCGTACGCGGCGGTGCTTGCCGGTTTTGTGAAACGGCAATTCACCTGACTCCAGAAGCTTGATCAGGTGTGGACGAGAGACATTGAGCATGTCGGCAGCTTCTTGTGTGGTCAGCTCGGCGTGGACGGGGACCACCTGGACGGCGTTACCGGCGGCAAGCTCGGCCAGAATCTCCACCAACAGCCTCAGTGCGGTGGTGGGTAGTTCAACGCTATGGGCCTCGTTGCGTTCGTCGAAAATCTGGATGTGCTGCGTGTCGAACCTTGTGGCCAGAAAGGCCGCCAGGGCGCGTTGACCTTCGATGGCGAGCTGGACTTCGCGTTCGAGGGGCAAGTTGATGGTGAGGGCAGATTGAGTCATGGCTGGCTCCGAGTGCGTAGAATCAATGATGGAAATTTATTCGAAATAAACGAAAAACGCAATAAACGAAATTCATCTGTAATGCAATGCCTGAAAACTTACCCTTCGTTAGAAGGCTCAAACCGCAAAGGCGATATTTTCATCCCCCGAATCCCGTTATCAGCGCTATAACAGTCCTGTTGAATTGAGAACTGTTTATCTCCCCACCCAAGGAACCTGACGTCCCATGAATTCGATTTTCGGCAAATTGGCACGCCGCAGTGCGTTGGCCTCGGCGATGAGCCTGGCGGTATTGATGTCTGTTGGTCTTGCCCAGGCTGCTGATGCCCCGGCCCAGCGGGTGGCGGTGCGCGGTGAAATCACTGCGCTCGACGGCGATGCGCTCAAGGTGCATACCATCGCTAATGAGGATGTCACGGTCGGCCTGACCAAGGACACCCAGGTCCGCGGTGTGACCCTCGCGACTCTCTCGGATATCAAGCCCGGCAGCTACATCGGCACGGCGGCGATGCCTGGCCCGGATGGCACGCTGACGGCGATGGAAGTTCATGTATTCCCACCGGAGATGGCCGGTACCGGAGACGGTCACCGTCCTTTCGATCTGGCCCAGGGCAGCACCATGACCAATGGCCGGGTGGGTGAGCTGAAGGTCGCCAATGGGCGGACCCTGACCCTGAGCTACAAAGGCGGGGAGAAGAAGATCGTGGTGCCGGAGGGCGTGCCTGTGGTCAACCTGGTGCCAGGCGATCGCAGCCTGCTCAAGCCGGGGGTGAAGGTGGTGCTGTTTGCCCAGCAGGGGGCGGATGGCAAGCTGACGGCGGCGGGGATTTCAGCGGGTAAGGATGGGGTCAAACCGCCGATGTAAGGAAGGCGTTATCTTGAAAACACCCTCGATCTGTAGGAGCCAGCTCCTACAGTTTTCGTGGTGTTTTCAGTGCCGGGTGGTATCAGTTACTTGCCGTTATAGATCTGATCGAACACACCACCATCATTGAAGTGGGTCTTCTGCACCGTGCGCCAGTCGCCGAAGGTCTTCTCCACCGAGAGGAAGTCGACTTTCGGGAAGCGGTCGGTGAACTTGGCCAGCACCTGCGGATCACGTGGGCGCAGGTAGTTGTTGGCGGCGATTTCCTGGCCTTCCGGCGACCACAGGTACTTCAGGTATTCTTCAGCCGCCGCGCGGCTGCCCTTCTTGTCGACCACCTTGTCCACCACGCTCACCGGCGGCTCGGCCTCGGCTGACACGCTTGGGTAGACCACTTCGAACTGATCGCGACCGAACTCGCGGGCAATCATTTCCGCTTCGTTCTCGAAGGTCACCAGCACATCGCCGATCTGGTTGGTCATAAAGGTGGTGGTCGCTGCGCGGCCGCCGGTATCGAGCACCGGAGCCTGCTTGAACAGCTTGCCGACAAACTCCTTGGCCTTGTTCTCGTCACCGCCATTCTTCAGCACATAACCCCAGGCCGACAGGTAGGTGTAGCGGCCGTTACCCGAGGTCTTGGGGTTCGGGACGATCACCTGGACACCGTCCTTGAGCAGGTCCGGCCAGTCTTTCAGGGCCTTGGGGTTGCCCTTGCGCACGATAAACACGGTGGCGGAGGTGAACGGCGCACTGTTGTTCGGCAGGCGGGTGACCCAGTTGTCCGGCACCAGCTTGCCGTTGTCCACCAGGGCATTGATGTCGGTGGCCATGTTCATGGTGATCACGTCCGCCGGCAGGCCGTCGATAACCGAACGCGCCTGTTTGCTGGAGCCGCCGAAGGACATCTGCAAGGTGATGTTTTCATTGTGCTCGGCCTGCCAGTGTTTCTGGAACGCCGCGTTGTAGTCCTTGTAGAAGTCACGCATCACGTCGTAGGAAACGTTCAGCAAGGTCGGTGCGGCCTGGGCCAGGCTGCCAAAGGCCAGGCCAGCGGCCAGAAGTGAAGCGCCAAAGAGTTTTTTCACTGCGCAGTCCTTGTTTCAGCTGAGAGAGGGGCAATTTGCCAGCAACTATAACGGCGCTGACATAGTCACTTAAAGATTAAAAAATGCTTTGCTTATTCTATTTTCTTGTATAGCGGATTCCCACAGCGAGAGCAGAAAGAGGCTTCCGGCTCGTGGCTGTTTTTCCCGCAAACCGGGCAGTCGTGCTTGTGGGAATCGCCGCGCATGGCGCTGGCCAGTTCGGCGGTGAAGATCCCGGTGGGCACGGCGATGATCGAGTAACCGGTGATCATCACCAGGGAGGAAATCACCTGGCCCAACACAGTCTTGGGCACGATATCGCCATAACCCACGGTGGTGAGGGTAACGATAGCCCAGTAGATGCCCTTGGGAATGCTGGTAAAGCCATGCTCCGGGCCTTCGACCACGTACATCAGGGTGCCGAACACGATCACCAGGGTGCAGACGCTGAGCAGGAACACCAGGATCTTCTGCTTGCTGCCGCGCAGGGCGTCAAGCAGGTAGTGCGCCTGTTTCAGGTACGGGCCGAGCTTGAGGACCCGGAAGATCCGCAGCATGCGGATGATACGGATGATCAGCAGGTACTGGGCGTCGCTGTAGTAGAGGGCGAGGATCCCCGGCACAATGGCCAGCAGGTCCACCAGCCCGTAGAAGCTGAAGGCGTAGCGCAGCGGCCGTGGCGAGCAGTACAGGCGCAGCAGGTACTCGACCGCGAAGATGAAGGTGAAGCCCCATTCGATATAGGCCAGGGGGGTGGCGAAGGTCTGGTGAAAGCTCTCGATACTGTCGAGGATCACGATCACCAGGCTGGCGAGGATGATCAGCAGCAGGGTTTTGTCGAAACGCCTGCCGGCGACGGTGTCGGATTGGAAAACCATGACGTAGAGCCGCTGGCGCCAGTCGTTGTTGCTATTCATGAGGTGTTGCCCAAGCTTATGGATGTGGGAAGCGTGGGGGATTGCCGATCAATGCGCAAGCCGGCGGTCTTGGCCGTTGTCGTCGCTGGCCTGGCGTAGCACGCGGGCTCCGGCCCGGATCAGCCAGCAGGCGAGGATAAAGGGGGCGGTCAGCGGGGCCAGGCCGAGGGCGGCAAAGCCGGGTGTCAGCACGCTCGCCAGGAGCATGCCGATCAGCGCGGGCCAGGGGGTGCGCTGTTGCTGGCTCAGGGCGAGCGCGACCAGCGCCGGGTTGTAGCCGGCGAGGCCGAGCTGGGCGGGTGACGCAGGATCATGCAGGAGGGCGAAGGCCAGCCCGACGGTGCTGCCGAGGACCGCCCAGACGGCTGCGCGGCGATTGGCGATCAGCAGTCCAATGAAGATCGACAAGGCCGCCAGGGGCTGGTCGAGGAATACGATCTGGCCCAGGCCCATGAAGGCGGCGTTGGCGTAGGCGAAGGTGTCTGCGAGGGGGAGTGGCGAGCTGCTTGTCGGATTATGGGTTGTGAACGCCAGCAGCAACCAGCTCAGGCCGACAAAGGGCGCGGTGTAGGCGGGCAGGCTTTGAACGTCGCCCGTGTGTTTGAGCCACTGCCGGACCAGGATCGCGCTCAGGCCGGAGGCGGCGATGATCAGTGGCGGGATCAGTATCGACCAGGGAAACTGCAGGCTGATCAGTAGGCCCAGCAGTACGCCGTTATAGCTGTAGAGACCGGCCTGGCGCTCGGCCTTGGGGTAGCTGCGACGCTGGGCGGTGAGCAGGCCGGCAAGGCCGCCGAGTAACGCGCCGCCAACCAGGCTCGGTGCCGCCAGAAGTATTGCCAGCAGGCAGCACAGGCCGCAGAGCGGATGGCGCTGGAGGAAGATCTGGCTGAAGCCGTTGAGCAGGGCGGTTGCCCAGTCGGGGCAGTGGGGTATGCTGGGGATCTTCGGCATGGTGGGGTGTCAGGGGGATTCTTTGGGGGCGCAAGACCGCTTTCGCGAGCAAGCTCTGCTCCTACAGGATCTGTGCTCGACGCTACATTGTGGGAGCCAGCTTGCTGGCGACGGCGGCTGATCAGGCGATGCAAGGCTCATGGGCCTCATCGCCGGCAAGCTGGCTCCTACAGTTGACTGCGTTGAGCCGGGAGGGGCCTAGCGCTCGCGAATCGAGAAGTTCGCCATATGCTCCAGGCCCTTGATCAGTGCCGAATGGTCCCACTGGCTGCCGCCGATGGCCGCGCAAGTGTTGAATACCTGCTGGGCATTGGCGGTATTGGGCAGGTTGATATTCAGCTCGCGGGCACCGGCCAGCGCCAGGTTCAGGTCCTTCTGGTGCAGGCTGATGCGGAAGCCCGGGTCGAAGGTGCCCTTGATCATGCGTTCGCCATGCACTTCGAGGATTTTCGACGAGGCAAAGCCGCCCATCAGTGCTTCACGTACCTTGGCCGGGTCGGCACCGTTTTTCGCGGCGAACAACAGCGCCTCGGCCACCGCCTGGATATTCAGGGCGACGATGATCTGGTTCGCCACCTTGGCGGTCTGACCGTCGCCGTTGCCGCCCACCAGGGTGATGTTCTTGCCGATGTTCTGGAACAGCGGCAGGGCGCGAGCGAAGGCCTGGGCGTCGCCGCCGACCATGATGCTCAGGGTCGCGGCCTTGGCACCGACTTCACCGCCGGACACCGGGGCGTCGAGGTACTGCGCGCCTTTCTCGTTGATCCTGGCCGCGAACGCCTTGGTCGCGGTGGGCGAGATCGAGCTCATGTCGATGACGATCTTGCCCGGACCGACGCCGGCGGCAATCCCGTCGGCACGGAACAGCACATCCTCGACCTGCGGGGTATCCGGCACCATGACAATGATGAACTCGGCTTCCTGGGCGACTTCCTTCGGGCTGGCCAGGGCCACCGCGCCGGCGCTGATCAGGTCGACCGGCGCGGCGTCGTGGTGGTTGGACAGGAACAGGCTGTGACCTGCCTTTTGCAGATTGGCGGCCATGGGATGCCCCATGATGCCGGTGCCGATAAAACCGATTTTAGCCATGACAACGTCCTCTTTTTCTTATGTCGCGTTATGGGTTTTCAACCAGCCCAGCCCGGCTTCGGTGCTGGTCAGCGGTTTGTATTCGCAGCCGACCCAGCCCTGATAACCGATGCGGTCCAGGTGCTCGAACAGGAATCGATAGTTGATCTCTCCGGTCCCCGGCTCATGCCGCCCGGGGTTGTCGGCCAGCTGCACATGGTTGATCTCGGCCAGGTGGTCGGACAGGGTCCGCGCCAGGTCACCTTCCATGATCTGCATGTGGTAGATGTCGTATTGCAGGAACAGGTTGGCGCTGCCCACCTGATGGCGGATCGACAGGGCCTGGGCCGTGGTGTTCAGGTAGAAACCGGGGATGTCGCGGGTGTTGATGGCTTCCATCACCAGACGGATGCCGACGGCTTCAAGCTTGCCGGCGGCGTACTTGAGGTTGTCGACGAAGGTCTTTTCCAGCACGGCGTCGTCGACACCCAGGGGGCGGATGCCGGCCAGGCAGTTGATCTGGGTATTGCCCAGCACCTGCGCATAGGCGATGGCCAGGTCGACCCCGGCACGGAACTCCTCGACCCGGTCCGGGTGGCAGGCAATCCCGCGTTCGCCCTTGGCCCAGTCGCCGGCCGGCAGGTTGAACAGCACCTGGGTCAGGCCGTGGGCATCCAGTTGCGCCTTGATCTCGGCGGAGCTGAAGTCGTAGGGGAACAGGTATTCCACACCGCTGAAACCGGCCTCGACGGCGGCCTTGAAACGGGCCAGGAAATCCTCTTCGGTGAACAGCATGGACAGGTTGGCGGCAAAGCGTGGCATGGGAATCTCCTGGCGAATCGATACAAAGCATTTGGACGGGCTGCGGGCGCAGCGATAGCGGCAGTGAAGGTGATATCGACTGCGCTGGCAAGCCCGTCCAAACGCGGGTGTGGGATCAGTCGAGCAAGGCAATCGCCGTCGGCGCATCGTTGCCGACCAGCGCCAGGTCTTCGAACTCGTTGATGGCGTTGATCTCGGTGCCCATGGAAATATTGGTCACCCGCTCCAGGATGATCTCGACAATCACCGGGACCCTGAATTCCTCGATCATCGCCTGGGCCTGGCGCAGCGCGCCCTGGATCCGGTCCGGTTCGAACACCCGCAGGGCCTTGCAACCGAGGCCCTCGGCGACGGCGACGTGGTCCACGCCATAACCGTTGAGCTCCGGTGCGTTGAGGTTGTCGAAAGACAATTGCACGCAGTAGTCCATGTCGAAGCCGCGCTGGGCCTGGCGAATCAGCCCCAGGTAGGAGTTGTTCACCACCACGTGGATATACGGCAGCTTGAACTGCGCGCCCACCGCCAGTTCCTCGATCATGAACTGGAAGTCATAGTCGCCGGACAGTGCCACGACCTTGCGCGATGGGTCGGCCTTGACCACCCCCAGCGCGGCCGGAATGGTCCAGCCCAGAGGCCCGGCCTGGCCGCAGTTGATCCAGTGCCGTGGTTTGTAGACATGGAGGAACTGCGCGCCGGCAATCTGCGACAGACCGATGGTGCTGACGTAGCAGGTGTCCTTGCCGAACACCTGGTTCATCTCTTCATAGACGCGCTGGGGTTTGACCGGCACGTTGTCGAAGTGGGTCTTGCGCTGCAGGCTGGCCTTGCGCTGCTGGCAATCGGCAAGCCAGGCACTGCGGTCCTTCAGCTTGCCGGCGGCCTGCCATTCACGGGCCACTTCGATAAATACCGTCAGGGCCGCGGCGGCGTCGGACACGATGCCCAGGTCCGGGGTGAATACGCGGCTGATCTGGGTCGGCTCGATGTCCACGTGAATGAAGGTGCGTCCTTCGGTGTAGACCTCCACGGAACCGGTGTGACGGTTGGCCCAGCGGTTGCCGATACCCAGCACCACATCGGACTTGAGCAGCGTGGCGTTGCCGTAGCGGTGGGAGGTTTGCAGCCCGACCATGCCGACCATCAGCGGGTGATCGTCAGGGATCGTGCCCCAGCCCATCAGGGTCGGGATCACCGGAATGCCGGTCAGTTCGGCGAACTCCACCAGCAGTTCGCTGGCATCGGCATTGATGATGCCGCCACCGGCCACCAGCAGCGGGCGTTCGGCCTGGTCGAGCAAGGCCAGGGCCTTCTCGACCTGAATCCGTGTGGCGCCTGGCTTGGCCAGGGGCAGTGGTTGGTAGGCGTCGATATCAAATTCGATTTGCGCCATCTGCACATCGAACGGCAGGTCGATCAGCACCGGGCCGGGGCGGCCGGAGCGCATTTCATAAAAGGCTTTCTGGAAGGCGTAGGGCACCTGGCCGGGTTCGAGCACGGTGGTCGCCCACTTGGTCACCGGCTTGACGATGCTGGTGATGTCCACGGCCTGGAAGTCTTCCTTGTGCAAGCGTGCCCGCGGTGCCTGGCCGGTGATGCAGAGGATCGGGATCGAGTCGGCGCTGGCGCTGTACAGGCCGGTGACCATATCGGTGCCGGCCGGGCCCGAGGTGCCGATGCACACGCCGATATTGCCGGCCTTGGTGCGGGTGTAACCCTCGGCCATGTGCGAGGCGCCTTCGACGTGGCGAGCAAGGACGTGATCGATACCGCCGAGCTTTTGCAACGCGCTGTACAGCGGGTTGATCGCGGCACCGGGAATGCCGAAGGCAGTGTCCACGCCTTCGCGACGCATCACCAGGACGGCGGCTTCGATTGCTCTCATTTTGCTCATTGTTTTGTGCCTCTTGCGTTTTGTAATTGTATACAAGTTGCTGTGTGGCGAGTGTATTCACGCAAGGCGGCGCTGGTCAATGCCTTTTCTAAAATGATTGGTGGATTCGTTCTGGGGCCGTTTCTCAAAGGTTTGATGAGTGTTTCTACATTTTTGTATACAAAAATATTTAACATTGTGTTCTATTTGTTTGGCCGAACTGCTTCTTAAAAGGAGCAGCGACAGCTCTCTCCTCACTCGATAAGGACGGCACCATGAGCGCTTTAACCTTGAACGTCGCAGTCAGTCTGGCCAGCGAGGCGATTGCCGCCGGCCGGGCCATTTCGGCAGCACCGCTGACCATTGCGGTGCTGGATGGCGGTGGTCACCTGGTGACACTGCAACGCGAGGATGGGGCGAGCCTGTTGCGTCCGCAGATCGCCATCGGCAAGGCCTGGGGCGCGATCGCCCTGGGCAAGGGCTCGCGCTTGCTGGCGTTGGATGCGCAGCAGCGACCAGCGTTTGTGGCGGCATTGAACAGCCTGGGGCAGGGCAGCGTGGTGCCGGCGCCGGGCGGGGTGTTGATTCGCGATCAGGAGGGGAAGGTGATCGGGGCCATCGGGATCAGCGGGGATACTTCGGATATCGATGAGCAGTGTGCGATCAGTGCAATCGAGGCGTTGGGGCTGGTGGCGGATGCCGGGGTGTCTGTCTGACTATCGATCCGGCTCGCAGCCCTTGAGCACCAACCGCACGATGGTCTGCGCCGCCGCTTCATAGTCGACGTCTTCCAGCTTGGCCTTGCCGGTGATCGAGGAGATCTGCCAGTCGAAATCGGCATAGGTCTGGGTCGCGGCCCAGATGCTGAACATCAGGTGATGGGGATCGAGCGGGGCGATCAGGCCGCGGTCGATCCAGGTCTGGATGCAGGCGATATTGTGTCGGGCCTGGGCATTGAGCTGCTCCACCTGCTCGGGGCTCAGGTGCGGCGCGCCGTGCATGATTTCGCTGGCGAAGACCTTGGAGGCGAACGGCAGGTCGCGGGAGATACGGATCTTCGAACGGATATAACCGGCCAGTACCTCGGCGGGCACGCCCGCGGGGTTGAAGGGGGTCGAGGCCTGGAGGATCGGCTCGATGATGCTTTCCAGCACCTCGCGGTAGAGGTTGTCCTTGGATTTGAAGTAGTAGTAGACGTTGGGCTTGGGTAGGCCGGCCTTGGCCGCGATATCGCTGGTCTTGGTGGCGGCGAAGCCCTTGTCGGCGAACTCTTCGCTGGCGGCGCGCAGGATCAGTTCACGGTTGCGTTCGCGGATGGTGCTCATAAACCAGGTTTTTCCTTGCCGGCCCGGGCGGTTGGGCATGGTAGCACCGGGTTTGCGCAAGGCTCAAGAATGCCCCTCCCACACGTCTGAATGAGCAAACTGCAGGAGCGGCAGGACTTGCCGGCTCCTGCAGGATTCACGGTGCGTTCAAGCGCCTGGCACCCTCAGAAGTGATACTTGATCAACAGGCTCGCGGTGTCCTGGTTGGTCCTGAAGTCGCTGCTGCTCTGGAGGCCGTACTTGTTCTTCCAGTAGTCGTACTCGATACCCACGTACAACTGCTTCTCACCCCAATGCAGGGCCTTGCCCAGGTCGTATTTGATCTGCGGGTTGAAGTGCAGGTTGGCGTGGTAGGTTCCTTGGGCATTGCGGTCGTTGTCCACCACCCAGTCCATATAGCCGTCGATCAGCACGTTGGAATGGCCCACTGGGATGGTGTAGGACCAGACCGGGGTGATCTGCCAGATATTGCTGCCCGGACGGTTGCTGTCGGTATGGCGCTGGTAGAAGTTCAGCTGGAAGTAGTCGAAGCCGGGTACGTCCAGGTCGAAGCCGGGGCCGAACAGGTAGGCGTTGGTGTCGCCTTCGCCGAACTCGTAGGTCATGGCCAGCAGCACATCCTTGACCGGGCCGAAGGCGAACGAACGGTCGAAGATCTTGCCCATGGACAGGCGCGGGGTGAACTCGCCGTAGTAGGTGTTCGGGCCGAGGCGGGTATCGGCCTTGCCGTTGTAGAAGATCCGGTCGAGGAAGAAGAAGTTGTCGCCGTACTTCCAGGCGTCGGCGTGTTCGAAGGTGACGGTCTGCTGGATCTGCGGATTGACGGTGAAATTCTTGCCGTACAGGTAGGTCAGGCTGTTGTTCTGCCATTGCAGCAGGTCGCCCGCGCAGGCGGATCCTGCGCTCAGCAAGGTGGCGGACAATATCAGGCTCGTAGAAGTGCGCTTCATTGGGTTGCTCCCTAAGGTCAGTGGTTCAAGGCTTCCGTCGTTCAGCGCTCTGGGTTCGGCGCTTTTTTTCTGTCGGCCATCGCCGGTTCAGCGGCCTGCCTGCTTCTGGCAAGGGCCGGTTCAAGGCAAAAAACAGCCAAAGACCCTGCGTTCGGCTGTCCGTGGGACAGTCGAGTGGTGCGGGCTTCTATAGGCCTTGGGGTTGTCCCGCGCCGGGATAGAGAGGCGCTTGGGTCAGGTGTCGGTGGCGATGGCTTGTTCGAGCGGATTCCAGCGGGCGCGCAGCATACTGATTCGCGCCCGAGGGCTCAAGCGCCCGTGCCAGAGCGCTCGCGTCCGCCGGCAAAGGTATCAGTGGGGGTGAACATGCCCGCTGAGTGCCGCCCGTTCGGCGCCCCCCAGCACGTTGAACAGCAGGTTCAGGGACACGGCGCTCAAGGTCGCCATGGCGATACCACTGTGGGTGATCGGACCCATCCACAGCGGCAGGTGGGCGAAGAACTCCGGTCGCACAACGGGGATCAGGCCCATGCCGATGCTTACCGCCACCAGCAACTGGTTGCGCCGATCGGAGATGTCCGCTTCCTGGAGGATCTTGATCCCGGTGGCCGCGACCATGCCGAACATGGCGATGGCCGCGCCGCCCAGTACCGCCGGCGGAATCGAGGCGACCAGGAACGCGGCCTTGGGCAGCAGGCTGAGGACGATCAGGAAGAGCCCGGCGACGATGGTCACCGAACGGCAGCGCACACCGGTCATCTGCACCAGGCCGATGTTCTGGGCGAAGGAGGAGTGGGTGAAGGTGTTGAAGAAACCGGCGAGGAACGACGCGCCGGCGTCGCACAGCAAGCCGCGCCGGAGCATGCGTGGGGTGACGTCCTGGCCAGTGATCTTGCCCAGGGCGAGGAACATCCCGGTGGACTCGACGAAGATGATCACCACCACCAGGCACATGGACAGGATCGGTGCCAGGTGAAACTGCGGCAGGCCGAAATGCAGCGGGGTGACCACTTTCAGCCAGGGCGCCTGGGCCAGGCCGCTGAGGTCGACCATGCCGATGACGCCGGACAGCACATAGCCCAGGAGCATGCCGATCAGCACCGAGATATTCACCCAGAAGCCGCGCATGAAGCGGTTGATCAGCAGGATGGTGGCCAGCACCAGCGCGGCCACCGTGAGGTAGATCGGCGAGCCGAATTGTGTCGCGGCACTGCCGCCGCCGGCCCAGTTGACCGCCACCGGAAACAGCGAGAGGCCGATGGCGGTGATCACGGTGCCGGTGACCAGGGGCGGGAAGAAACGCACGATCCGGGACATGAACGGGGCGATCAGCAGGCCGAAAAAACCGGCGGCGATGGTGGCGCCGAAGATCCCGGTCATGCCGATACCGGGCATGCCGGCCATGGCCACCATGCTGCCGACGGCGGCGAAACTGGCGCCCATCATCACCGGCATGCGGATGCCCATGGGGCCGATGCCGAGGGATTGCACCACGGTGGCGATACCGGCCACCAGCAGGTCGGCGTTGATCAGAAAAGCGATTTCCTCACGACCCAGGCCGGCGGCCTGTCCGATGATCAGCGGTACGGCGACGGCGCCGCCATACATCAGCAGAACGTGTTGCAGGCCCACCAGGATCAGCTGCAACAGAGGCAGACGCTGGAGAGCGGGTGCGGCGGGGATGCGCGGTTCGGATAACTCGGACATGCAACACCTCGGATTTTTTTATTCTTGTGGTTTTAGCGCTGTGTGGTTGCGGACAGCGTTTTTTGTAGCCGGGGCAACGCAACCGCTTCACGGTTGATCTCGAACCTGTAGGAGCAGGGCTTGCCCGCGAAGAGGCTTTCAAGATCGCTAAAAGCTTCGCGGGCAAGCCACGCTCCTACAGGTAACGCGGTGTCTCCAAATCAGCTGGCTAACAGCGACATTCAGTTGGTGCGTGCCCCCTGGTTGATCCAGGCCGCGATCAGGTCACGTTCCTGCTGGGTCATCTGGGTGATGTTGCCCAACGGCATGATCTGGGTGGTAATGGCCTGGGCCTGGATACGTGGAGCCAATTGCTGGATCTGTTGCGCGGTATCGAAGATCACCCCCGCCGGCGCCGAACTGAACAGCGGGCTGGTGGGTTGGGCCGAATGGCACACCGCGCAGCGCTCCTGGATCACACGGTGAACCTTGTCGAAGCTGACGTCGGCGGCACTCGCTGTGGTCGTTGGCGCAGGAACCGAATCCGGAGCTGCGGCGGCGGCTGGTGCGGCGGTAACGGCTGGCGTCTCTGGTACCGCTGGCGTGGCTTGGGCCGGCTTGCCGCCCAACGCGGTTTCCGGCAACGGCTGGTACTCGATCTTCGCCGGGGCCTTGGCCACTTGCGGTGCGCTCGGGACCGGCGACGGGCCGGTGACATAGGCCAGGCAGATCATCCCAAGGGCCGCGACCGGCAAGGTCCAGGCAAATTTGTGACTGTTGTGCCGAGTGTTGAAATAGTGCCGCACCATCACCGCCAGCACCGCGATCCCGGCCAGGATCAGCCAGTTGTACGGGCTGCCATAGGTGCTCGGGAAGTGGTTGCTGATCATGATGAACAGCACCGGCAGGGTGAAGTAGTTGTTGTGCCGCGAACGCAGCAGGCCCTTGGCCGGCAGGCTCGGGTCCGGCGTGCGGTTCTCGGCGATGGCCGCCACCAGCGCGCGCTGGGCCGGCATGATGATGCGGAACACGTTGCCGACCATGATGGTGCCGATGATCGCGCCGACATGCAGGTAGGCGCCGCGACCGCTGAATACCTTGCTGAACCCGTAGGCGGCGGCAATCAGCAGCACGAACAGGATAAAGCCGAGCAGGGCCGGGCGCTTGCCCAGGGCCGAGTCACAGAGAAAGTCGTAGACGAACCAGCCGGCGATCAGTGCGCCGATACCGATGGCCACGCCCTCGGGGCCGCTCAGGCCGCTGCCGGGGGCCACGAGGTAGAGCACCGGGTTGGAGTAGAACACCACGCAGAGCAGCGCGATCCCCGACATCCAGGTGAAATAGGCTTCCCATTTGAACCAGTGCAGGTTGTCCGGCATGGTCGGCGGGGCCAGCTTGTATTTTTCCAGGTGGTAGATACCGCCGCCGTGGATCGCCCACAGATCGCCCGCCAGGCCGTCCCTGGGGTTGACCCGGTTGAGGTTGTTCTCCAGCCAGACGAAGTAGAACGATGCACCGATCCAGGCCACGCCCGTGATCATGTGAATCCAGCGCACGCTCAGGTTCAGCCATTCCATCAGATGTGCTTGCACAGTCTTTACCTCTCGCCTGTCACTCTTTTTCGGGAGTGATCAGACCTTCTCTTATTGGTGGGGGGCGAGGATCAGGTACTCATCCTCTTTGAAGAAATGCTCATCGCAGTTGTTGCCGGAGCCACTGCGATCAACCACCAGGAAGTCATCCCGCTTTTCGATCGTCAGCACCGGGTGGTGCCAGACGCCGCGATGGTAATTGATGCCCTGCCTGCCATTGCTGACAAAGGCGCGGACCAAGCCTGATACCGGTGCATCGCCAAGGGGCGCGACCACGATCAGAAAGGGGTTGCCGAGCAGCGGGATAAAAGCCTGGCTGCCCAGCGGATGGCGCTCGAGCATGCGCACGGTCAAGGGCATGTCCAGCGCGTCGGCGCGGAAGATGCTGATGATCGCCTGGTCGTCCGGCTTGGCGGTTTGCACCGTCGCCAGGCGATGGAAGCGCTGGGTCGAACCGTTGTTGATCATGAAGTGGTCGCTGCCGTCGGTTTCGATCACGTCACCGAAGGGGGCGAAGGCTTCTTTGCTCAGCGGTTCAATCGTCAGTGTGCGCATGCGGTTCTTCTGTTCTCGAATTCTGTGTATCGGTGGTTCCCGCGCGAGGCGCGAGAACCACCCATGGGGTTACTTCGCGACTTTGCCCAGCACCCGCAGGCGACTTACGCCACCGTCCGGGAACACGTTCAGGCGGATATGGGTGATAGGTCCCAGCGCCTTGATCTGTTCGGCGAAGCTGTGTTCCTGGTGCATTTCCAGCTTCTGGCTCGGCAGCAGTTCACGCCAGAACAGGCTCTGGGTCTCGATCTGGCTGTCGGTGCCGCCCTTGACGAAGGCGCCCTGGATCGAGCAGCTGTCCGGGTAGTTGCCCTTGAAGTGCAGGGTGTCGACGATGATCTGTTCGATCTCGCCCGGATGACCCAAAGCCACGATCACCCAGTCATTGCCCGGGGTACGCCGGCGCGCGGTTTCCCAGCCGTCGCCCATGTTGACGCCACGGCCCGGGTTGAGGATGTTGCTCATGCGGCCGAAATGCTCGTCGGAGCAGGCCAGGGCGCGGCCGCCGTTGAGGGCGGAAGCCAGGTCGACCTGTTCGTTGTCGCCCACCGCCGACCAGTCACGGAATGGAATACCGTAGACCCGCAGGCGCGCCACGCCGCCGTCCGGATAGATGTTGAAACGCAGGTGGCTGAAGGCCTGGTCGTTGCTGATCTCGTGGTAGTGGTGGCTGTTGCCTTGCAGCTCGACGGCGGACAGCACTTCGACCCACTGGGTGTTTTCGTCCGGCTCGCCGCTGCTCAGGAAGCAGGCTTCCAGGGAGGCCGACGGCGGATAGTTGCCAGTGAAGAACGAGGTATCGATGTCCACGCCCTTGATCAAGCCGGCGACGCCGAGGCGGATCACCGCGCTGTCGTAGCCTTCGAAACGCTTGCGGCGCGACTCCCAGCCGTCCATCCACTTGCCGTTGTCATCGAACACGCCTTCTTTCCAGACGGCCGGGGTCGGCTGGAACAGGCGGTTGGCGTCGGCGAACCAGTCGTCGGTGACCGAGAGGATCCTGGTGCCCAGGCGGGCGTCGGCCAGGTTGACGAACTTCTCGAAAGGTACGGCGTAGGCTTTCATGCTTTTTGTCTGCCTTTTAATAAGTGGCTGGGGAGGCTTGCCGGGTTCAGGTACGGCTCGCTAAAGGGTCAGTAGGCGGAACAGGGCGATCTTGTTGATCTCGGCCAGCGCGCACTGGAACTCGGTGTCCACCGGGTTATGGATGCGCACTTCGAACGCGGCGAGGATCTGATGCCGGTTGCTGCCTTTTACCGCCATGATGAAGGGGAACTTGAACTTGGCTTTATAGGCGTCGTTCAGCTCGGTGAAGCGTTGGAACTCTTCGTTCGAGCATTGGTGAATGCCGGCGCCGGCCTGTTCGTTGGTGCTGGCTTCGGTGAGTTGGCCCTGCACGGCGGCTTTGCCGGCCAGGTCCGGGTGGGCGTTGATCAGGGCCAGCTGGCTGGAGTGATCGGCGCTCAAGAGGATGTCGCTCATACGCTGGTGCAGGGGCTCGATCTCGTCGAGGTCGGCGTCCTGGCCCAGGTCGAAAGCCTTTTCGGCGACCCAGGGTGAATGTTCGTAGATATCGGCGAAGGCCTGGATAAAGGCTTCGCGGCTCAAGGTCGAGGGCTTGAGGGTCTTGAAGGCCGTCATTTCGCGACTCCCTGGAACGGGTGGGTGGCGTGCCAGTGGCGAGCGATATCGACCCGGCGACTGAACCAGACCCGGTCATGGCCTTTGACATATTCGATAAAGCGCTGGAGGGCGGCCAGGCGTGCCGGGCGGCCGATCAGGCGACAGTGCAAACCGATGGAGAGCATCTTCGGCGCTTCGTCGCCTTCAGCGTAGAGCACGTCGAAGGCGTCCTTGAGGTACTGGTAGAAATCGTCGCCCTTGTTGAAGCCTTGCACCTGGGTGAAGCGCATGTCGTTGGTATCGAGGGTGTAGGGAATTACCAGGTGCGGCTTGCCGGTGGGGCTGTCGGGTTCCCAGTAGGGCAGGTCGTCGTCGTAGGTGTCCGAGTCGTAGAGGAAGCCGCCTTCCTCCATCACCAGCTTGCGGGTGTTCGGCCCGGTGCGTCCGGTGTACCAGCCCAATGGGCGTTCGCCGCTGATTTCGGTGAGGATGCGGATGGCTTCGAGCAGGTGCTCGCGCTCCTGGGCTTCGTCCATGTACTGGTAGTCGATCCAGCGGTAGCCGTGGCTGCAGATCTCGTGGCCGGCCGCGACCATGGCGCGGATCACGTCCGGGTGGCGCTGGGCGGCCATGGCCACGGCGAACACGGTCAGGGGAATATCGAAACGCTTGAACAGCTTGAGAATCCGCCACACGCCGGCACGGCTGCCATACTCGTAGAGCGACTCCATGCTCATGTTGCGCGCGCCCTGCAGAGGCTGCGCCGCGACCATCTCCGAGAGGAAGGACTCGGATTCCGGGTCGCCATGGAGGATGTTGCGTTCGCCGCCTTCTTCGTAGTTGAGCACGAAGGACAAGGCGATGCGGGCATTGCCCGGCCAGTGGGGGTGAGGCGGGTTGCTGCCGTAACCGATCAGGTCGCGTGGGTAGTCGGCGCTCACTGCAGTCTTCCTTCTTGTTCGTGGTGACGGTTGCGTGGTGCCCCGTCAAAACCGGATGGCGTCACGGCGATGGAATGATTGTATACAACTTTATAATCATTTTGTAAGCCCGTATTTTTGCATTTCTTTCCGTTTGATGACCGCAGGTTTCACCTCGGGGAACACTGCAAGAAACCTGCCTGATCGGTCAGCTAGTGGTTCTGAGGTCTTCTGCGGGCAAGTGATTGCGCTCTATTCGTGGCTGGCTGGGCCGAGCCGGGGTTGTCAGAAAAAAGCTTGAATTTATTGTGTACAATTTTTTGTAAAAGTGTCTTAATTATTTCCGGGCCGCCCCTCTGGGGCATGGCCTCTCCTTTATCCACTGACTCCGGGAGGCGCGAGGCCTGATCTGCCTGAAGGGCAGGGCGGCCCGCAGAAGCAATGGGACGTTTGACTACGCATGTTTTGGATGCCGCGCATGGCTGCCCCGGCAGTTCGATCAAGGTCGAGCTGTATCGGCTCGAAGGCGCACAGTTGGAGCTGGTCGCCAGCGCCCTGACCAACAGCGACGGGCGCTGCGATGCACCGTTGCTGCAAGGGACCGACTACCGCTCCGGGGTCTATCAGTTGCAGTTCCATGCCGGTGACTACTATCGGGCTCGTGGCGTGGCGCTGCCGGAGCCGGCGTTCCTCGACGTGGTGGTGCTGCGTTTCGGGATCAGTGCCGAGCAGGAGCACTACCACGTGCCGTTGCTGATTTCGCCCTACAGCTATTCGACCTACCGAGGCAGCTAGATTCCCCAAGCATCTGCGCCAAAGCTTCCTTGGTTATTTGCCCGCGTTCACTGCGGGCTTTTTTTATGTCTGGCGATTGGGTTGGCAGAGGTTGTGATGGTGAATGTGAGGGCCTCTTCGCGGGCAAGCTCCGCTCCCACAGTTTTGTGTCTGTACACAATACCGAGGTTGACTCGGACATTGTGGGAGCAGAGCTTGCCCGCGAAGAGGCCAGTACTGGCACTGCATATCTAACGGCTCAACAAAGATATCGCCCCCGCCCCACCAAACAACCCGGCGCTGATCCGGTTGAACCAGCTCTGCCCTTTACCGCTTCGCAGATAACTCGCCGCGCCATGGGCGCCAAGGCCATAGGCCAGCTTGCACAGCAGGTCCAGCACGGTCCAGGTGGCGATCATCACCAGCAACTGGCCGAGAAACGCTTGGTCGGCCTTGAGAAACTGCGGCAGGAAGGCCGCGAAGAACAGGATGTCCTTCGGGTTGCTGGCACCGAGCACAAAGGCGCGCCCAAACAGGGCACGAAAGCGTGGGGCCGGCGCGGTTTCGGGCACATTCGCCGCCCGTGCCGGCTGTCGCGATTGCTGCCAGCTCTGCCAGGCGAGATAGAACAGGTACAGCGCGCCGACAATCTTCAGGGCGCTGAACAACTGCTCCGAGGCCAGCAGCAACGCACCCAGGCCCAGGGCCGAAGCGCTCAACAAGCAGATCGAGGCGCTGACACCGCCGAGAAAGGCCGGGTATGAACGACGCAATCCATAATTCAGGCTGTTGCTGATCATCAGCAGCGACAGCGGCCCGGGGATCAGGATCACCACCAGGGCGGCACTGCTGAACAACAACCAGGTTTCCAGACTCATCAGGTTTCTCCCTTCGTACAAAAGCCCCACCGAAGTGAGGCTGGTTACTACCGCATGGGCTCTCTTACAGGAAGATGAACTTGGCGATAAAAATGGCGCACAGCACCCACAGGCTGACGGAAATATCCTTGAACTTGCCGGTCCCGGCCTTCAGTGCCACATAGGTGATAAAACCCAGGGCGATGCCGTCGGCGACCGAAAAAGTCAGCGGCATCATGATCGCGGTCACAATCGCCGGAATACTGTCCGTCGCGTCGTCCCACTCGATATGCGCCATGCCACTCATCATCAGCATCGCTACATAAATCAGCGCGCCGGCGGTCGCGTACGCAGGGATCATGCCAGCCAGCGGGGCAAAGAACATGGCCGCCACAAACAGGATACCTACAGTAACAGCGGTCAGACCAGTCCGACCACCAGCGGCAACACCCGCGGCACTTTCCACGTAGCTGGTAACGGGTGGCACACCGACCACGGCACCGAATACGCTGGAGACGCTGTCGGCTTTCATTGCCCGGGACAGGTTCTCGATACGGCCGTCGGGGTTGACCAGGCCGGCGCGCTGGGCGACGCCCATCAGGGTGCCGGCGGTGTCGAACATGTGCACGAAGAGAAAGGCCAGGACCACGCTGATCATGCTGACGTTGAATGCGCCCTTCAGGTCCATGGCCATCCAGGTCGGGGCCAGGCTCGGTGGGGTGGAGAAGATGCCGTGGTATTCCACCAGGCCCAGGCCCCAGCCGGCCAGGGTCACGGTGATGATGCTGATGAGGATGGCGCCGAAGACCCGGTGGTAGCTGAGGATTGCGATCATCAGGAAACAGATGGCGGCCAGCAATGGGCCGGGTTCATGCAGGGCGCCGAGCCTGATCAGGGTGGCGGGGCTGGCAACGATGATCCCGGCGGTTTTCAGGCCGATCACCCCGAGAAACAGCCCGACGCCGGCACCCATCGCATGGCGCAGGCTGACGGGAATGCTGTTGAGCAGCCATTCGCGGATCCTCGACAGGGTCAGGGCCATGAACAGCACGCCGGAGATGAAGACCGCACCGAGGGCGGTTTCCCAGTGGTAGCCCATGGTGCCGACCACGGTGTAGGTGAAGAACGCGTTCAGGCCCATGCCCGGTGCGAGGCCCACCGGCCAGTTGGCGTAGAGGCCCATCAGCAGGCAGCCGAGGGCGGCGGCGATGCAGGTGGCGACAAAGGCGGCGCCATGGTCGATGCCGGCGTCGGCCATGATGTTCGGGTTGACGAAGATGATGTAGGCCATGGTGATGAAGGTGGTTACCCCGGCGATCAGTTCGGTTTTCACCGTGGTGCCATGCAACCTGAGCTTGAACAGGCGTTCCAGCAGGCCGGAACTTGACGGTGGCGACAGGTCCAGCAGGGGGGCTTCGGATTTGCGGCTTTCCACAGCGAGTACTCCTCAAGAGTTTTATTGTTATTTCCAGAGCCGGGCGCAGGGGCGGGCAACGGCTCTTTGAGGCAGCACGGGTTTGTTGACTGTAAAGTCAGGAACTCGCACGAAGCGAATTATGCTTTTGTATACAAATAAAGCAAATAATGTTTTTGGATTTGTGTGCGATACGTCGGAAGGTAGGATCTTGTTGGCGGGAGTAGTCGCGAAACCTGTAGGGGCCGGCTTGCTGGCGATTGCAATCTGGCAGATCGACATCTGTATCGCCTGTTAAACCGCTATCGCCAGCAAGCCGGCGCCTACAAGGGGGCGTATCAGGAAGGGCGGTTTTCTCCCAGCGCGAGGTTCACCGCCAGCCAGCCCTCCACCGCGGCCTCACCAGCCTGGGCGAAAGCCTTCTGCAACAACTTGACCTGCTCACGGCGCAACGACTCTTCCAGGCTCGCCCCGTCCGCCGTCAGGCGCAGCAGGCGCTTGCGCTTGTCGGCCTCGGACGCAACGCTGCGCACCAGGTCCATCTCGGTCAACTGGCGCAACGGCATGTTCAGCGCCTGCTTGCTGACGCCGAGCAAGGTCAGCAACTCCTTGACGCTCACGTCCGGATAACGGGCGATAAAAAACACAATGCGCTGGTGCACCCGGCTCAAGCCACGACGCTCGAGCATTTCGTCGGCCTTGGCGGTGAACGCCTGGTAGCCGAAAAAGAAGGCCTGCATGGCGTCTTGCTGCGCGTTTGAATTTTTAAGGTCAAGCATATTGACGTATCGGCTCGTGGCGGCGTAATTTCGGTCAAGCAGTTTGACGTACTTTCCGCTTACTTAGCTACCGGTGACCTGCCATGGCCTTCTCCGAACGCGTGACCCGTCTGAAAAGCTCTCTGATTCGCGAAATCCTCGCCGCCGCTCAACGCCCGGAAGTGATGTCCTTTGCCGGCGGACTGCCATCCGAAGCCATGTTGCCGACGCTGGACTGGGAGGGCCTGCCGGTCGCCTTCGGCCAATACGGCATGAGTGAGGGCGAACCGGCGCTGCGCGAGGTGCTGGCCGCCGAGGCGCGGGCGCTGGGGATCGACTGCCAGGCCAGCCAGGTGCTGGTGGTCAGCGGTTCCCAGCAGACCCTGGACCTGGTGGCCAAGCTGCATATCGACAAGGGCACCGAGATCCTCCTCGAAGGGCCGACCTACCTCGCCGCCTTGCAGATCTTCCAGCTGTTCGGCGCCGATTGCCTGACGATCCCCCAGGAACAGGACGGCCCCGACCTGCTCCAACTGCGTGCGCGCCTGGAAAACCACCAGCCGGCCTTCGTCTATCTGATTCCGACGTTCCAGAACCCGTCCGCCGTGCGCTACAGCGAAGCCAAGCGCGAGGCCGTCGCCGCCTTGCTCGACGAATTCGGCGTAACCCTGATCGAAGACGAACCCTATCGCGAGCTGACCTATGACGGCGGCAGCGCCCGGCCGATTGTCAGCCGTTTGAAGCGCAGCAGCTGGATCTATACCGGCACGGTGTCCAAGACCCTGGCCCCCGGGTTGCGGGTCGGTTACCTGATTGCCAGCCCGGACCTGTTCCCCCATCTGCTCAAGCTCAAGCAGTCGGCGGACCTGCACACCAACCGCGTCGGCCAGTGGCAGGCGTTGCAGTGGATCGGTACGGAAAAATATCGCCAGCACCTGGTGCAACTCCGGGACTTTTACCGGGTCCGACGGGATGCCTTTCAACAGGCATTGGAGCGCCACTTCGCTGACCTGGCCGATTGGCAGGTGCCGCAGGGCGGTTTGTTCTTCTGGCTGACCCTCAAACAGCCGCTGGATACCCGCACCTTGCTCGCCGACGCGTTGAGTCGGGATGTCGCATTCATGCCCGGCGAACCTTTTTTTGCCGAACCGGAGCGTAATCCGGGTAATCTTCGTCTCAATTTCAGTCACATCGCACCGGAGCGTCTGGACGAAGGTCTCAAGCGCCTGGCTGCTGTCATCCGTCACGCACAGGCTGCACAAGCGGCTTAAGGGGAGGGCCATGTACAAGGTTTATGGCGATTACCAGTCGGGCAATTGCTACAAGATCAAGCTGATGCTGCACCTGCTGGGGCAGGAATATCGCTGGCACCCGGTGGACATCCTCAAGGGTGACACCGAGACCCCGGAATTCCTGGCGAAGAACCCCAACGGCAAGGTGCCGGTGCTGGAGCTGGAAGACGGCACCTGCCTGTGGGAGTCCAATGCGATTCTCAACTTCCTGGCCGATGGCAGCGAATTCCTGCCCACCGAGCCGCGTCTGCGTACCCAGGTGCTGCAATGGCAGTTCTTCGAGCAGTACAGCCACGAACCCTATATCGCGGTAGCGCGGTTTATCGAGTTCTACCTGGGCTTGCCGGAAGAGCGTCGCGAGGAATACCTCAAGCTGCAGAAACGCGGGCACAAGGCGTTGAAAGTGATGGAAAAGCAGCTTCAGCAAACCCCGTACCTGGTGGGCGAGCACTATTCGATTGCTGATATCGCGCTGTATGCCTATACCCATGTGGCCCATCAGGGCGGCTTCGACCTGAACGACTACCCGGGCATCCAGGCCTGGTTGCTGCGGGTGGCCAGTCATCCGAAGCATGTCGGTATGCTCGACTGACGATCTGGCGTATCGCGCGAGTTTCTGGATGACGAAAACCCTCCCTGTAGGAGCCGGCTTGCTGGCGATTGCATTCTGACAGTCGACATCTCTGTCGTCTGACAAACCGCAATCGCCAGCAAGCCGGCTCCTACAGGAGGTATGTCATCTGTTTATTCACCGAATAAGGAATACCGCATGAGTTATCCCATGTTGGCTTTTTTTGCGCTGGGTGTTCTCGGCCTGGCCACGGGCGCACAAGCGGCCGATAACTGCGATGCCAACCAGGCGTCGATGAATGAATGTGCGGGCAAGGCGTTCAAGCAGGCCGACAACGACCTGAACACCTACTACAAGATCCAGATGGATTACCTGAAGAACCCGGCCAACAAGGCCGCGCTCCAGGATGCCCAGCGCAAGTGGCTGGCTTTCCGCGACGCCGATTGCCTGTATCAGAATGGCAAACCGGCGGACGGTGGTTCGATCTGGCCACTGCTGGATCTGCAGTGCAAGACCGAGTTGACCAGGCAGCGGGCGGCGCAGTTGAAGGCTTATACCGAGTGTCGCGATGAAACCAACGGCTGCCGCAACTGACGGCGACTGTACTCAGGCCGCGGCAAAGCGCTTGTCCAGGTAATCGATGATCACCTTGGACTCGTACATCCAGGTGGTCTGGCCGTTTTCTTCGATACGCAGGCACGGCACCTTGATCTTGCCGCCTTGCTCGAGCAGGGTCTGGCGATCCTGTTCGTTGTTCTTCGCATCACGCAGCTCCACCGGCACGTTGAGGCGGCGCAGGGTACGACGGGTCTTCACGCAGAACGGGCAGGCGTGGAACTGATACAGGGTCAGGTCCCTGGCCGCGGCATCGACCTTAGCCTGGTCTGGCGCGGAACGCTTTTGCTTGCTGGGGCGGGTGAGGAAATCGATGAAGATGATGAGTTGGCCCAGGCCGACTCGAAGTGCTTTGACGAACACGGGATAGCCTCGCGGGCGGTGGAGAAGGAGCGCAGCTTACCTGATTTTCTTCAGGCGAAAAAAAACCGGCGATGAGTGCCGGTTTTTTCATGTCGCCCGATCTTACTTGATCAGCGCCAGGAACTCGCTGCGGGTCGCGGCGTTTTCGCGGAACTCGCCGAGCATCACCGAGGTGATCATCGACGAATTCTGTTTCTCCACACCGCGCATCATCATGCACATGTGCTTGGCTTCGATCACCACCGCGACACCCAGGGCCCCGGTCACCTGCTGGACCGCGTCGGCGATCTGGCGGCTGAGGTTTTCCTGGATCTGCAGGCGCCGGGCGTACATGTCGACGATACGCGCGACCTTGGACAGGCCCAGCACCTTGCCGCTCGGGATGTAGGCCACGTGGGCCTTGCCGATAAAGGGCAGCAGGTGGTGTTCGCACAACGAGTAGAGCTCGATGTCCTTGACCAGCACCATTTCGCTGTTGTCGGAGCTGAACAAGGCACCGTTGGTGACTTCTTCCAGGGTCTGTTCGTAACCGCGGCAAAGGTACTGCATGGCTTTGGCGGCGCGCTTGGGCGTGTCGAGCAGACCCTCGCGGGAGACGTCCTCGCCGAGTTGGCCGAGGATCGCGGTGTAATTCTGTTCCAGGGACATGAAGCTACCTGTGGGAGTTTACGCAAAGAGCAAGGATACGGCGGCTGGCAGCCGCCTGCAAATTCGATGACGGTTCGGTTACTCGTCGCGACCTTCCATCATGGTTCGTTTCAGCATCACATACACCGCGCCCGCGCCGCCATGCTTGGGCTGGCAGGAGGTGAACCCCAGGACCTGGGCGTGCTGACGGAGCCAGGTGTTGACGTGGCTCTTGATCATCGGGCGCTTGCCGTCCAGGCGTACGGCCTTGCCGTGGGTGACGCGCACGCAGCGGATTTCGAATTTGGTCGCCTCGGCAAGAAACGCCCAGAGGGTTTCCCGGGCTTTTTCCACACTCATGCCGTGCAGGTCGAGACTGCCTTCGAAGGGGATCTGGCCGATCTTGAGCTTGCGCATCTGGCTTTCCTGGACCCCGTCACGGGCCCAGTGCAGGTCGTCTTCGGGACCGACGTCGATGACGAACTGGTCGGACAGCCCGTCCACCGCGGTGTCCTGCACCCGCACCGTGGCCGCCTGGCGCAGCTTGGCCAGTTGCGCACGGTCGGACTTGGGCTTGCCGGTGTCGGCACGGTCATGCTTGATCGGCTTGACGCCACGGATCTCGCTTTTGAACAGGGAAAAGTCGTCGTCTTGCATGTCAGCCTCCGCAGGGCCTGGCAGTTTACCCAAGTCCCCCGGGTGTCGTCACAGTCGATTGCGCGCAGGTGCTTGATCAGTCGTGCTTTTTCATCAGGTGGGGGGCGATGTTCAGTCCATGGCGGCTGCGCATCCGACGACGGCTGCGGCGCCACAGCCAGACCCCGAACCAGAGCGTCAGCACGCCCACGCCCAAGGCCACCGCCGAACCGGTCGGCGTGGCATTCAAATCCCCGAGTGCCGGCGCATGGCCGAGCAGGCTGGCCGCCCCGGCCATCACCAGCAACACCCCGAAGGTGGCCAACAGCGCCGCAATGGCAGCGCTCAAACGCGAGCCCCAGGTGCTCTGGCCCCGGGGACGCAGGCGGCGAGCGTCAAAACCATCGGATATCTTCATTCCGATTTCCTCTATGAGTATCGGCCCTTCGACCGGGAGATGGTCGGCTTGTTCCTGATGTGTCCGGGAAATCGGAAAATGAGACGCAATTGACAGGACTAATGGATGGGCGGTCGCCAGGACAACCCATCGCCGCCGCTAGCCGATCAGGTCTTTGGTCTGCGCCAGGGTGGCGAAATTGTCCGCCATGATCGCCATCTCGGTGCGCTGGACCTGGGCGGCGCTGATGATTTCATCCTTGTAGGGCAGGTCGCGGGTCGCGCAGGCATCTTCCACCAGGGTGCAGCGGAAGCCCAGGTTCTTGGCCGCGCGCACCGTGGTGCTGACGCTGGAGTGGCTCATGAAGCCGCAGACGATCAGGTCCAGGGAGCCGAGTTCCTGCAGGTGCTTCTCCAGGCCCGTGCCGTGAAAGGCGCTGGGCAGCAGCTTGCCGATCAGGGTTTCGTCGCCCTGGGGTTCCAGCCCCGGAATGAACTCACCGCGCTCGCCCTGGGGATCGAACAGACCGCCCACGGTGCCCAGGTGACGGATATGCACGATAGGCCGTCCGGCCTGGCGGGCGGCGGCAACCAGCTGCTTGATATTGTCGACGGCAGCGTCCATGCCGGACAAGGCCAGCGGGCCACTGAGATATTCTTTCTGGGCGTCGATGATCAACAGGCTGGCATGGCTCAGATTGGCGGCTGCATAACCACGACCGCTGAGTTGAAACATCGTCTTTGGAACGGACATTCGGGGCTCCTTTGAGTGGGGCTTTTACCGCATTGTCCTCCGGCTGAGCGCGTATGTGAATCGCAACCCGTGCAGGCGGCGTGGTTATTGGGCTGTAGCCGTGTCAAGGGTTGTTTGCCGGCGTGCGAAACGGCGCTCGATGATGTCTTTTTGCCTTATTTTCACCCGGTGCTGGTTTGACTGTTAGAATCCCCCGTCGTTTTTTTCAGGAGCCTCCCCGTGATCAATTCCCGCCTGCGCACGCTGCGCGACCATATTCGTTGGGCTGTCAGCCGCTTTCATGGCGCGGATCTGTTTTTCGGCCATGGCACCGACAATGCCTGGGACGAGGCGCGTCAATTGGTGCTGGGGGCCTTGCACCTGCCTTGGGAAATTGCCGACAGCTATCTCGACTGCCGCCTGGAAGACGACGAACTGAGCCGTTTGCAGCACTTGCTCAAGCGCCGCATCGAAGACCGTGTGCCCACTGCTTACCTGTTGGGTGAGGCGTGGTTCTGCGGCATGTCGTTTATCGTCGATGAGCGGGTGTTGATTCCGCGTTCGCCGATCGGCGAGTTGATCGAAGGCCACTTCGCTCCCTGGCTGGCGAATGAGCCGGCGCGGATTCTCGACCTGTGCACCGGCTCCGGCTGCATCGGCATCGCCTGTGCCTATGAGTTCCAGCAGGCGGAAGTGGTGTTGGCCGACCTGTCTTTCGAAGCGCTGGAAGTGGCCAACCAGAATATCGAGCGCCATGGTGTCGATGAGCGGGTGTTCACGGTCCAGGGCGATGGCTTCGATGGTCTGCCCGGTCAGCGTTTCGACCTGATCGTCTCCAATCCTCCTTATGTGGATGCCGAGGACTTTGCCGACATGCCGGAGGAATACCAGCACGAGCCCGAGCTGGGCCTGGCCTGCGGCGAAGACGGCCTGAACCTGGTGCGACGGATGCTGGCCGAGGCGGCGGATCATCTGACCGAGAAGGGCCTGCTAATTGTCGAGGTCGGCAACAGCCAGGTGCATGTCGAGACGTTGTACCCCGAGGTGGACTTTGCCTGGCTGGACTTCGAGCGGGGCGGGCATGGCGTGTTCATGCTGACCGCCGAGCAGTGTCGTGCGCATCAGGCGCTGTTTGCCGCGAAAATCTGAAGAACGACACCGACCTGTAGGAGCAGGGCTTGCCCGCGAAGCTTTTGGCGCCCTCAAGGACGCCTTCGCGGGCAAGCCCGGCTCCTACAGGTTTTGCCGTGTTCTGGAGATCGCCGAACGCTTGAGCAATCCTGGCGGACATATTCCCGACGAGTGAACCGTTTAAGTCGCCAGGCCCGCCCGGCAAGGTGAGCCAGAGGCAAACCTTCCCTCGATTATCCGCAAAGCCCGCCATAGAGAGGCGTACAGCGATATTTCGAGATAAATAAATCTCCCTTTTTTCGCCAATTCCGGTATAGTGCGCGCCGGCCTTTAACCGGGCCGCGTTTAGGTAATGCAATTCCCCGAAGTCAGCTTCGGCTGCTGTCCGCCATGCGGACTATCCTTGACGATTCTTTCATTCAATCGTTTTCGCAAATCCCCGCCGACAAAGCTGCCAGGGTGACTCTCAGAGTCTTACAAGGCATGCGCAGCTTTGGAGCATGGGTCTTTGCGGATGCACTTAGAGGCAGACCCATGACCCAGGAAATCGGCGGCTTCGCCGCTTTTAATCTTAATCCGAATATTCTTGCAGCCGTCACCGCGACTGGCTACGAAGAGCCTTCGGCTATCCAGCAGCAATCGATCCCGATCATCATGGCCGGCCACGACATGATTGGCCAGGCGCAAACCGGTACGGGTAAAACCGCTGCGTTCGCCCTGCCGATCCTGCATCGCATCGATCCTGCTAAGCGCGAACCGCAAGCCCTGATCCTGGCGCCAACCCGTGAGTTGGCGTTGCAAGTAGCAACCGCTTTCGAAACCTACGCCAAGCAAATGCCGGGCGTTACCGTTGTGGCCGTTTACGGCGGCGCGCCCATGGGCCCACAACTGAAAGCAATCCGTAATGGCGCACAGATTGTTGTCGCCACTCCGGGCCGTCTGTGCGACCACCTGCGTCGTGACGAAAAAGTCCTGGCCACCGTGAACCACCTGGTTCTCGATGAAGCGGACGAAATGCTCAAGCTCGGCTTCATGGACGACCTGGAAGTCATCTTCAAGGCCTTGCCGGCAACCCGCCAGACCGTTTTGTTCTCGGCGACCCTGCCGCAGTCGATCCGCGCCATTGCCGAACGCCACCTGCGCGATCCGCAACACGTCAAGATCCAGACCAAGACCCAGACCGTGACCGCGATCGAACAGGCTCACCTGTTGGTTCACGCCGACCAGAAGACCTCGGCTGTGCTGAGCCTGCTGGAAGTCGAGGATTTCGACGCCCTGATCATGTTCGTGCGCACCAAGCAAGCGACCCTGGACCTGGCCAGTGCCCTGGAAGCCAAAGGCTACAAAGCCGCTGCGCTGAACGGTGACATCGCCCAGAACCAGCGTGAGCGCGTGATCGACTCCCTCAAGGATGGCCGTCTGGACATCGTTGTGGCGACCGACGTTGCTGCTCGTGGCCTGGACGTTCCGCGTATCACTCACGTATTCAACGTCGACATGCCGTACGATCCTGAGTCCTACGTTCACCGTATCGGCCGTACCGGCCGTGCCGGTCGCGAAGGTCGTGCGCTGTTGCTGGTGACTCCACGTGAGCGCCGCATGCTGCAAGTGATCGAGCGTGTAACCGGTCAGAAAGTTGCCGAAGTCCGCCTGCCGGATGCCCAGGCCGTTCTCGATGCGCGCATCAAGAAACTGACCAACAGCCTGTCGCCACTGGTAGCCGATGCTGAATCGACCCACGGCGAACTGCTGGATCGCCTGACCGCCGATATCGGTTGCAGCCCGCGTGCCCTGGCCGCGGCCCTGCTGCGCAAGGCCACCAATGGCCAGGCGCTGACCCTGGCGGCGATCGAGAAAGAGCGTCCGCTGGTGCCGAACAACGCGCCACGTGGCGATCGTCCGGAGCGTTCCGGTGACCGTCCCGAGCGTAGCGATCGTGAGCGTCGTGCCCCGGTGCCATTGGCCGAAGGCCGTGCCCGCTGCCGTACCGCGCTGGGTGCGCGTGACGGTATCGCCGCCAAGAACCTGCTGGGTGCCATCCTCAACGAAGGTGGCCTGGCCCGTGAAGCGATCGGTCGCATCCAGGTGCGTGACAGCTTCAGCCTGGTGGAACTGCCGGAAGATGGTCTGGAGCGTCTGCTGACCAAGCTGAAGGACACCCGTGTGGCGGGCAAGCAGCTCAAGCTGCGTCGCTACCGCGAAGATTGATCAACCCCCCGGGTTGATTGATCGATAAAAAATCCCCGACTGGTTCGGGGATTTTTTTTGCCTGCTGTAGGAGCGAGCTTGCTCGCGATGGGCGTCAACGATAACGCGGGGCATCTGATACCCCGCGGTGCCTGAGCCATTATCGCGAGCAAGCTCGCTCCTACAGGGGATTGGTGGGGGTCAGGCGAAGCGATAGATGTCCATGCCCAGCGCGCCCATGGTGAACCCCTTGTGGGCGATGCTCATCTGGCCACCGGCGCCACGGGCGAAATACAACGGCAGCAGGTGCTCGTCACTGGGGTGGCTGCGCACGGCGTAGGGCGCCTGTTTGCGGTAGTCGTGCAGGGCGGCTTCGTCATCGGCAGCGAGTTTGTCGACCATCCAGTCGCGGAAGGCCTTGGCCCACGGCTCGATGCTGTCGGGGCCGGCATGCCAGTCCAGTTCTCCGAGGTTATGGGTAATGCTGCCGGAGCCGATCAGCAGGATGCCCTGGGCCCGCAGGCCGCTGAGGGTATGCCCGATACGGGTTTGCAAGGCAGGGCCCATGCGGCTTGGCAAGGACACCTGGACCACCGGGATATCGGCTTGCGGGTACATCAGCGACAGGGGCACCCAGACCCCATG
Organism: Pseudomonas sp. MWU12-2037; assembly: GCF_023242345.1. Classification (NCBI taxonomy): domain Bacteria; kingdom Pseudomonadati; phylum Pseudomonadota; class Gammaproteobacteria; order Pseudomonadales; family Pseudomonadaceae; genus Pseudomonas; species Pseudomonas sp. MWU12-2037. Next base: position 285,338 of record NZ_JALLIZ010000004.1, on the reverse strand, counting down.
GTCGAATGGGCGCTGGTCATCGAGGCGGGCGGCCAGGCCATCGGCGTTGAGCAGGGCGACAATCTCGGCGGCCAACTGCGGTTCGCCGGGTGCCGGGTATTGCACGGCGAACAGTTCCCGTGGAAAACCACCGAAGTCGTGCCAGGTTTCCGGCTGCGGATTGCTGCTGACCCGCAGGTCCTGGCTTTCCCAGTGGGCCGAGACGATGACGATGGCCTTCGGTCGCGGCAGCTCGGCCGCCAGGCGGGCCAGGGCCGGGCCGCTGGCGCCGGGGTCCAGGGCCAGCATGGGTGAACCGTGGGAGATGAACAGGCTGGGGAGCATAATGAAAGTCCTGAGCGTCAAGTTTAAGATGACGCCATCTTCAATCAGATCATTGATCTAAATCTAATATAAGTTTTAGTGCTTTTTGATCGAATTTTCAGGGTGAACCTATGCAACCGGAATTTTGGCACAAGCGTTGGGAACACAACCAGATCGGCTTTCACCTGGAGCAGGTCAACCCCCATCTGCAGCGCTTCTGGCCCGACCTGGCACTGCCGATAGAGGCGCGAGTGCTGGTGCCCTTGTGTGGCAAGAGCCTTGATCTGGCGTGGTTGGCGGCCCAGGGCCTGCGTGTCCTGGGGGTGGAGTTGTCGGAGAAGGCCGTGGAGGCGTTTTTTGCCGATCAGCAGCTCAAGCCGCTGATACGCCGGCAGGGTGAGTTCATGGTCTATGAGGCGGGTCCGCTGGAACTCTGGTGTGGAGACTTCTTCGCCTTGACGGCCGCCGACGTGGCCGACTGTGTGGGGCTGTATGACCGGGCGGCGCTGATCGCCTTGCCAGCGCCAATGCGCGAGCGTTATGCGGCGCATTTGAGCGGGATACTGGCGGCGGGCACCCAGGGCTTGTTGATCACCCTCGACTACGATCAGACCCAGCTCGACGGGCCGCCGTTCGCCTTGCTCGATGGCGAGGTCCGGCGCTTGCTGGAGCCGCAGTGGCAGCTTCAGGTGGAGGATGAACAGGATGTGCTTGGCGAGAGCTGGAAGTTTCTCCAAGCTGGTGTGACCCGGCTTGATGAGCGGGTTTACCGGCTGGAGAAGGTTTTGTAATCAGGGGCGGGAAATGCAAAAGGGCGACTTTCGTCGCCCTTTGCGTTGTGCCTGTGAGGTCTGATCAGCCGCGACGACGGAGGGCTTCGATACGCTCTTCCAGCGGCGGGTGGCTCATGAACATCTTCGCCAGGCCCTGTTTCAGGCCGCCGTTGATACCGAAGGCGTTCAGGGTATCCGGCATGTGCACCGGCAGGCCCTGTTCAGAGCGCAGGCGTTGCAGGGCGCCGATCATCGCGGCGGTACCGGCCAGGCTGGCACCGGCTTCGTCGGCGCGGAATTCACGCTTGCGCGAGAACCACATGACGATGGCGCTGGCCAGAAAACCCAGGACCAGTTCGGCGAAGATGGTCGCCACATAGTAGGCGATACCCTGGCCCTCTTCGTTCTTGAAGATGACCTTGTCGACAAAGTTGCCGATGATCCGCGCAAAGAACATCACGAAGGTGTTCACCACGCCCTGTATCAGCGCCAGGGTGACCATGTCGCCATTGGCTACGTGGCCGATCTCGTGGGCCAGCACGGCCTTCACTTCATCGGGCGAGAAGCGTTCCAGCAGGCCCTGGCTGACCGCGACCAGCGCGTCGTTCTTGTTCCAGCCGGTGGCGAAGGCGTTTGCCTCGTAGGCCGGGAAGATACCCACCTCGGGCATCTTGATCCCGGCGTCGCGGGACAGTTGCTCGACGGTTTGCAGCAGCCACTGCTCATGGCGGGTACGAGGCTGGGTGATGAGCTGGGTGCCGGTGCTCATCTTCGCCATCCACTTGGAGATGAACAACGAGAACAGCGAACCCGCGAAACCAAAGACCGCACAGAAGACCAGCAGCTGATTGAGGTTGAGATCAACCCCGTTGGCCGCCATGAACCCGTTGAAGCCGAAAAGGCTCAGGGTGATGCTGGCAATCAGCACGACCGCCAGGTTAGTGGCCAAGAACAGCAGGATGCGCATCATGGTTGAAAGTTTCTCCTCAGCTAAAGATGTAGCGTCATGCGGGGTATATAAGGTGCAGCTGCGACCTATTCAACCGGGTGACTATTTCAAACTGTGTCCTACAGCTTGATTCTAGCCGCTTGCCAGTCATTTCCTAATGGAGGGCTTGGGTTTTCGAGGCGTTGCAACGCCGCACGCCCCTTTGAAACCGGGGGATGTGCTGGCAATGAGAGAGGTTCCCTGGCCGGCGGCATGCTGACGCAAAGACATACAAAAAGAAATGGGGGCAAAGCGCTTTCCTGCGACTCTCGGATGAGTCGCAGGAAAGTGTAGGAAATTACTGGCGGTAGGTTTTCAGGAACGAACCGATGCGCCCGATGGCCTGTTCCAGGTCATCCACCCGTGGCAGGGTGACCACGCGGAAGTGATCGGGCCATGGCCAGTTGAACGCGGTGCCCTGGACCACCAGCAGCTTTTCCGAGATCAGCAGGTCGAGGACGAACTTCTCGTCGTTGAGAATCGGGCAGACTTTCGGGTCGATCCGCGGGAAGGCGTAGAGCGCGCCCATGGGTTTCACGCAGCTGACGCCGGGAATGTCGTTGAGCAGTTCCCAGGTGCGGTTGCGTTGTTCCAGCAGGCGACCGGCCGGCAGCACCAGGTCGTTGATGCTCTGGTAGCCGCCGAGGGCGGTCTGGATCGCGTGCTGGCTCGGCACGTTGGCGCACAGGCGCATGTTGGCCAGGATGTCGATGCCTTCGATATAGCTCTGGGCATTGTGCTTGGGACCGGAGATCGCCACCCAGCCGGAGCGGAAGCCCGCGACCCGGTAGGACTTGGACAGGCCGTTGAAGGTCAGGCACAGCAGGTCCGGCGCCAGGGATGCGGTGCAGACGTGTACGGCATCGTCGTAGAGGATCTTGTCGTAGATCTCGTCGGAAAAAACCACGAGGTTGTGCTGGCGGGCCAGTTCGAGCATGCCCAGCAGCACCTCCTTGGAATACACCGCGCCCGTCGGATTGTTCGGGTTGATGATCACCAGGGCCTTGGTATTGGGGGTGATCTTGGCCTTGATATCGGCCAGGTCCGGCCACCAGTTGGCCTGTTCGTCGCACAGGTAGTGCACCGGGTTGCCGCCGGCCAGGCTCACGGCGGCGGTCCACAGCGGGTAGTCCGGTGCCGGGATCAGTACTTCGTCGCCATTGTTGAGCAGGGCCTGCATGGACATCACGATCAGTTCGGACACGCCATTGCCCAGGTAGATGTCTTCGATGCCGACACCTTCGACCTGCTTCTGCTGGTAGTACTGCATGACCGCCTTGCGGGCGCTGTACAGCCCCTTGGAGTCACTGTAGCCCTGTGCGGTCGGCAGGTTGCGGATCACGTCCAGGAGTATTTCGTCCGGGGCTTCGAAACCGAAGGGCGCCGGGTTGCCGATGTTCAGCTTGAGGATGCGATGGCCTTCCTCTTCCAGGCGTTTGGCGTGCTTGAGCACCGGGCCGCGAATGTCGTAGCAGACGTTGGCGAGCTTGTTCGATTTGCTGACCTGCATGGCGATGTAATCCTGAAAATGGACGATCCAGGCGGTCTCGTCGAGGCCGCTATGGCAATACTGCGTTTTCACCTCGTCCCATGGTCCCCGGCCGCCGGCTTGGAAAATCCGTTTGAATGCGTCGGACGCGGGTGCCAGACTGGCGTTTGACGAGGCGCAATCATACGTGCCACCCGATCCGTGGAAAAGATACAGATCGGGGTTTTTCAGCCGCCGAGGTGTGACGATGGAAAAGTTGGAAAAAACCCTGGACGAATGGCGCGCCATGCTCGACCCGGAGCAGTACAACGTGTGCCGGCTCAAAGGCACGGAGCGGCCGTTTTCCGGCAAATACAACGGCACTAAAACTGACGGGGTCTATCACTGCATCTGCTGCAATGAGCCGCTGTTCGATTCCCGCGCCAAGTTCGACTCCGGCTGCGGCTGGCCGAGCTTCTACCAGCCCATCGGCGACAGCGCGATGGTCGAGATCCGCGATATCAGCCACGGCATGATCCGCACCGAAGTGGTCTGCGCCAAATGCGACGCGCACCTGGGCCATGTGTTTCCCGACGGTCCGCCGCCGACCGGTTTGCGCTACTGCATCAACTCCGTGTGCCTGGATCTGGTGCCGCGGGGCTGAGTCCGGTTCTTGCGCGGTGTCCCGGAATTCAGGGCCCGCGCCAAGCCCGGCGGGGGAGTCTGTGTGGTCGTGGCTTATAAAGCTCCATCCACCCCGGTTATTAGATTGTGTGCAATTCAATTGCTCGCTATCTTGTTCGACATTCATTGGAGGAACTGTCATGAGCGATAACCTGCTGAACATCCCTTGCACCACCATCAAGGGTGAGCAAAAGACCCTGGGCGACTTCGCCGGCAAGGCGATCCTGGTGGTCAACACCGCCAGCAAATGCGGTTTTACCCCTCAGTACAAAGGGCTTGAGCAACTCTGGCAGTCCTACAAGGACCAGGGGCTGGTCGTCCTCGGTTTCCCCTGCAACCAGTTCGGCAAGCAGGAGCCGGGTAACGAAGGGGCGATTTCCGAGTTCTGCGAGCTGAACTACGGCGTCAGTTTCCCGCTGTTCAAGAAGATCGACGTCAACGGCGACGGCGCCCACCCGCTGTTCGTCCAGTTGAAGAAACGCGCGCCGGGGTTGCTCTGGTCCCAGGGCATCAAGTGGAACTTCACCAAGTTCCTGATCGGCAAGGACGGCCGTCTGGTGAAGCGTTTCGCGCCCACCACCAAGCCCGAGAACCTCACCCGCGAGATCGAAGCCCTGCTTAAATGAACGACCTGTCCAGCGATTCGCTGAGCCTTGACTCCCAGCTCTGCTTCAAGCTCTACGCCGCTTCACGGGCGGTGATTCGAGGCTACAAGCCGATGCTGGAACAGTTGGGCCTGACCTATCCGCAGTACCTGGCGATGCTGGTGCTGTGGGAGTGGCATGACGGCGCACCGGCGCAACCGACGGTCAAGGCCCTCGGTGAGCGCCTGCTGCTGGACTCGGGGACGCTGACGCCACTGCTCAAGCGCCTTGAGCAGATGGCCTTGGTGCAGCGCCGGCGTTCAGCCCTCGACGAGCGTGAAGTGCACCTGAGCCTGAGTCCCGCCGGAGTGGCTCTGCGCGCGCAGGTGCTGCCGATCAAGGCACGCCTGCTTTGCGACAGTGGTCTCGATCTGACCCGGCTGGATGAACTGCGCGACGGTCTCGACCAGTTACTGACCCAACTCATGCCGCTGTAGCCGGTACCCACTGTTCGAGCAGGGCGATCAGCTCTTCTCGGCGGAAGGGCTTGGCCAGGTAGTCGCTCATGCCCGCGGCCCGGCAGCGTTCACGTTCCTCGGGCATGGCGTTGGCCGTCAGCGCCACGATCGGCAGGTTCGGCCAGCGCCCGCTGCGGCGAATCTGCCGACTGGCTTCGTAGCCGTCCATGACGGGCATATTGCAATCCATCAGCACCAGGTCGAACACCTGCTGTTCCAGTTGGCTCAGCGCCTCGCCGCCATGGGCGGCCACCGTTACTTCGCAGCCGAGCTTGCCGAGCATGCCCTTGGCCACCAGCTGATTGACCGGATTGTCCTCCACCAACAGGATCCGGGCCCGGCGTAGCGGCTGGTTGTCCCGCGGCTGCACGTTCAGCTCGGCCGGGTCATCGGGCAGCAGGATGCGCGCCAGTGTCTGGTACAGCGCGTTGCGCGCCAGCGGCCGGGCCTGTTGCTGCAGCGGGGTGAGGGCGTTGGCCTGTTCGGTGGGCATGAAGTTGCCATAGGCGGTGACCAGCAGGATCGGCGCGCTGATCGCCGGCCGCAGGCCGAACAGGCATTCCGGGCAGTCGGTGATCAACAGGTCGGGGCTGACCCCCGCCAGGCTGTCGTCCAGCCCGTAGCGCTGGTAGTCCAGGCCCCAGACCGGCAATTGGTGGCTGAGCAATTCGCTCAGGCCGCTGGTGCTCGACGTCACGGCGATGACCTTGCCGGTGAGGCGTCGCGGTGTCGCGGCCGGCGTGTGCCCGGGCAAGGGCAGTTCGGCACAGAACTGGCTGCCGAAACCGACTTCGGAATTGATCGTCAGGCTGCCTTTCATGGCCTCGCACAGGTTGTAGGTCAGGGTCAGCCCCAGGCCGGTGCCGCCGTACTGGCGGGTAATGCCGGCGCCGGCCTGGGTGAAGGGCTGGAAGATCTTGGCCTGGGCCTCCTGGGCGATGCCGATGCCGGTGTCGCAGACTTCGATGCGCACGCCGTTGTCGCGAGCACTCAGGCGCACATCGACGCGGCCGAAGCGGGTGAACTTCAACGCGTTGGACAACAGGTTGCTGACAATCTGCCGCACCCGCGTCGGGTCGCCCAGCACCAGGGCCGGGAATTGCGGGTCGATCAGGCAGGCCAGTTCGACGCTGGGGGCGGCGTTTTGCGAGAGCAGGTTGGCGGTGTCCTCGACCAGGGCGCCGAGGTCGAAGGGGATGCGTTCCAGCTCCAACTGGCCGGCGTCGAATTTCGACAGGTCGAGGATATCGTTGAGCAACTCCACCAGGACCTTGCCGGAGTCGTGGGCAATCGACAATTGCTGGCGTTGCTCGGCGTTCAGCTGGCTGTCCAGGGACAGCGCGATCATGCCCAGCAGGCCGTTCAGGGGCGTGCGGATTTCATGGCTCATGTTGGCCAGGAATGCCGAACGGGCCTGGGCCATGTCCAGGGCCGTGCGGCGCGCCACTTCCAGTTCCTCGTTGGATTGGCTCAGACGCGCGTTGCTGGCCTTGAGTTCGGTGGTGCGCGCCGAGACGATATTCTCCAACTGGCCGAGGTAGTCGGTCAGGCGGTTTTCGGCGCTGCGCCGCTGCTGGATCTCGGTGCCCATGTTTTCGAATTGCTGGTTGGCGACCTTGACCAGTACGCCGATTTCATCGTGTTCATGGCCGGGGGGAAAGGCCAGGCGCGCCTGTTTCGACTGGCCCGGGGTGCTGCTGCTGAGCGCCTCGATCACCCGCACCAGGGGTTTGGTCAGCATCGTATAGAACAGCACGAGAAGGATGATGGTGAGGATCAGGCTGCGGACAAAACCGTTGAGCAGGGTGATCTCGGCCCGATGCAGGAAGCGGATACCGAAGGTGTAGGTGTCGATATCAAGGTGCAGGGTGCCCAGGGATTCGTCTGGCAGATGGCTGAGATAAAGCCGGTCTTCGAAGGTGCGATCAGAGCCGAACAGCCAATCGCTGATCATCCGATAGCTGCCTTCCTGGCGCGGTCGCTCGACGCTGGCCAGGACCATATTGTTGTTGTCGATCAACTGCGCGCGCAACACCGCCGGCGAGTGCAGCAGGCCAAGGGCCAGTTCCTGCGCCAGTTCGGCGTCGATGTTGTAGGCGATCCTCGATGCCGGGTTGTGGCTGATTTCCAGCAGGGAAAGGATTTCACGGTTGATCGAGGCGCTTTCGCTGGCATAATCGATGCCGATTTGCAGCAGACTGAGCAGTGTTCCCAGAATGAAGCCGACCAGCACCGTCAACCGGGCTTGTTTGTAGGACAAGCGGTGGGTGAACTTTATATCCATGGGGTGGTGTACCACTTTCCTTTCCCTTCGCCCGGCAAGCATAGCTGATTCGATGCGTGCACCGGCAGTGGGGGATTCGATACGCGCGGTGTGCAGTCTGCCAGAGCTTGCAGGCGCCCGGCGGCGCCAACGCGACATCATCGTATGAACTTGCCTGAGGAAACGTCGTGGATTCTCGATTGAATGCCTTTCTTGAGCGTGCCGATGCGGTGCTCGCCCGTCTTGAACCCCTGTTGCCGGCACCGCGCCAGGCCATCGACTGGAACGGCTGCCTGGCGGCCCGCTGGCAGCGTGAAGGGCGCAGCGGTTATCTGTTGCCGCTGGAGGTCAGCCTGGACATGCGTTTGTCCGACCTGATCGGCGTCGACAAGCAACGCGAGCAACTGGCGCGCAACACCCGCCAGTTCATCGACGGCCTGCCCGCCAACCATGCCTTGCTCTGGGGTTCGCGCGGCACCGGCAAGTCCTCGTTGGTGCGCGCCTTGCTCGCCGAACATGCCAAGGCCGGTTTGCGCCTGATCGAGATCGAGCGCGATCACCTGGCCGACCTGCCGCGGGTGGTGGAGCAGTTGCAAAAGCTGCCCCAGCGTTTCGTGCTGTTCTGCGATGACCTGTCCTTCGAGGCCGGTGAAGGCGACTACCGTGTGCTCAAGAGTGTGCTCGACGGTTCCCTCGAACAGGCCCCGGACAATGTCCTGCTCTACGCCACCTCGAACCGCCGGCACCTGGTGCCCGAGAAAGAGAGCGACAACGAAAACTGGAAGCGCGTCGACGGCGAGCTGCACCCCAGCGAAGCGGTGGAGGACAAGATTGCCCTGTCCGATCGTTTCGGCCTGTGGCTGTCGTTCTATCCCTTTACCCAGGAGCACTTCCTCAGTGTTGTCGAACACTGGATCGGCGAGTTGGCGCTCAAGGCCGGCCTGGCCTGGCAGCGCGACGAGGCGCTGGATATCCAGGCGGTGCGCTGGGCCACCGGACGCGGCAATCGCAACGGTCGCTGCGCCTATCAGTTTGCGCGTTATTGGGTGGGTTTGAAGTTGTTGGAGCAGGCACCATGATCGATTTGCAGAACACCGGGGCCGGCCTCGAGGGCTATGGTCTGTTGCACGCACAGCTGGAATCGTTGCTGGCGGACGAGCGGGATTTCATCGCCAATGCCGCGCAGTTCTCGGCCTTCCTGTTCAATCAGCTGGATGACCTGAATTGGGCCGGTTTCTACCTCAATCGCCATGAGGAACTGGTCCTTGGGCCGTTCCAGGGGCAGATCGCCTGCGTGCGAATCCCCTTCGGCCGGGGCGTCTGCGGCACCGCCGCGGCCACCCGGGAAACCCAGCGGGTCGAAGACGTGCATGCGTTTGCCGGGCATATCGCCTGCGACAGCGCCTCGAACAGCGAGCTGGTGGTGCCACTGGTCAAGGACGGCCGCCTGATCGGCGTGCTCGACCTGGACAGCCCGAGCCTGGCCCGCTTCACCCTCGAAGACCAGGCCGGGATCGAACACCTGGCAGCGATCTTCCTGCGCCTGACCGACTGCTGAGGCGACTCAGGCGCCCAGACCGGCCTTTTCCAGCAGCGACTCGGCATCCACCGTGTCGATCTGCTGGGGCAGGACGTGTTGCCGGGCGTACGCCAGGTAGATTTCCTCACGGATAAACAGCTCGAACAATTGCGGGTCGATATGGGCGTCGCGGCACATGCCGGCCATGATGCCCAGCGCTTCGCTCAGGGTCTTGCCCTTTTTGTACGGGCGATCGGCGGCGGTCAGCGCCTCGAAGATATCGGCAATCGCCATCATCCGCGCCGGCAGGCTCATCTGTTCGCGCTTCAGGCGCTTGGGGTAACCGGTGCCGTCCATTTTCTCGTGGTGGCCGCCGGCGATCTCCGGCACGGCGGTCAGGTGCCCGGGAAACGGCAGTTGATCGAGCATCAGGATGGTCTGCACCATGTGATGGTTGATGATGTAGCGCTCTTCGCGGGTCAGCGTGCCGCGGGTAATGCTCAGGTTGTACAACTCCCCCCGATTGAACTTGTAGGGCGGCACGTCGAGCTGAAAGCCCCAGCGATTGTCGGCGGGGATCAGTTCGGCCTCGTTGCGTTCGAACAGATGCTCGGGCTTGTCCGCCAGCAGCGATTCGGTGGCCGGCAGGGGCGCGGCCGGGCTGCGTTCCTGGCGGAGCTTTTCTTCCCAGGACACCCCGAGACGATCGTCCAGCGTGCGGGTCCAGGTGCGTTGGGCAATCCGCTGCAGGTGTTCCAGGTCGGCTTCGGCCATGGCCTCGCCGCCCAGGTTGCAGTGGGCGACAAAGGCGAAATCCTCGTCGAGTGCTTTGAGGCTGGCGTCACGCACCTCGCTCAAGACCGGTTCGTCGCCACCCAGCGCCCGACCTTGCCAATAGTCGACCCAGGCATCGCGCTTGAGCACTTCGAAGCGGGTGCGTATTTCGTGAATGCGGTCGTACAGGGTTTCCAGCTTGGTGGCCTTGTCGACCACGTATTCGGGGGTGGTGACCTTGCCGCAGTCATGCAGCCAGGCAGCGACATGCAGCGCCTCCCATTCGTCTTCGCTGGGTTGGTAGCCCTTGAACGCCGGTGTCTGGCTGGCCGCGGCGGCCTCGGCGATCATCAGCGTCAGCACCGGCACCCGTTGGCAGTGGCCGCCGGTGTAAGGACTCTTGGCATCGATGGCGCCGGCCAATAACTGGATGAACGCGTCCAGCAGTTGTTTCTGCCGGGCTTGCAGGCGCTGGCTTTCGATGCAGGCGGCCGCGGTGCCGGAAATGGCGCTGATAAAGGCGATGCGGTCCGGCTGCAGGTTCTCCATATCGGTCTCGGTGCCACTGTCGGGCAGCAGCAGGGCGAGGACGCCGACGGTTTCGCCATGGCGGTTGTGCAAGCGGATGCCGATCAGGTGAATCCGCGGGCTCTCCAGGGCGAGCATGACCTTTTGCAAGTCGGCCGCCTGCTCGAAGCCGAGGGTGGCGACCACGTTGTCCTGCCGGTCCAGTGCCTTGAGCCAGTCCGGGCGCTGTTCGTCAGCCTCGGCTGCACCGCGGATATCGAAGTGCCGGGGATCCTGCTGGACACCATCGATGATCAGGGCATGGGCTTCCAGCTGGCGGCTGTCGCTGTCCAGCAGGTAGATCAGCCCGGCGCGGGCCTGGGCGATTTTCAGCGTTTCCTCGAGCACCCGTTGCAGCAGGGGATCGAAGCGGGTTTGCGCCGAGAGGCTGGAGGCGATTTCGAAGAAGCTCGCCAGGGTCTGCTTCATGCGGGTCATCGAGGTCGCCAGCCGGTCGACTTCCAGCACCGGCGAGCGCGGTGTCGCCGGGTGGTTGAAGTTGAAGCTGCGAATCGCATCGGCCTCCTGTACCAGGGCGTGCAGCGGCTTGACCAGCAGCCTGGACGTCAGCCAGCCCAGGGGCAGGCACAGCAGCAGGGTGGCCAGGGTGATCAGCGCGCCTTGCCAGCGGATCCGGTAGGCGTCCGCCAGGAGTTCGTCTTCCGGGACCAGCAGGGCCAGTTGCAGGCCCTTGGGCCCGCCTTCGGCGAGTTGCGTACGGGCGACTATCCATTGCCGTTGCGCGCTGTCCAGGTGGTGCTCGGTGCTGCTGCCCGGTTCCATGAAGCGTCGCAGGATCGGGCTCAGGTCCTGGACCCGGGGCAACCGTGCGTCGCTGCTGTGGCCGATCAGCCGGGCGTAGTCGGGATAGGCCACGGCATTGTCGTGTTCATCGAACAGGATGATTTCGGTCGAAGGCGTGACCTTGTGTTTGTCCAGGGTCGCGGAAAGATCCGCCAGGGTCAGGTCGGCGGCGATCACCACGTTGGCGCTGCCGCGCCGGGCGAGGGTGGTGCCGACATTGTGGGTGGAGAAAAACAGGTAGGGCGCGGTGGTGATCTGGTCGCTGTCCTTCAGGGCGCTGTTGAACCAGGAACGTACGCGGGGATCGTAGGCTTCGCGGTGATTGTCCTGGCGGCTGATCAGTTGCAGGGCCGCGTCGTAGAACAATGATTCGGACTTGACCCCCGCGACGCCGGGGTCGCGCTCGATACTCCAGACCTGGAAGGCGGCGTTCTCCGGTGCCTTGAAATAGGCGCGCAGGGCGCTGTCGCGCAGCGGCCGGACCATGAAGAAGTCGCCATCGGCGTAACCGAGGTACAGCGATGCCAGGTTCGGGTTGTCGTTCAGGGCCTGGGTGAAGGGCTTGAGCAGCGCCAGCCGTTGCCCAAGCGTAAGGGCCTGGGTGCGATCATCGATGGCCAGCAGGCTCAGCAGATGACGAATCGGCTGGTAGGTGTGCAGCAGATCCAGCTGTACATCGTCGCGAACCCTGCCGAAGAGCTTTTCGCTGCTGGCGAGAATGATCTGCGTGGTTTGCCGGTAGTTGAACAGTCCCAGCAGGGTGCCGGTCAACAGCAGCAGGCAGGTGAACAGGATACTGATGTGCACGTGCAGCGCCAGCCGGCGTCTTTCGCGTTGCATGGGACGGGGCATCGCTGATCTCCCTGGGTGATGGGGCCGTGCTCAGCGCCCAAGGATAGCCAATGTCCGCTGTCAGGTGTGCTCCTGGCCGGGCATTTTTTCAGGCGGCGGGCCGGTGTGCTCGCGCAAGGCCGTTTCGAGTTCGAGCAAGGCCTGCACAATCGCCTGCCGGGCGCTTTCGATCTGCGGTCTTGGAGCGTCCTCCTGGCATTGCTTTTCCAGGATTTCGCAGTGTTCCACCAACGCGTTGGCCTGGGCGATCCGCGCCGCGCCCTTGATCTTGTGGGCCATGTCGATGAGGGGGACCAGGTCACCGCTGATGGGCAGTCCGAGCAGTTCCTCGCGGTCCGCCTGGCAACTGCTCAGCAGCTCGTCGATCAAGCGACGCATCAGCAGCGGCTCGCCCCCGGTCAGGGCGTGCAGGCCGTCGAGGCTGAAGGCGGCCTGGCTCGGACGCGGGCGCGGCGTGACGTCGGCGAGTTTCTGGTTGAGGGTGGTCAGGCTGATGGGCTTGAACAGGCAGTCGTTCATGCCGGCTTCCTTGCAGCGGGTGCGTTCCTCGGGCTGGGCGTTGGCGGTGAAACCGAACACCGCGCAGGCCGGGAGGTCATGGCGGGCTTCATGTTCGCGCAGGCGGCGGGTCATCTCGTAGCCGTTCAGGACGGGCATGTTGCAGTCGACGATCACCAGGTCGAAATGCCCGTCTTTCCAGGCCTGCAAACCGGTTGCACCATTCTGTGCGGTGCTGAACGAGTGGCCGAGAAAGCCCAGTTGCTGGCACATCAACAGGCGGTTGGCCGGGTGGTCGTCCACCACCAGGACATTCAGCGCCTGCAGCGCCGGGGTCAGTTCCGGATCGCGCCGGGCGGTGCCTTGAGTGGCTTCGAGGCAGTCCAGTTCCAGGGCCACCACCACTCGGGTGCCTTCGCCCGGCACGCTGGACAGGCTCAGGGTGCCACCCATCATTTCGCACAGGCTGCGGCAGATCACCAGGCCCAGGCCGGCGCCGCTACGGGCCAGGTGGCCGGAGTTGTCGGCCTGTACAAAGGGCTCGAACAGCCGGGCCTGATCGGCGGCGCTGATGCCGATGCCGCTGTCCTGGACGGTCAGGGTCATGTTCGTCCGTTGCGCCACCGCGGTGGGCTGCATCTGCAACGAGATGGTGACCTGGCCCTGCTCGGTGAACTTGATGGCATTGCTGATCAGGTTGGACAGGATCTGCTTGAAGCGCAGGGGATCGATCAGGATGTCGCCGATGTCCTGGCGTTCAGGCAGCTGCACCACCAGGTCCAGCTGTTTCTGCCGTGCCAGGCCATCGAAGACCCGGACCACCGATTCCACCAGTTCGCCGAGGTTTACCCGCTCGGGGGACAGGCTCAGGCGACCGGACTCGATGCGGGCGATATCGAGGATATCGCCGATCAGTTCCAGCAGGTCCTTGGCCGAGTTGTAGGCGACTTCGATGGCGGGGCGATCGAGGTGGCCCTGGTCCGCGCGCTTGAGGGTCAGTTCTAGCATGCCGATCACCGCGTTCATCGGTGTGCGGATTTCGTGGCTCATGGTTGCCAGGAAGGTGCTCTTGGCCCGGTTGGCGCTGTCGGCCTGGTCCTTGGCCGCGCGCAGTTCTTCGAACAGTTCGCGGCGTTCGCTGATGTCGATCCAGCCGCCGATGATGCCCTGCACCTCGCCCAGGGAGTTACGGTAGGGCAGGATCCAGTGATAGATGGTCATCCGGCGGTCGCCGATATGCAGGGTGCGGTCGCAGATCTGCGCCGTGCCTTCGTCCATCACCCGCTGGTAGTCGGCCTGGTATTCCCGGGCCTCGAAGGCGTTGCCCTGGTAGGCGTCCATGACCCGCTTGCCGATCACATCCTCGAGCTTGGTCGAGAAGGCTTGCAGGTAGCTGTCGTTGCAGGTCTGCAACAAGCCTTCGCGATCACGCACATAGATCGGGTGCGGGGTGCCGTTGACCAGCGCGCGCATGAATTCGAACTGGTCGCTCAGGGCCCGCTCGGCCAGTTGCCGTTGTCGGATCTGCCGGCGCATGTAGGCGTTCCAGCCCAGCGAGAGCAGCAGCAGCGCGCCGGCCCCCATGACGATCTGCAGGATCAGCCGATGGTAGTTGCGCCAGTAGCTCTCGGACGATGGTGTGTAGCCGCGCCAGCGACTGTTGATGATGCCCAGTTCGTCCGGGGCGATGCTCAGCAGCGCCTTGTCGAGAATCGAGCCCAGCTCCGTGGCCCCACGGGCAGTGGCCAGGGCGAAGATCGCCTGCTGGGTGCCGATGGTCGCGCTGATCTGCAGCTTGTCGTCGAAGGTTTGCGAGGCGATCAGGTAGTTGGCGATCACCAGCGAACTCACCGCGCCTTCCGCCTGGCCCTGGGCGAGCAGTTCGACCGCCTTGAGGCTGTCGTCGGTTTCAATCAGCTTGATCTGCGGGAAATCGCTGCGCAGGTAGTCGATCAGCGGGTTGCCGCGGATCACCGCCAGGCGCCGGCCCTGCATCTGGTCGAGGTTGTTGACGTTGTCGCGGCCCTTGGCCGTCAGCAGCACGAACGAGTTCTCCATGTACGGCCGGCTGAAATGCAGGATGTTCTCGCGTTCATTGGTCGGGCTGACGGCGGCGATAATGTCGGCCTGGTCGTTTTTGATCCGGTTGATCATGTCGTCCAGGCTGCGCGAGCGCTGCACGTCGAAACGCAGGCCGGTGCGCAGGCGGATCAGTTCCAGCAGGTCGGCGGTGACGCCACGGAAACTGTTGTCGGCATCGAAGAAGGTGATCGGCGCCAGGGCTTCGTTGACCACCACGCGGACCACCGGGTGCTCCTTGATCCAGCGTTCTTCGCGCGCGGTCAGTTGCAGCTTGTGGTCGGTCAGCAGGATGTCGCTGCCGGCGCTCCAGCGGTGGGCGATACTCTCGCGCTCGCTGGTGGGGATCGCCTTCAGGGTGGCGTTGACGGCGCCCAGCAGGGCGGCGTTGTCACCGCGCACGGCAAAGCTGAAGCCGTAGGCCTCGTGCTTGCCGAAGTTGGCCATTTTCACATTGCGCAAATAGCCCTTGTTGATCAGGTAGTGGGTCGAGATGGTGTCGCCGAGAAACACGTCGGCCTGGTCGAACGCCACGGCGTTGAGCGCGTTCAGGTAGGACGGGTAGAACTGCAGCGTGGCGTTGGGATAAAGGCTCTTGATCTCGTCCAGTGGCAGGTAGTGGTAGACCATGCTCAGGCGCATGCCCGCCAGGCCATCGCTCAGGGCGCGGGTTTCGTTTTCACGGGTGACCAGCACCGGCTGGTCGATGGCGTAGGGGGTCGACAGCGCGATGTTCTTGTTCACCGCCTCGAAGCCGTTGGCGCTGCCGAGCAGGTCGATCCGGCCTTGTTCGAGGGCACTGATGGCGGCTTCGCGGGTGGCAAAGCTCTGCACCTTGATTGGCAGGCCCAGGGCCTTGGCCAGGATACCGGCGTAGTCGGCGGTGATGCCTTCATAGTCATGGCCGCTGACGGTCATGTCGAAAGGCGGGTAGTCCGGGGCGGAGGTGCCGAGCACCAGCTCGCGCTTGTCCTCGACCCAGCGCCGTTGCTCCTTGTCCAGCACGACCTCCATGTGGCTGGCGCTTGAACGGCTGAGTAATGAGAAGTGGGTGATACCCGGGGTCTCTGCAAGCGCTGACAGGCACAGGCACAAGCCTGTGATCACCATCAGATAGTCCTTTATGCGCATGGGCATTGGTTTTCTCACACTACCGCGTTGCGTTTGGCCATCTCGATAAGCTCTACCAGGGATTTGGCC
The DNA here is from genome assembly GCF_023242345.1 of Pseudomonas sp. MWU12-2037. Lineage (NCBI taxonomy): Bacteria > Pseudomonadati > Pseudomonadota > Gammaproteobacteria > Pseudomonadales > Pseudomonadaceae > Pseudomonas > Pseudomonas sp. MWU12-2037. Next base: position 269,464 of record NZ_JALLIZ010000004.1, on the reverse strand, counting down.
TTGAGTTTTTGCATAAGTCTTTTCTTGTAGGTACTGACGGTCTTGTTGCTGAGAAACATACCCTTGGCGATTTCCTTGTTGGTCCGGCCCTGGGCAAACAATTGCAGGACCATCAGTTCCCGATCATTGACGAGTTTGAAGAGTTCGATCTCCGGATTCTCCGGCCCCTCTTTTCGAGCACCGATCAACGCCTGGCTTGGGAAATAATTATAGCCGGACAGTACCGCCTTGATCGCACTCAGCAACTCGCTCAAGTCTTCGGCCTTGCAGACATAACCCGAGGCGCCGGACTGCATGCAGCGCATGGCGAACAGGTTGGGCGTCTGCGCCGTCAGCACCAGGGTCTTGAGCGGCGAATTCATTGCATTGAAGCGGGCCAGCACCTCCAGGCCGTCGAGTTTGGGGATACTGATATCGAGGATCACCAGGTCCGGCATGCATTCGCGGACCATTTGCATCGCGTCGACACCGTTATCGGTTTCCCCGACTATTTCATAACAATCTTCTTGTTCCAACAATATCCTGATGGCCAGGCGGACAACGGGGTGGTCGTCGACGATAAAAACCGAGTTCATAATAAAGTCCCATACGAGCTGTTTGGAAAGCGCGAACCTTAGCTCAGTTGGACAAGCGGGCGCATGAAGGGAAGGCCCTACAGAGGTAGTATAGGAATATTCCTACTTTAAATAGGGTTTCGACTTACGCATGACGCAAGTTTGAAAGGGAAGAGCCGTTCAGTATTGAATGGGGTGGTTATACGGAATGGTTGATGCTTTATAAATTCTTATAATGTTTTGGGAAATGTCCTACTTGCTGGTAGGCATGTTTTTGCCATTGCCGCCCCCGGGGCGGAGTCGGGGCAGGGGGGCAGGTCACGTCGGCGCGCCGGGATGAGGCTCGGCGATGGCTAGGGCTCGGCAGGGCCGCGTACCTCATGCGGGTAGCGATCCAGGCCCAGGGCGCTCTGCAGGTCCGGGCCGTTCAGCGGTTTGCTCAGGCAGCCGAGCAAGGGCAGCCGTCGCTCCAGCGCGAGGGCGCTGAGGGCCGCGAGTTCTTCGCTGCTGAGGCTGCTGAGCAGGATCGCCTGTTTGATCATGCCGCTGCGGCAGGCGGTTTCGATCAGGTCCAGCCCGAGGACGTCCGGCAGGCACTGGTCGCACAACATCAGGTCGAACGGGGCGTGCGCCGAGTTCAATGCACTCATGGCTTCCCGGGCGTTGAGCGTCGGCGTCAGGGCGTGGAAGCCATAGCTGTTGAGCAGGCTCTGGGTGGCGGCCAGTTGAAAGGGGTGATCCTCTACCAGCAACACGCGTAAGTTGTGTTTGGGCATGGTGTTTTCCGGGCGACCTGTCGGCTCGGGACAAGGCTACATAGATAGGCGCTGTGTAGGAAAATATGCCTGGAATCGGGCGCTTGTTGAATGGCAGGTCAGCTTGAGTGTGGGCGGCAGACATAAGAGGAAAGCAATTATTTCAGTGGGTCGAAACCATGATCAATCAGTTCATTCTCTCGCCGATGTAGGTTTTATCTCGCTAGACAGCCCGCCCTGATCAGGGGCGGGCGGCTGGGGTTTATACCGGGCTGGAGCGACCGGTCATTTCCCGGGCCATTTCACTGGCGTAGCTGTCGGTCATGCCGGCGATGAAGTCGATCACCCGCAGGAACGAGCTGTGCAGCGGCCACTCGGGCCGGGGGGCGCTGTTGCCGAGCAGGTCGAGGATGCGCCGATGCTTGAACGACGGCGTGCGTCCGCCGTGTTGTTCCAGGGCCGCGCCACAGAAGGCGTTCAAGAGGATTTCCAGGGTGGTGTAGGCGCCGATCTCGTGGAGGGTCTTGCGCTTGTCCTGGAAGATTTTCTTGCGGGCGATGTCCTTGGCGTTGAGCACGCAGCGTTTGGCCGGGCCATGCATATGCTCGACCAGATCCCCAGGCAGGGTCCCGGCCAGCAGTGCGTCCTGTTGCTCGACGAAGGCCCTGGCCGCGGCGTTGGTCAAGTGTTCGATGGCCTTGCCGCGCAGGATCGCCAGCTTGCGTCGACGGGAGTCCTGCGGCCCGAGTTGCCGATAGGTTTCCGGCAGGTCGTCGCCCACCAGGCCGAGCAACAGGGACTCGACCTCGGCATACTCGAGCAGGTCCATTTCCAGGCCGTCTTCCAGGTCGATCAGGGCGTAGCAGATATCGTCGGCGGCCTCCATCAGGTAGACCAGCGGGTGGCGCGCCCAGCGTTGTTCCTCCAACTGTGGCAGGCCGAGCTTGTGGGCGATCTGCTCGAGGATCGGCAGTTCGCTCTGGTAGCAGCCGAACTTGTGTTTCTTGTAGCCCAGGGAATCGGCGTGGCGCGCCGTCCACGGGTACTTGAGGTAGGTGCCGAGGGTGGCGTAGGTCAGGCGGGTGCCGCCTTCGAACTGGTGATATTCCAGCTGGGTCAGGACCCGGAAGCCCTGGGCGTTGCCTTCGAAATTGAGGAAGTCATTGCCTTCGGCCACGCTCATGCCGTCCAGCCAGCCGCGCCCGGCCGCCTGCTGGAACCAGTGGCGAATGGCGTCCTCGCCGGAATGGCCGAACGGCGGGTTGCCGATGTCATGGGCCAGGCAGGCCGATTGCACGACCATGCCCAGGTCGCTCGGTTCGCACCAGTCGGGCAGGGCATCGCGCAGGGTTTCACCGACGCGCATACCCAGGGAGCGACCGACACAACTGACTTCCAGCGAGTGGGTCAGGCGGGTGTGGATATGGTCGTTGCTGGTCACCGGGTGGACCTGGGTCTTGCGCCCCAGGCGCCGGAAGGCTCCGGAGAAGATGATGCGGTCGTGGTCTTTGTGGAAGGGGCTGCGGCCCAGTTCTTCAGGGCTGTGCAGCGATTTCCCGAGACGTTCGCGGGTAAGCAGGGTGTGCCAATCCAAGGCGGGGCTCTCCGTCGGTGACTGATGCCCCAGCTTCCCGTTTAGTGTGCTGGCCTGCAAGCAAAACTGTGCAAGTAAACCTGTGCAGGCAAACCTTATAGGCCGGCGGCGTCGATGTCGATCAGCAGCAGCCGCTGGCCGTTGCCGAAGAATTGCCCGGCGGTCAGGCAATACTGGTTGCTGGTGGCGTCGCGATAGGTGCTGGAAAGGATCAGACGGCGCTCGTCCCAGCCTTCGGCCAGCAGGTGATAGAAGTAGGGCCGCCAGGACCAGTTGTGGCCCAGGTAGCTGCTGTCGGCCTGCCAGGCATTGTGGCGCCATTCCAGATTGGGCGTGAGCTGGGTGCCGTGGCGATCGCACTGGTAGAAACGCAGCAGCCAGGGGTAACCGTCGGGCCGTGGCAACTGGCTGAGCGGTGCCTGGCCCTGGGCCCAGCTCTGCAGTGTGGCCATGAGCCCGCCCAGTTGCTGGCGCAGGTTCATCAGGCGCGCGCGCTCGGCCAGCTTCTGCTGCACATAACGCTCGCGCAGTTCGGCGAAGCGGGCGACAAAGGCATCGGTGGCAAAGAAGTCCAGTTCGGCCTTGGCGAACAGATAACCCTGGACGTAACGCGAGCCGCATTCCAGGGCGAAATTCAGCTCGGCCTCGGTTTCCACGCCTTCGGCGATGATCCAGCAGCCGGTCTTTTCCGCCATTTGCGCCAGGGCCTTGACCACTTCGCTGCTGGGACCGCCGCGCGCCGCGGCCTGGAACAGGCGCATATCGAGCTTGAGAATGTCCGGCTGCAAGGCCAGCACGCGATCGAGTTGGGAATACCCGGCGCCGAAATCGTCGATGGCAATCCGTGCGCCGGCCTCTCGATAGCGCTTGACCACTTCCGCCAGGCGCAGGCTGTCGCCCCCCAGTTCGGTGATTTCGAAGACGATGCGCCGTGGGTCGACAGCGTACTGCGCCAGTTGCTTGAGGCTCGGCAGGGCCTGGCCATTGCTCAGGCGGCTGATCCAGCGCGGCGACATGTTCAGGCTCAGGAACCAGTCCGGGGGCGCTTCATGCAGCCGGCTGAGGGCGTTGTCCCGGATCTGCCGGTCCAGGCGTCGCAGTGCGGCGGAGGGGGTTCGCGGATCGGCGAACAGGGGGCCCACGGAGGTCAGTTGTCCATTGTCCTGGCGCAGTCGGCCAAGGGCCTCGACACCGGCGATACGGCCGGTGGCGGTATCGATGAACGGCTGAAAGCAGGCGAGCGGTTGCCCGTCGATCACGGTGCCTCCTTGGGCTGGGTCTTATAGGTCTGGCTGCGGCGGGCAAGGCAGATTGAGCGCGAGCCCGAAGGTTCGCGCTCAACCCGATGGCTACTGCAAGAATGCAGCCAGCTTTTCTGACGTCAGGGTTTGGACGCGGTGCCCCGCAGCGCCAGCCGAATCAGCGGCAACAGGCTGGCCCCCAGGCGCGCCCAGCGCGACAGGCTGTCGACGCCGCCGCCCTTGGCGCCCCTGCCGCTCATGAAACCCAGCAGCGTGACGATGCCGATTCCCCACAGGGGCGCGTGCTTGAGGCCGAGGTTGGCCTGCCAGTTCTGGCCCAGGCCACGCATGCGCTGCAAGGGTTGCAGCAGTTCCCGGGACTCATGGCGGATTTCCTGGCGATGCATTTCCATGCGCAGGCGGATCAGCGCCTTGCGCATATCACGCCGGGTATGGAGGTGCGTCAGGTCGGGCAGGCTCATGGCAGCAGTCGCTCGCGGTCGTTGGCCAACTCTTCAAGGGTGGCATGGAAGGGCGACGACTCATCGAAGATCGCCGCTTTCAGGCGCAGGGCGCAGAACAGCGCGGCCATGCAGTAAAACACGCAAAGGCCGATGATCCCGGCCAGGCGCGCGGTGTCCCAGAGCAGGATCAGTACCAGCGCCGACAGCCCCACTAGCAGCAACAGGCCGAACACCAGGGTCAGCCCGGCGAACAGCAACAGGCTGACGGTCCGGGCCTTCTGCTCCTGGAGCTCGATGCCGAACAATTCAACATGGCTGTGCAACAGGCCGAGGAGCGCCGCACCCAGGCGGCGACTCGAGGCGCCGCTGCCGCTCGATTCATCCCCGGCCATATCAGCGCCGCGTCGCCAGCAGGCCGACGATAAAGCCGATACCGGCGGCAATCCCGATGGACTGCCAAGGTTTGGCCTGGACATAGGCTTCGGTCGCGTCGACCGCCGCCTGGCCGCGATCGCGCAGGGAGGCTTCGGTCAGTTGCAGGGTTTCGCGGGCCTTGAGCAGGCTTTCGTGAATCTGCGTGCGCAGCTCATCGGCCTGGTCGCCGGCGAGACTGGCGGTGTGCTCGAGCAGGCGCTCGGTGTCGCTGACCAGGGTCTGGAAATCCGCCATCAGTATCTCTTGAGCCGTCTGTGCCGTTTTGCGAGCCATTATGTTCTCCGTGAAAAGCTATCTATGAAAAAGCGTCCGTGAAAAGTCTGTGCAGGTTTCGAGTGTGGACCCGGGCTGAAGGTTCACTGCGATCGGCTGGTACAGCTTTTGCTTTGTGCTGGTGCGTTGTGCCGGGCATGTGCGCTGTATTTGGGCGCGCTAGGGCCCTGGCCTGCGAAAACCATACCTCAAATAATCAAAAAACGCGGAAAAAACCCGAGGGTTCCTCGCGCTGCGTGTTTCGTCCTGCGCCAAAGCGGTTCGCTCTCGGCTCGGGGTGGCGCCAATCTGGTGCGAAATGCGTAGTAATTGAACTGCTTTGGTGCTTTTCCCTGACTTCAGGTCTGCCGTCTCCATGGAAAATTTGCAAAGCGCTGTGGACACTCTGGTCCACGGTTCCAACACCCTGTTCATTCTGCTCGGGGCGGTCATGGTCCTGGCCATGCACGCCGGTTTCGCCTTTCTCGAGGTCGGCACCGTTCGGCAAAAGAACCAGGTCAATGCCTTGTCGAAAATCCTCAGCGACTTCGCGATTTCGACCCTGGCCTATTTCTTTATAGGTTACTGGATTTCCTACGGTGTGAGCTTTTTACAGCCGGCGGCGCAAATCAGCGGCGACCACGGCTATGGCCTGGTGAAGTTCTTTTTCCTGCTGACCTTCGCGGCGGCGATTCCGGCGATCATTTCCGGCGGGATTGCCGAGCGTGCGCGGTTTGCCCCGCAGTTGTGCGCCACCGCCCTGATCGTAGCCTTTGTCTACCCGTTTTTCGAAGGCCTGGTCTGGAACGGTAACTTCGGCCTGCAAGCCTGGCTGCTGGCGCGCTTTGGCGCCAGCTTCCATGACTTCGCCGGCTCCGTGGTGGTGCACGCCATGGGTGGCTGGCTGGCGCTGGCGGCGGTGCTCTTGCTGGGGCCGCGTCAGGGGCGCTACCGCGAGGGGCGGTTGGTGGCGTTCGCACCGTCGAGCATTCCGTTCCTGGCCCTGGGGTCGTGGATCCTGATCGTCGGCTGGTTCGGCTTCAACGTCATGAGCGCGCAGACCCTGCAAGGGGTGAGTGGGCTGGTGGCGGTCAATTCGTTGATGGCGATGGTCGGCGGCACGGTGGCGGCGCTGATCATCGGCCGCAACGATCCGGGTTTCCTGCACAACGGCCCCCTGGCCGGGCTGGTGGCGATCTGTGCCGGTTCCGACCTGATGCACCCGGTGGGCGCGCTGGTGACCGGCGTGGTGGCGGGCGGCTTGTTCGTCTGGTGTTTTATCGCGGCCCAGAGCCAGTGGAAGATCGACGATGTGCTTGGCGTCTGGCCGTTGCATGGCCTGTGTGGGGTCTGGGGCGGGATTGCCTGTGGGATCTTCGGCCAGCAGGCGTTGGGCGGCCTGGGTGGCGTCAGCCTGGTCAGCCAGTTGATCGGCACCGGCTTGGGGGTGGTGGTGGCCCTGATCGGTGGCTTTGCCGTGTACGGCGCGATCAAGGCCGTGCATGGCCTACGCTTGAGCCAGGAAGAGGAGTACTACGGGGCCGATCTGTCGATCCACAAGATCGGTGCGGTGAGTCAGGACTAATCCGACTCGGTTCGCTATGATCAACCCCAGATCAGGGGGGGCGTGTGGCCAGGTTCCCGTCGAGCGGAGAGGTCTATGGAGCGTCTGTATTCACTGCAAGGCTTGAGGGGCGCGGCAGTGCTGGGCGTGGTCTTGTTCCACATGGCGGCGGTCGAGCACAAGTACTCCGGCGGCGATACCTTGCTGCCGGCGTGGGTGGATTTTTTCCAGCTGGGTGTCGACCTGTTTTTTGTCATCAGCGGCTTCGTCATGGTGATCGTCACCCGCGGCCGCTTCCAGGATCGGGTCCAGGCCCAGCGTTTTCTGTTCAACCGGGTCTCGCGGATCTACCCCAACTACTGGCTCTACTTCTTTATCACCCTGGCGGTCTATCTGGTCCAGCCGATGCTGGTCAACAGCTCCCACGGCGGTTCCAACCTGTGGCTGTCGTTCCTGCTGCTGCCCAATGATCGGGTATTGCTGGTGATGGTGGCCTGGTCGCTAGTGTTCGAGTTGTGGTTCTACCTGGTGTTCAGCCTGCTGCTGGGGTTTCGCGAGCGTGGCTTGCCGCTGTTGCTGCTGGCCTGGGCGGTGGCGCTGGTGGCGTTCAACCTGTTGGACTCCTGGCGCGACTATTCCTCGGCCCTGAAGATTATCCTGCACCCCTATGCACTGGAATTCATTATCGGCAGCGCGGCGGCGCTGTTCTTCTATGGTCGGCACAGTGCAAAAGTACCGAACGCCGTGCTCTGGCTGGTCCTGGCGACGGCGCTGGTGCCGGGTTTTGCCTTGATCGGGCACTATGAACTGTTCTCTACCGAGGGCTTGCCGAGGATGCTGTGGGTGGGGCTGGTATTCGGCGCCCTGACACTGTCGCTGGCCTTGCTGGAGCGGCGCCAGTTGATCCGTTGCCCACGCTTTCTGGTCTTCACCGGTGATATGTCCTACACCATCTATCTCTCGCACTTGCTGGTGCTCGGCGTCGTGGGCCGGGCCTGGCAGATCATCGGCAACTGGCCGACCCATATCGAGGACAATCTGGTGTTCCTGGTCCTGATGATGCTCGCGGTCTGGGGTTACGGCTGGGTCGGCTACTCGTTTTTTGAAAAACCGGTGCTCGATCGGGCGACAAGCTACTGCAAGCGACGGTTTCGGACCGTCTCCTCCCACAAAGCGTCCGATCCGTTGCCGGACGGCAAATGAGGATGGCTAAAGTCCTCAACGGCAATCTGGATGCCTTGAAAGTCCTGCTGGCGATATTTGTCGTGGTGTTGCATTGCCATTTCATGGGCGGCAACTACACCGCGGTGGGTTACTTGCTGTGCAATGGCTTGTTCCGCGTGGCGGTGCCGACCTTCTTTGTCATCAACGGTTACTACCTGTGGCAGACCCTCGCCTCCGGGCACTCGTTTGCGCTCTGGTTCAAGCGTGGCCTGCAGTTGTATCTGCTCTGGATGCTGGTCTACAGCCCGATCTATGCGAGCTTCGCCGACCTGGGCAGTGTCGGCGGCGTGCTGGGAATACTGAAGCAGTTCGTGATCGGTTACTTCCACCTCTGGTACCTGGTGGGCATGCTCGGTGGCGGCCTGATCCTCTACCTGTTGCGCAATCGACCCACGGGCCTGCTGCTGGCGCTGGCGTCGAGTGCCTTTGTGGTCGGCCTGGTGCTGCAATATGCCCGGGTCTATTTCGAGCTGCCCAACGCCTTTCTCCAGCATTTCAACCAGAACGACTACACCGCGCGGAATTTCCTGTTCATGGGCTTTCCGTTCATGGCGCTGGGGTTTCTCCTGGCCCGTCACGGCGTGCCGGAACGGGCTACCCGGGGAAAGGTCTGCCTGGCGTTGGCGCTCGGCCTGGCCCTGCTGTTGGGCGAAGCCTGGCTGAATTACTCGCATCAGGCCGATGCCCGGCAGAACTTCGATTTCCTGGCATCGTTGCCGCTGGTCACGTCGGCGTTGTTCCTGTTGCCGTTCGTGTTTTTCCGCGCTTCCAGCAGCAACCTCAACGCCAAGTTGTCCTCCGCGCTCTACTATGTGCATCCGTTGTTCCTCTACGGGGCGTTGTCGGCGGGACTGGCGTACGGCAATACCCTGACCGCGGTAGTGCTGCTCCTGGCTTTAGTCGCGGCACCATTGCTGATCCTCGTCAGCCGGCGTGTGCGCTTCCTGCTCTGAGGGCCGTGTCGTCGCTCGACTGGCCCGGATGACGGACCTAGAATAAGTCTTCATCCTGTCCCGGACCCCTTGCCATGCTTCCTGAATGCCAGCTGTTCGGCACCCTGGGTTGCCATCTCTGTGAAGTCGCCGAAGCCCTGCTGATGCCGCTGGTCGATCACGGCCTGATGGTGGAACTGGTGGATATCGCCGCCGATGAGGCCTTGTTCGATGCCTATGGCTTGCGGATTCCGGTGCTACGCCGGGCGGACACCAGGGCCGAGTTGGACTGGCCCTTTGATGTCGAGCAGGTCGTGGCCTTTCTACGCTGAAGCGATCTATCTCGCTCCTGTCATATGCCTGCTGCACCCTTGTCGGGTGGTGGTGGCGCTTCTGTTTCATCAAATTACCTGCGGTTGCGCTGGAAAAACGACTGTGCTTACGTCGCTGCATGACGTTTGAGGCAGCACGTTCCAGTGGTGCAAGGGAGGAAATGAAATGAAAGGGAGGTCCATTCTGCTGGTCAACCAACTGGGCGGTCGCAAGTTCCTGGCCACCGTGGTGGTTGGCGTAAGCACCGCGGCGTTGACCTGGTATGGAAAGATCGATGGTGGGACCTACGCCATGGTGATCCTCGGCACGGTGGGCTCGTTCATCGGCGGCAACGTCTATGGAAAAGTCCATCCCAGGGAATCATGAGGGCTGCCGGCAGGCGGCAATCGGTTGGCGGGTCATCAAAAAATCAGTTACTGTATGTTTATACAGTTTTCGTTCCGGTGTTGGGACAGGATGCCCACCCTGACGTGCGCACCCGGGAACGGAATCCAGAGAGATTAAGAGGGTTAAAGCATGCTCAATGTCGAACAATTGAAATCCAGCGTGAACCGCATGTCCGCTGATGTGGTGCGCGAGGCGGTACTCGAGTTGCGCCTGGACGGGCTGGTAACGGAAGGCAAGACACCGTTCAACAAGTTGCATTTCAACACCTGTTTCGCGGAAATCGAAGCCCTGTTCCAGCGCGCGGGTTATCACCGGCAACTGGATGTGGTGGGTTACCAGGGCTTGTTGTATGCCCTCTACGATCCGGGGCGCTGGGAGGCGGTGGATGTGTTGCGCTGGCTGAAGGACTACACCGAGGCGGCCGGTGCAAAGCTGCTGGGTAGCAAGATCGCTTCGGGCTGAGGCACGGGCAAGGCGACGGGCATCGCGATTGCGTTACCGCGAGCCTAGGTTCTGCCGGGGTCTTGCGGGATAATGCCGGCTTGCCCAGCCGTTCGAGTCCTGTCATGTCCGCCTTGCCCTTCAATGCCGCCGAGCACCAGGCCAGCACCTTGTACCTGCCACCCGGTTCGTGGGCCACGGTGCTGGACTGCCTGTGCGAACATTTCAAGGCGATCAGCCGCGAGCAATGGCTCGATCGCATTGCCCGCGGCCGGGTGCTGGACGCCGAGGGCGTGGCCATCAGCGCGCAGTTGCCTTACCGCGAAGGCCTGCGCATCCACTATTTTCGCGAAGTGCCGAACGAGACGCCGATTCCGGTGAGGGAGACGATTCTCTACGCCGATGAACACCTGGTGGTGGCGGACAAACCGCATTTCCTGCCGGTCACGCCGGCCGGCGAGTATGTCGAGCAGACCTTGTTGCGACGCTTGATCCACCGTCTGGACAATCCGCACCTGGTGCCGTTGCACCGGATCGACCGGCACACCGCCGGCCTGGTGCTGTTCTCGGCCAATCCCGCGAGCCGTTCGGCCTATCAGGCGCTGTTTCCGACCCGGCAGATTGAAAAGCGCTACGAGGCGATTGCCCGTGCCTTGCCGAGCCTGTCGTTCCCGCTGGTGCACAAAAGCCGCCTGGTGGAAGGCGAGCCGTTTTTCCGCATGCGCGAAGGGGACGGTATCAGCAATACCGAAACCGCTGTCGAGGTCGCTGAAAAAAATGGCGAGCTGTGGCGCTACGGGCTGTATCCGGTGACGGGCAAGAAGCATCAGTTGCGGGTGCATATGGCGGCTCTTGGCGCGGGCATCTGCAACGACCCGTTTTATCCACAGGTGCTCAAGGAGGCCGTGGATGACTACGCCAACCCTCTCAAGCTGTTGGCCCAGGGCTTGCGTTTCATTGATCCGATCAGCGACCGGGAGCGTCGCTTCGAGAGCGAGATCGTTCTGCACTGGTGACACCGACGGCCGTCAGTAGCAGGCCTGGGCTTGGGCCTGAGCCGCGCTCACCGCGGCCCGCAAACCCAGCAGGTAGCTGTCGACGCCGAAACCGCAGATCTGGCCCCGGGCCACTTCGGCCAGCACCGAAGGCTGGTGCAAGGGTTCGTTGCGATTGATATTGGCCATGTGCAACTCGATCACCGGCACCGACAAGTGCGCCAGGGCGTCGCGAATATCGTAGCTGCTGTGGGCCCAGGCACCGGCATTGATCAGCACCGCGTCGACCTGCTCGCGGGCGCCTTGGCGAATGCGGATGCACATCGCCCCCTCGCTGTTGGTCTGGAAACTGGTGACATCCACGTCCAGTTCCCGGGCCAGCGTGCGCAGGCGCTCGTCGATCTGTTCCAGGGTGATGCCCGCATGGCGGATCGGCTCGCACTTGCCGAACAGATGGTGGTTAAGGCCGTGCAGCATCAGGACTTTCATGATTCAGCCACCGGAAGAGAAATGGGCTCGAGTGAGGGATTCCCATAGAATAGGCCGTACCCGCGGGTTGTGCCTGTACGTCGCCGCCGTCGGGAAAAAAACGACGGAGCCCGCGCAAGGCGGGCTCCGTATTGAAAGCGTAGAGGCCTTACAGCTCTTTGACGGTCCGCACCTGGTCCTTGTTGATGCGGGTCTTTTTACCGTCCAGTTGCTTGAATTCGTAGAACCCCGAGTCTTCGTCGTATTTCGGGGTGTCCACCGCCTGGATTTCACGTCCGTCATTCAAGGTGATCACCGTCGGCGACGAGCAACCGGCGAGGCCGGCCAGGGCGGTTGTCAGCAGGAGTGCGGCAAGAGTCCGTTGCGTCATGGTACTTCTCCGGAAAGGGTGTTTTTTGAGAATAGCGTTAATAGATGTCAGAGCCGATGGATTACAACACTGATTGAAGTTTCTGACGGATATAGGCTCAGCAAGTTCCTTATGAGGGGGCATCAGGCGAGTGATCCGGCGATTGCAGCAGCTCCGGGGTATTCAGATTGGCCAATCGGGGATCATCCGGCGGGCACTGCAGGGCCTGGGCCCGCAGTTGCAACATGACCTTGCGCGGACTGCGCTCGCCCAGGGCCCAGGCGCTGTCGAAGACCCCTGCGTGGGCAGTGGGGATCACACATAACAGCGGTTCCCAGTGTTCGCCCTGGCGCAGCATCAGCGGCCGGCTCGGATCGCGGCGAACGGCCTCGAGTATGGCCGTGAGCAAGGCGGCGTCGATTTGCGGCACATCGCAGGGCAGTACCAGCAAATGCCCATGGCGTGCCGCCGCGAGGCCCGCGCGAATGCCGGCCAGGGGGCCGGGAAAATCGTCGCTGTCGTCGCTCACCAGCCGGTCGGCATAGGCCGCATAGCGCTCCGGGTTGCGGTTGCAGGAGATGATCAGGTCATCGGTGAACGGCCGCGCCACGGCATGCAGATGGGCGATCAACGGTTGCCCGCGCCACTCCAGCAGGCCTTTGTCCTGGCCGCCCATGCGTTGGCCGCGACCGCCGGCCAGGAGCAGAATGGAAAAGTCGTTTACGGACATGGGCAGTGGTCTCGGCAGCAGCGATCAAAAGGGAGGCTGTGATATAACACCGGGCTGTTCCTCTCTACAACTGGACCGAGCCTATGAAAGCCAAGGCTGATACACCTTTCGTACCGCTGAACATCGCGGTCTTGACCGTCAGTGACACCCGTACCTTTGAAACCGACACCTCGGGGCAGGTCTTCGTCGACCGTCTGACCGCCGCCGGGCACCGCCTGGCCGAGCGGGTGTTGCTCAAGGACGACCTCTATCGGATTCGCGCGCAGGTCGCTACCTGGATCGCCGAAGACGTGGTCCAGGTCGTGCTGATCACCGGCGGCACCGGTTTTACCGGGCGCGACAGCACCCCGGAAGCCGTGGCCTGCTTGCTGGATAAACAAGTCGACGGCTTTGGTGAACTGTTCCGGCAGATCTCCGTGGCGGATATCGGCACCTCCACCATGCAATCCCGGGCCCTGGCCGGCCTGGCCAACGGCACCCTGGTCTGCTGCCTGCCGGGTTCGACCAACGCGGTGCGCACCGGCTGGGACGGGATCCTCGCCGAGCAGCTGGACTCGCGCCATCGCCCGTGCAACTTCGTCCCCCATCTGAAACAGGCGGCGCCTTGTGAATCCCTCGGGTAAGCCGGGCAAGCTCGGTGCCTTGATGCCGGTGGAAGTCGCCCTGGCCCGTCTGCTTGAGCTGGCCGAGGCGGCGCCGATCCGTGAGGCGCAGCGTGTGCCGTTGGCCCAGGCCGATGGGCGGGTGTTGGCCGAGGACCTGATTTCCGGTCTCGACCTGCCGCCCTGGCCCAACAGCGCCATGGACGGGTACGCCCTGCGCCTGGCCGATTGGCAGGGCGAGCCGCTGCCAGTCAGCCAGCGGATTTTTGCCGGGCAGGCCCCCGAGCCTTTGCTGCCGGGCACTTGCGCGCGGATCTTTACCGGTGCCCCGGTGCCGGCGGGGGCCGATTGCGTGGAAATGCAGGAAAACGTCGAGGTACTCGCCGATGGGCGGGTGCGCTTTATCGAAGCGCTGGTGGCTGAGCAGAATATCCGGCCCCAGGGCCAGGAAACCACGGTGGGCGAAGTGGTACTCACCGCCGGGACCCGCTTGGGGCCGATCGAGCAGGGCTTGGCGGCGTCCCTGGGCTGTGCCGAGCTGAACGTGGTGCGGCGGGTGCGGGTGGCCGTGCTGTCCACCGGCGACGAGTTGATCGAGCCGGGCCAGCCGCTGGGGCCGGGGCAGATCTACAACAGCAACCGCGTGTTGCTGTGCAGCTGGTTGACGCGCCAGGGTTGCGAAGTGCTGGATGCCGGGATTTTGCCGGATGACCTGGAGGCAACCCGCCAGCGCCTGACGCAGTTGGGCGATGTCGACCTGATCCTGTCCACGGGCGGGGTGTCGGTGGGCGAAGCCGATTTCCTTGGCATCGCCCTGCGCGAGGCCGGTGAGCTGGAGCTGTGGAAGCTGGCGATCAAGCCGGGCAAACCGCTGACCTTCGGGCATTTTCGCGGGGTGCCGGTGATCGGCCTGCCGGGCAATCCGGCTTCGACCCTGGTCACCTTTGCGTTGTTGGCCCGACCTTATCTGTTACGTCGCCAGGGCGTACAGGAGGTCCGGCCCTTGCAGTTCAAGGTGCCGGCCGGGTTTGTCTGGCCCAAGCCGGGCAATCGCCGTGAATACCTGCGCGGGCGCCTGGAAAACGGCCGGGCGATCATCTACCGCAACCAGAGCTCCGGCGTGCTGCGTAGTGCGGCGTGGGCAGAGGGTTTGGTCGAGGTGTTGGAGGAGAGCACCCTGGTGGAAGGTGACTGGGTCAACTTTATTCCGTTGAGCGAAGTGCTGGGTTAGTCCGGCAGGTTCATATGGTGGTCTTGAGGGCCTCTTCGCGGGCAAGCCCTGCTCCTACAGTGCGGTGTCGGACACAAGTCTGAAGCACGCACAAACCTGTAGGCGCAGGGCTTGCCCGCGAAGCTCTTGGCGTCCTCCAGAACGCCACAATCGCATCAGCCCTCCAACGACCCCCCCGCCAGCGCACAGAGCTGGATCGGGTCGAGGATATGCACTTCCTTGCCTTCGGCGGCGATCAGTTCATTGCTCTGAAAACGGGTAAAAACCCGCGAGACGGTCTCCACCGCCAGCCCCAGGTAATTGCCGATCTCGTTGCGCGACATGCTCAGGCGGAACTGGTTGGCCGAGAAACCCCGGGCACGGAAGCGCGCCGAGAGGTTGACCAGGAAAGTCGCGATGCGCTCGTCGGCGGTCTTTTTCGACAGCAGCAACATCATTTGCTGGTCGTCACGAATCTCCCGGCTCATCACCCGCATCAACTGCCGGCGCAATTGCGGCAGTTGCAGGGCCAGTTCGTCCAGGCGCTCGAAGGGAATCTCGCAGACCGAAGTGGTTTCCAGCGCCTGGGCCGACACCGGATAGGTCTCGGTATCCATGCCCGACAGGCCGACCAGTTCGCTCGGCAAATGAAAGCCGGTGATCTGTTCTTCGCCGCCGTCACTCAGGCTGAAGGTCTTCAGCGCCCCGGAGCGCACGGCATAGACCGAGCCGAACGTGTCGCCCTGGCGAAACAGGAACTCGCCTTTCTTCAGTGGTCGGCCACGCTTGACGATTTCGTCCAGCGCATCCATGTCCTCCAGATTCAGCGAAAGGGGCAGGCAGAGAGGGGCCAGGCTGCAATCCTTGCAATGGGCCTGACTGTGGGTGCGCAATTTCACTGGGTCGGACATTTCTTAAATCCTTGTGGGAGAACACACATAAGACGTAAGGGTAACCCAGCTAGGGGCGCTCAGGCCAGCCTGCGCCGAAATGGCGCACCCCTGCCCTGGGTGACCCCCCCCAACTCGGATCCTGGGTTGGCGTGAGTGGCACCGCGCAGGTCCGGGGCCCGGCCGTGGTAAACCGATCGATCCTTCAGATCACCCGCGAGAAACGCTGGCGGTTCTGCTGTTCCAGATAGGCATCGAAGACCATGCAGACCGAACGCACCAGCAGGCGCCCGGCCGGCAGGACCGTGAGGCGCTGGCTGTCGAGTTCGATCAGGCCGTCCGCGGCCATCTCCGTCAGACGTGGCCAGAGCGCGGCGAAATAACCGCCGAAGTCGATATTGAACTGGCGCTCGATATCGGCGAACTCCAGGCTGAAGTTGCAGATGATCTGCTGGATCACGGCCCGGCGCAGGCGGTCGTCGGCATTGCACAACAGGCCCCGGCTGGTGGCCAGTTGCGCACTGGCGAGGGTGTTCTGGTACTGGTTCAGGTCACTGCTGTTCTGGCAGTAGAGGTCGCCGATCTGGCTGATGGCCGAGACACCGAGGCCGATCAGGTCGCAATGGCCGTGGGTGGTGTAGCCCTGGAAATTGCGCTGCAGGGTCGATTCTTCCTGGGCAATCGCCAGCTCGTCGTCGGGCAGGGCGAAGTGGTCCATGCCGATATAGCGGTAACCGGCGGCGGTGAGTTGCTCTATGGTGCGGTGGAGCATTTCCAGCTTGTCGGCCGGCGCCGGCAGGTCATCGCTGTTGATCCGGCGTTGCGGCATGAAGCGCTCGGGCAGGTGGGCGTAGTTGAACACCGACAGGCGATCGGGTTGCAGGTTGATCACTTCGTCGACGGTACGGGCGAAGTTGTCCGGGGTCTGCTTGGGCAGGCCGTAGATCAGGTCGATATTGATCGAACGGAATTGCAGGGTCCGCGCCGCCTCGATGATCGCCCGGGTTTCTTCCAGGCTCTGCAGGCGATTGACCGCCCGTTGCACGTTCGGGTCGAGGTCCTGCAGGCCGATGCTGACCCGGTTGAAGCCCAGTTCGCGGAGCAGGCCCATGGTCGACCAGTCGGCTTCCCGTGGGTCGATCTCGATGCCGTAGTCGCCGGAATCGTCGTCCAGCAGGTTGAAGTGCTGGCGCAGGCAGCTCATCAGTTGTCGCAGTTCGTCGTGATTGAGAAAGGTCGGGGTGCCGCCGCCCAGGTGCAGTTGCTCGACTTTCTGCGCCGGGTTGAGGTGACAGGCGACCAGCTGGATTTCCTGCTCCAGGCGTTGCAGGTAGGGCAGGGCGCGGCCGCGGTCCTTGGTGATGACCTTGTTGCAGGCGCAGTAGTAGCAGATGTTCGCGCAGAACGGCACGTGTACGTACAGCGACAATGGCCGCAGGGCCTTGCGGCTGTCACGCAGGGCGTGGAGCAGGTCGAAAGTGCCGACCTGGCTGTTGAACTGTACGGCCGTGGGATAGGAGGTGTAGCGCGGTCCCGCGATGTCGTAGCGGTGGATCAGGTCTGAGTCCCAACGAATGGCGTCGAGCATGCGGGCGTTCCCCCGGATTGGCTGCAATATCCGAAGTCTAGGGGCTGCGCCACCGGGCCATCTTGACCTGAATCAACGGCCGTTAGTGCCCCATCAACCAGTGCTGGTGTGGCCCCGGCAAGGTCCACAGGCCGAACAGGATCACCAGCAGGCCGCCGCTCATGCGCACGCTGCGTTTGCGCAGCACGGCGGTGACCCGCTCCGCCGCCAGCCCGGTGGCCAGCAGCACCGGCCAGGTGCCCAGGCCGAAGGCGAGCATCAGCAGCGCACTGTCGACGGCATTGCCCTGGCTCGCTGCCCAGAGCAGGGTGCTGTAGACCAGCCCGCACGGCAGCCAGCCCCAGAGCGCGCCCAGCAGCAAGGCGCGGGGCAGGCTCGACACCGGCAGCAGGCGGTTGGCCAGCGGCTGGATATGCCGCCACAGGCCGCGTCCCAGGCTTTCGATACGGGTCAGGCCGCTCCACCAGCCGGCCAGGTACAGGCCCATGCTGATCAACAGCAAGCCGGCGATCACCCGCAGAAACAGCGCCGCCGGGCTGCTGGCCACGGCCCAGCCGGCGAGGCCGATCAGCAGGCCGGCGCTGGCATAGCTGAGAATTCGCCCGAGGTTGTAGGCCAGCAGCAGACGAAAGCGCCGGCTGCGTTGCTCCGGGGGAATCGCCAGGGTCAGGGCGCCCATCAGGCCGCCGCACATGCCCAGGCAATGACCGCCGCCGAGCAGGCCGAGAATCAGCGCCGAGACCAGCAGGGGCGCGAGTTCAAGCATGGGGTGGGGCCTTGTCGTGCTTGTCCGGGGTGGCTTTGCTTTCTTCGACGGCTGCGGTGTGGTTCGGGTCCTGGTCGTCGAACAGGATACTGTGGGCCGGACCTTCGAGGTCGTCGTACTGGCCGCTGTCCACGGCCCAGAAGAAGATGTAGACGGCGATGGCCACGATCAGCAGCGCGGCGGGGATCATGATGTAGAGAGCTGGCATGGGAACTCCATGCCCGCGCGGCTCAGGCCGGCAACGGGCTTTGCTTTTTCATAATTTCTCACTTCCAGATCCCGTGAAAACGTAGCGAGCGAAGGAAAGACAAAAACAGGCGAGGAAGCGGAGTTTACTGACTGTAAATGAGCATTCCGAGCCTGTTTTTAACGCAGCATTTCCGAGCGCAGTAGTTTTCACGTGATCTGGCGGGTCAGGCGCAAGGCATTGAGCACCACGGTCAGCGAGCTGATGGACATGCCGATTGCGGCCCACACCGGGGTGACCCAGCCGAGGGCGGCGAACGGCAGCATCAGGCCATTGTACAGGCTGGCCCAGATCAGGTTCTCGATAATGATCCGCCGGGTCCGCCGGGCCAGGCCGATGGCTTGTACCAGGGCGCCCAGGCGATTGGACAGCAGCACCGCGTCGGCGCTGGTCTTGGCCAGGTCGGTGGCCGTGCCCATGGCCACGCTGATATCGGCGGCGGCCAGGACCGGCACGTCATTCACGCCGTCACCGAGCATCAGCACCTTGTGGCCCTGGCGATGCAGGTCCCGCAGTACCTGCAACTTGTCGTCCGGACGGAGGCCGCCCCGGGCTTCATCGATGCCCAGTTCGGCGGCGACGCTGGCGACCATCGGCGAGCTGTCGCCGGACAGCAGCAGTGTGCGCCAGCCCCGGGCCCGGCAGGCTGCCAACAATGCGGGGGCGTCGTCCCGCAGGCGGTCGTCGAGGACAAACCAGGCCAGTGGCCCTTCGGTGTCGCCCAGCAGCAGCCATTGTCCGGCTTCGTCCGGCGTCGGCGGCAGCGGGCTGGCGCCGAGTTCGCAGACAAACGCCGCCTGGCCGATCCGCAGCAACTGCTCGCCGACCCGGCCCTCAAGGCCCAGGCCGGGGGTGCCGTGGACCTCTTCGGCGGCTTGCGGGGCTCGGCCGAAGGCGCGGGCAATCGGGTGCTCGGAACGGTTTTCCAGGGCTGCGGCGAGGCTCAGGCAGCGTTCGCTGTCCAGCTCGCGCAACGGGCGGATGGAACGCAGGGTCAGGCGGCCTTCGGTGAGGGTGCCGGTCTTGTCGAAAATCACCGTGTCGATCTGGTTCAGGCCCTCGAGCACGTGGCCGCGGGTCAACAGCAGGCCGAGCTTGTGCAGGGTGCCGGTGGCGGCGGTCAGGGCGGTGGGGGTGGCCAGTGACAAGGCGCACGGACAGGTGGCGACCAGCATCGCCAGCACGATCCAGAACGCCCGGGTCGGGTCCAGTTGCCACCAGATCAGGCCGATGACCGCTGCGGCGATCAGCGAGAACAGCAGGAACCACTGCGCGGCGCGGTCGGCGAGCTGCGCCAGGCGCGGCTTTTCGCTCTGGGCACGGTCAAGCAGGCGGACGATGGCGGACAGGCGGGTGTCCTGGCCGAGGGCCATGACCTCGACGGTCAGCGCGCTTTCGACGTTCAGGGTGCCGGCGGTGACCGCATCCCCCACGGTGCGCGGTTGTGGCAGGTACTCGCCGGTCAGCAGGGATTCGTCGATGCTCGACTGGCCTTCGATAATCCGCCCGTCGGCCGGCAACACGGCGCCGGGATGCACCAACACCCGCTCCCCCAGGCGCAGTTCACTGAGCAGGATGCGTTCGCTCTGGCCGTCGGCTCCCAGGCGCAGGCAGGACGCGGGTAGCAGGTTGACCAGTTGCGCGGTGGCGGCGGCGGTGCGTTCGCGGGCGCGGCGTTCCAGGTAGCGGCCGGCCAGCAGGAACAGCGCGAACATGCCCACGGCGTCGAAATAGAGTTCGCCAACCCCGGTAATCGCGGTCCAGATCCCGGCGAAGTAGGCGCTGCCAATGGCCAGCGAGACCGAGACATCCATGGTCAGATGGCGGGTGCGCAGGTCGCGAAAGGCACCGCGAAAGAACGGCGCACAGCTGTAGAAGACGATGGGTGTGGTCAGGAACAATGCGACCCAGCGCAGGATGGTGTGCAGTTCCGGACTGAGGTCGATATTGAATTCCGGCCAGGTGGCCATGGTCGCCATCATCGCCTGGAACCACAGTAGGCCGGCCAGGCCCAGTTGGCGCAGGGATTTGCGGTTTTCGCTGGCGAGCTGTTCGCTGGCCTGGTCGGCCTGATAGGGGTGCGCGGCGTAGCCGATATGGCGCAGTTCGCCGAGGATCTGGCTGAGCGGCAACTGGCTGTCGGCCCAACGCACCTGCAGGCGGTGATTGGACAGGTTCAGCCGCGCCTCGGCCACGGCGGGCAGGCCGAGCAGGTGTTTCTCGATCAGCCAGCCGCAGGCGGCGCAACTGATGCCCTCCATCAGCAGGGTCGCTTCGGCGAGTTCTCCGTCATGGCGGACAAAGGGTTTTTGCACGTCGCTGCGGTCGTACAGCGCCAGTTCGTCCACCAGTTGCACCGGCAGGCTTTCGGGGTTGGTCGAGGTTTCGCTGCGATGGCTGTAATAGTGTTCCAGGCCACCGGCAACAATCGCCTGCGCCACCGCCTGGCAACCCGGACAGCAGAACTCGCGGGGCTCGCCCAGGACGACAGCGGTGAAGCGACTGCCGGAGGGGACGGGCAGGGCGCAGTGGTAGCAGGGTGTCGGGGTTGTCATAGGCGCCATCGGTCACTGTAGGAGCCGGCTTGCCGGCGATGGGCCCTTGAACCTGGCATTGCCTGTTCGGACGCCATCGCCGGCAAGCCAGCTCCCACAGAAGCGGGATCGTATTTATTTGCTCTGTTCTTCAGCGCCTTGCAGCGGCTCGTCGCCCAGCTTCAGGTCCTTGTCCTGGCTGATCTGCTCCTCTTCGAACATGCGCCAGGTCTTGTCGCCTTCGACCCCCAGCAACTCGACAAAGCGCCGGCCTTCGATCTTGTCGGCCAGTTGCCCGATATAACGCCCCGGTTCGCTGGCGCTGCGGTTCAGGATGACCTTGCGGTCCTTCTCCGGCTGGGTCGGCGAGATCAGGTTCAGCTCGACACTGGCCGGCTGGCTGTTGCCCAGCAGGCGCAGGTCGACCTCACCGGTCACCTCATCCAGATGCACACTGGCATGCAGCTTCAGGCTCTGGGCCAGCAGTTCGCGGTCCAGGGAACGGTTGATGCCCTTGCCGGCCTCGTAGTAGTTGTCGTTGACCAGGTTGTCCGGGTTCTTCACCGCAATGGTCACCATCGACAGGGTCAGGGTCACCGAGCAGGCCATGATCCCGATCAGGATCCAGGGCCAGAGGTGCTTGTACCAGGGGCTTGCGGCGGTTGCTGCGGGCATCGTGTCGTTCCTTAACGGATTTGCGGGCCGATGAATCGGCTCTTGGCTTCAATATGAACGCTGTCGTCATCGGCATCGCGCAAGGTGAATTTCACCTCGTTGGTACTCGACGGCAGTTGCTCGGGGGCGCTGGACAGTTCCATCGGCATGCTGAATATCTCGCCGGCGGCCACGTGGATTTCGCGCTTGCCCTGGAGTTTCAGGTCGGGCAGTCCGCTGGCGTCCAGGACATAGGTATGGTCGCGCTGATCCTTGTTCATGATCTTCAGGCTGTAGACGTTTTCGATCCGCCCTTCGGCGTTCTCGCGGTACAGCACGCGGTCCTTGCTGACGTCGAAACCCACCAGCGGACGCATGAAGAACGCCGTCACCAGCAGGCCGATCATGGTCAACAGCACCAGTGCATAACCGATCAGGCGTGGCCGCAGCTTATGGGTTTTCTGCCCGGAAAGGTTGTGTTCGGTGGTGTAGCTGATCAGCCCGCGGGGGTACTGCATCTTGTCCATGATGCTGTCGCAGGCGTCGATGCAGGCGGCGCAGCCGATGCACTCGATCTGCAAGCCGTCGCGAATGTCGATACCGGTGGGGCAGACCTGCACGCACATCGTGCAGTCGATGCAGTCGCCCAGGCCCTGGGCCTTGTAGTCGACGCCTTTCTTGCGCGGACCCCGC
This sequence comes from Pseudomonas sp. MWU12-2037, assembly GCF_023242345.1. Taxonomy (NCBI): domain Bacteria; kingdom Pseudomonadati; phylum Pseudomonadota; class Gammaproteobacteria; order Pseudomonadales; family Pseudomonadaceae; genus Pseudomonas; species Pseudomonas sp. MWU12-2037. The sequence continues at coordinate 247,541 of NZ_JALLIZ010000004.1, read as the reverse complement.
TCTTCGCCCCGGCGCGGGTCGTAGGAGACGATCAGCGTGTCCTTGTCGAACATCACGCTCTGGAAGCGGGCATAGGGGCACATGTAGATGCACACCTGTTCGCGCAGCCAGCCGGCGTTGCCGTAGGTGGCGAGGGTGAAGAAGCCGACCCAGAAGTACGACCAGCCATCGGCCTCGCCGGTGAAGAAGCTGATGACCAGTTCGCGAATCGGCGAGAAGTAGCCGACAAAGGTCATGCCGGTGACAAAACCGATCAGCAGCCACAGGCTGTGCTTGGCGAATTTGCGCAGGAATTTGTTAGCGCCCATGGGCGCCTTGTCCAGCTTGATGCGCTGGTTGCGGTCGCCTTCGGTGACCTTTTCACACCACATGAAGATCCAGGTCCAGACGCTTTGCGGACAGGTATAGCCGCACCAGACCCGTCCGGCATAGACGGTGATGAAGAACAGGCCGAAGGCGGCGATGATCAGCAGACCCGAGAGCAGGATGAAGTCCTGGGGCCAGAAGGTCGCGCCGAAGATGAAGAACTTGCGTTCGGGCAGGTTCCACCACACGGCCTGGTGACCGCCCCAGCTCAGCCACACGGTACCGAAGTACAGCAGGAACAGGCCGGCCCCCCCCACCATCCGCAGGTTGCGGAACAGGCCGGTGAAGGCACGGGTGTAGATTTTCTCTCGCGAAGCGTAGAGGTCGACAGTTGCATTGGCGGGTTTGGCAGGTGGCGTGACGTCGTGTACCGGAATCTGCTTGCTCATTATTGCGTCCCACGGCTGGGGGAAATGCCTCGGTCAGTACGTGCCGACCGCGATCGGAAAGAGTAGTGCAATGGCGCAATGATACGCCCGTCCCTGCGCTCCAAGGGTGCGACCTTTGGTCGCGTTGGGTCTGCGCTCAGTATGGTGTAGCGGATGTAACAAAGCATGATCCAAGTCAATTGACTATAGATGATTGATCGTGAGTGGGGGCGGATTGGCGCCGGCTATGGCGATCTCTGATCCGCCGACCCGTGGGGTGTTTCCTGCGTGTGGAAAGCGGCCGCGCGTAATGAAAACGGCCCCGCCAGTTATGCTGGTGGGGCCGTCGGGGGTTGCTCAAACTGGCTTATTCAGCAGGTTTGTTATCACCGTGGGACAGGCTGTAGACATAGGCAGCGAGCAAGTGAACCTTGTCGTTGCCCTGCAACTGCGCCTGGGCCGGCATCTGCCCTTGGCGACCATAACGGATGGTCTGTTGCAACTGCGCGAAGCTTGAACCGTAGATGAACGCCGCCGGGTGCGTCAGGTTCGGCGCGCCCATGGCCGGGGTGCCTTTACCTTCAGGACCGTGGCAGGCCACGCAGTTGGTGGCGAAGAGTTTCTGCCCCGCCACCGGATCGGCCTTGGCGCCTTCCGGCAGCTTGCGCCCATCCAGATTGGTCAGCACGAACGAGGCGACATCGGCCACGCCCTGCTCACCGATGACGTCGGCCCAGGCCGGCATCACCGCGTGGCGACCGCCCATGATGGTGGTCTTGATGGTTTCCGGTTCACCGCCCCAGCGCCAGTCTTCGTCGGTCAGGTTGGGGAAGCCGTAGGCGCCCTTGGCGTCGGAACCGTGACACACCGAGCAGTTGGAGGCGAACAGCCGTGCGCCCATCTTCAGCGCCAACGGGTCCTTGGCCACGTCCTCGATGGGCATGGCCGCGTACTTGGCGAAGATCGGCCCGAACTTGGCATCCGAGCGGGCCATTTCCTTTTCCCACTCGTGCACGCCGGTCCAGCCGGTCTGGCCGTTGGCGAAGGCGGTCTGCTTATCGTTGTCGAGGTAGGCGTAGCCGGGCAGCAGGCCTTTCCAGTTACCCAGGCCCGGGTACAGGACCAGGTAACCGAGGGCGAAGATGATGGTGCCGACGAACAGCATGAACCACCATTTGGGCAGCGGGTTGTCGTATTCCTCGATACCGTCGAAGGAGTGGCCAACCGTCTCCTCGGTCTGATCGGCGCGCTGTCCCTTGCGGGTGGACAGCAGCAGCCAGGTCAGGGCGAAGATGGTACCCAGAGTGAGGACTGTGACGTACAGACTCCAGAACATAGTCATTCTTTATTACTCCTAGACGCTTTTTCGACCTGCTTGATGGCTTCGGGGTCATCCGCGAAAGGCAACAGGGTTGCATCCTCGAATTCCGATTTGCGCCGTGGGCTGAACACCCACAGCGCCAGGCCGATAAAGGCCACCATCACCACCAGGGTGCCCAGGCCACGAATCATCCCGATATCCATCCAGATCACCGTTTGCTTTTGATGATGGTGCCCAGGCCCTGCAAGTAGGCCACCAGCGCGTCCATTTCGGTCTTGCCCTTCACGGCATCCTTGGCCCCGGCGATGTCTTCGTCGGTGTAAGGCACGCCGAGGGTGCGCAGGACTTCCATTTTCTTCGCCGTGTCCTTGCCGTCGAGCCTGTTTTCCACCAGGAACGGATAAGCCGGCATTTTCGACTCGGGCACCACGTTGCGCGGGTTGTACAGGTGCGCGCGGTGCCAGTCATCGGAGTAACGCCCGCCGACCCGGGCCAGGTCCGGCCCGGTGCGCTTGGAACCCCAGAGGAACGGGTGGTCCCAGACGCTTTCACCGGCTACAGAATAGTGCCCGTAGCGTTCGGTCTCGGCGCGGAACGGGCGGATCATCTGCGAGTGGCAGCCGACACAACCGTTGGCGATAAAGATGTCACGGCCTTCCAGTTCCAGTGCCGGGCGTGGCTTCATGCCTTCGACCGGCTTATTGGTGACGTCCTGGAAGAACAACGGGACGATCTGGGTCAGGCCGCCGATGCTCACGGCGATGACCATCAAGAAGGCCAGCAGGCCGATATTCTTCTCGACTACTTCGTGCTTCATCAGTGAGCTCCAACGACAGCGATCTGAGCGGCGGCTTCAGCTTCAGCCGGGTCCGAGGCGCGAACGGTACGGAACACGTTGTAGGCCATGAACAGCATGCCGCTGGCGAAGAACGCACCGCCGATGGCGCGTACGATATAGCCGGGATGGCTGGCCTGCAGGGCTTCGACGAACGAGTAGGTCAGGGTGCCGTCGTCGTTGATCGCGCGCCACATCAGGCCCTGGGTGATGCCGTTGACCCACATCGAGGCGATGTAGAGCACGGTGCCGATGGTGGCGAGCCAGAAGTGCGCGTTGATCAGGCCGATGCTGTGCATCTGCGGACGCCCGAAGATTTTCGGGATCATGTGGTAGATCGCGCCGATGGAGATCATCGCTACCCAACCCAGGGCCCCGGCGTGCACATGGCCGATGGTCCAGTCGGTGTAGTGGGACAGCGAGTTGACGGTCTTGATCGCCATCATCGGCCCTTCGAAGGTCGACATGCCGTAGAACGCCAGGGACACCACCAAAAAGCGCAGGATCGGGTCGGTGCGCAGCTTATGCCAGGCGCCCGAGAGGGTCATCATGCCGTTGATCATGCCGCCCCAGCTCGGTGCCAGGAGGATGATCGACATCGCCATGCCCAGGGACTGGGCCCAGTCCGGCAGGGCGGTGTAGTGCAGGTGGTGCGGGCCGGCCCAGATATACAGGGTGATCAGCGCCCAGAAGTGCACGATGGACAGGCGATAGGAGTAGATCGGCCGCTCGGCCTGTTTCGGCACGAAGTAGTACATCATCCCCAGGAAGCCGGTGGTCAGGAAGAAGCCCACGGCGTTATGGCCGTACCACCACTGGATCATCGCATCGGTCGCCCCGGCATAGGCCGAGTAGGACTTGAAGAAGCTCACCGGCAGCGAGATGTGGTTAACGATGTGCAGCATCGCGGTGACGATGATGAAGGCACCGTAGAACCAGTTGCCGACATAGATGTGCTTGGTCTTGCGCTTGATGATGGTGCCGAAGAACACCAGGGCGTAGACCACCCAGACAATCGCCAGGAGGATTGCCAGCGGCCATTCCAGTTCGGCGTATTCCTTGGTGGTGGTGTAACCCAGGGGCAGGGTGATCCCGGCACCGACGATCACCGCCTGCCAACCCCAGAAGTGGAAGGCCGCGAGGCCGTCGGAGATCAGTCGTACCTGGCAGGTTCGCTGCACGACATAGTAGGAGGTGGCAAACAACGCACAACCACCGAAGGCGAAGATCACCAGGTTGGTGTGCAGCGGGCGCAGGCGTCCAAAACTCGTCCAGGGCAGGCCGAAATTCAACTCCGGCCAGACCAGTTGCGAGGCGATGAAGACACCGAGCCCCATGCCAAGGATCCCCCAGACCACCGTCATGATGGCGAACTGGCGGACTACCTTATAGTTATAAGCAGTCGGACTGATTGCTGTGCTCATTCTAAGGTTCCACGGTTTAGGTATATTTATTAGGGGTGAAAATCGCCCGCAAGTATGGATAAAGCCCAGGGTCATTGCAACGCGGCATGACCTGGGTCAATACCGTGCGACGCTGATTCTGCGGCCTTTCCATGCTCGGTGTAAGGTCAAAACGCGCCCTCGAAAAGGCCGGAATCGTCCGGCAGGCGAGGGGATGCGGTTTGATCGAAGTGAGCAAAGCTTAGTACCGATTCCCTGGAGTGGGTAGGCGGACTAAAAGAGAGGTGCGACATTGGGTCGCGTACAGGCGGGGAACTGTCGCATCCTGATCGATGCGACAGGAAATATCCGGTGGTTATTGGGCTTTGTTTTCTCCTTGACCGCCATGGGAGAGGCTGAACACGTAAGCGGCCAGCAACTGCACCTTATCGTTGCCGAGCAATTCGCTCTGGGCCGGCATCTGGCCCTGGCGGCCGTGGCGGATGGTCTGTTGCAATTGCACCAGGCTGCTACCGTAGATAAAGCCGGAAGGCTGGGTCAGGTCGGGGGCGCCCATGATCTGGCTGCCCTGGCCGGTGGCGCCGTGGCAGGCGATGCAGGTGGTGCTGAAGGTTTGCCGGCCCGCCGCGAGGTCCGCCGTGGAATCCTGCGCCAGCGGTAGCTTGGCCAGGTCGTGACGGACATAGGCCGCGACGTTCTTCACCCCGTCCTCACCGAGGATTTCGCCCCAGGCCGGCATGGCCGCGATGCGTCCGCCCATGATGGTGGTCTTGATCGTGTCGGCACTGCCGCCCCAGCGCCAGATCTCGTCGGCGAGGTTGGGGAAACCGTAGGCGCCCTTGGCGTCCGAGCCATGGCACACCGCGCAGTTGGAGGCGAACAGGCGTCCGCCCATTTTCAGCGCTTGCGGGTCCTTGGCTACTTGTTCCACGGGCATGGCCGCGAATTTGGCGAAGATCGGTCCGAACTTGGCATCGGCCTTGTCCATTTCCTTTTCCCATTCGTGGACGCCGGTCCAGCCGTTCTCGTAGCCGGGCAGGATACCTTTCCAGTTGCCCAGGCCGGGGTAGAGGATCAGGTAGCCGACGGCAAACACCAGGGTCCCGGCGAACAGCATGAACCACCACTGCGGCAACGGGTTGTCGTACTCCTCGATGCCGTCGAAGCTGTGGCCCATGGTCTGGTCGACGCTGCCCTTGGTTTCACCCTTGCGTGTGCCGATCAGCAACCAGGTCAGGCCGATCAGGCTGCCGATGGTCAGTACGCAGATATACGCACTCCAGAAGGTGGTCATGGCCGGGTGCTCCTTGTTGCAGTGGGATCTTCAGGGGGGGCGGGAAGCGGCTCGTCATCGGCGAAGGGCAGCATGCAGGCTTCGGCGAACTCGGAAGTACGCTTGGCGTTGAACACCCAGAGGGCCAGGCCGATAAAGGCGATGAACACCACCAGGGTGCCGAGGCCGCGGATCATTCCGCTACTCATGTCCATGACTCACCTCTTGCTCTTGATCGAAGTGCCGAGCACTTGCAGGTAGGCGACCAGGGCGTCCATTTCGGTCTTGCCCTTCACGGAATCCCTGGCCCCGGCGATATCGTCGTCGGTGTAGGGCACGCCCAGGGTGCGCATCGCCCGCAGCTTGGTTTCGGTCAGGCTGTTGTCCAGCGGGTTGGCCACCAACCAGGGGTAGCCCGGCATTTTCGATTCCGGGACCACGTTGCGCGGGTTGTACAGGTGCGCGCGGTGCCAGTCTTCCGAGTAGCGCCCGCCGACCCGGGCCAGGTCCGGTCCGGTGCGCTTGGAACCCCAGAGGAACGGGTGGTCCCAGACGCTTTCACCGGCCACCGAGTAGTGCCCGTAGCGTTCGGTCTCGGCACGGAATGGGCGGATCATCTGCGAGTGACAGCCGACGCAGCCTTCGCGGATGTAGATATCGCGGCCTTCCAGTTGCAGTGCGGTGTAGGGCTTCATGCCTTCCACCGGCTTGTTGGTGACATCCTGGAAAAACAGCGGAACGATCTGGGTCAGGCCGCCGATGCTCACGGCCAGTACCATCAGCAGCATCAGCAGGCCGACGTTCTTTTCAATCACTTCGTGTTTCATGACGAACTCCTCAGGCCATCTGCGCGGCGGCGATCACGGCGGCGGGTTGCGCGCCGCGCACGGTGCGCCAGGTGTTGTAGGCCATCAGCAACATGCCGCTGAAGAAGATTGCCCCGCCGATCAGCCGGACGACGTAGCCGGGGTGGCTGGCCACCAGGGTTTCGACGAAGGAGTAGGTCAGGGTGCCGTCATCGTTGACCGCGCGCCACATCAGGCCCTGGGCGATGCCGTTGACCCACATCGAGGCGATGTAGAGCACGGTGCCGATGGTAGCGAGCCAGAAGTGCGCGTTGATCAGGCCGATGCTGTGCATCTGCGGGCGGCCGAAGATTTTCGGGATCATGTGGTACAGCGCGCCGATGGAGATCATCGCCACCCAACCGAGGGCGCCGGCGTGCACGTGGCCGATGGTCCAGTCGGTGTAGTGGGAGAGGGCGTTGACGGTCTTGATCGCCATCATCGGCCCTTCGAAGGTCGACATGCCGTAGAACGCCAGGGACACCACCAAAAAGCGCAGGATCGGGTCGCTGCGCAACTTATGCCAGGCCCCGGAGAGGGTCATCATGCCGTTGATCATGCCGCCCCAGCTCGGGGCCAGGAGGATCAGCGACATCACCATGCCCAGGGACTGGGCCCAGTCCGGCAGGGCGGTGTAGTGCAGGTGGTGGGGACCGGCCCAGATATACAGGGTGATCAGCGCCCAGAAGTGGACGATGGACAGGCGATAGGAGTACACCGGGCGCTCGGCCTGTTTCGGCACGAAGTAGTACATCATCCCGAGGAAGCCGGCGGTCAGGAAGAAGCCCACTGCGTTGTGCCCGTACCACCACTGGACCATGGCATCGGTAGCGCCGGAGTAGATCGAGTAGGACTTGGTCAGGCTGACCGGCAGTTCCAGGTTGTTGACGATATGCAGGATCGCCACGGTGATGATGAAGGCACCGAAGAACCAGTTACCGACATAGATGTGCTTGGTGGTGCGCTTCACCAGCGTGCCGAAGAACACGATGGCGTAGGCGACCCAGACAATGGTGATCAGGATATCGATCGGCCATTCCAGTTCGGCGTATTCCTTGGAGCTGGTGTAGCCCAGCGGCAGGCTGATGGCCGCCAGGAGGATCACCAGTTGCCAGCCCCAGAAGGTGAACGCCGCGATCTTCGGCGCAAACAGCTGGGTCTGGCAGGTGCGTTGCACCGAGTAGTAGGAACTGGCGAACAGCGCGCAGCCACCGAAGGCGAAGATCACCGCATTGGTGTGCAGCGGGCGCAGGCGTCCAAAGCTCGTCCAGGGCAGGTTGAAGTTGAGTTCGGGCCAGACCAATTGGGCCGCGAGGAAAACCCCGAGCCCCATGCCGACGATGCCCCACACCACCGTCATAATGGCGAATTGGCGGACCACCTTGTAGTTGTAGGCGGTACTGATTGAAGTGTTCATGGTTCCCCATCCACGGTTCAGACCCGGCCGGCGCTGTTGCATTCGCGGGATCTGGAGTTATAGGCAGACTAAAAGCCAGCCAAGCATGGGCAAATAGCCAGCGGGTGGTATTGACGAGGGTCAATGGGGCGGGTGTGGGAGCGGGGCTTGCCCGCGAATAGGGCCGTGAGACCGCTAAAAGCTTCGCGGCGCTACGGCAATCCGACAAGCACCGCTCCCACAGGGTATGCGCTCAAGCCTCAAGGCCGGCGCAGGTTTCGGTTCAGCTCAGGCCCAGGCCATAGGCGTTACTCAGGTCGAACAGGATCGACTCCTTGCCGCTGGGCAGGTGCGCCACGTAGTACTTGATCGGCGGCACCACGGTCGCCCGGTCGGTGGACCAGGTCAGGCCGAAATCCCGCGAGCTCGTCGACTCCGTTTCCCGCAGGGTCTCCTCCAGCCATTCGCGCTGGGCGCCCAGGGGCCAGCGGTTGCCGTAGAGGCGATGGATTTCCTTCAACTCGGCGCGTGCCGGCAGGCGCCGATGCCCGGCGTTGGCCTTCGCCTGCATATTGGCAAAGGTGCCCAGTCCCAGCCCATGGCAGTGGATAACGCCGCTGACCGTCAGGTTGTAGCTTTTCATCTGTCCACCCTGATCGCGCACGGTGATGGTCGTGCTGCCGTTGCCGCGCACCGTGACCAGACCGGACGCGTCGACCACGGCAATCGCCGGATTGCCCGAGCTGTAGGTATAACCGGGCGTACCGCCACTGGCCTGGCGTCGGACCGAGGTGGTTGGGCCGAAGGCGGGCAACACCGTCGGATGGCCGGGGATCAGGTAGATCTTGCCGCTGAGCGTCACCGGACGCTGGTCGAACACCAGATCGGGACGCCCACTGCCCGACAGTCGTAACTTGACGGTGACCGCTTCCGAGCGTTCCGACAGGTTGCCCGCGCGGTCCTGGATCCGGTAGGACACCGGCCAATCGGCATCGGCCCCCAGTGAGAGGAGAAAGGCGCGGGGAAACTCGATGACGATGGTCTTGAGTTCCATGACCCGCATCCCCGGCCCCTCGATATTGCCCCAGAAGGTGCTCACCTGGTCGCCGACCGCGAAACCGTTGTAGCTGGCGATGGTCCCCGGCAGCACATTACCCAGTTGGTTCAGCTGCGCCGAGGTCAGGCCGTCGTGGACCTGGGGTGGAAAAGCCATGGCCGCGAGCAACGGCTGGCCGGGTTTTTCACGGTCGACCTCGATCAGGGTCGGGAACGAGTCCGTCCATTGCTGGCTGATGGTGTCGTATGCCCGGTATCTGAGTTCGTGGTTACCGTGGGTCAACGCCTCGACGGGAATGTCCAGGTTCAGGGTGTCCCCGGGATTATCGCCCGGACCGATGAACACCGGGCTGCCCAGCAATTCCGTGCCCCACAGCAGCTGATAGGTCTCGTCGGTGGAAGGGTTGCTCCAGACCGGGAAGGTCACCCGTACGGGGGCGTCGAGGGCGCTGATCGGCAGCAGTCCCTGGCCGTCATCCAGGGCCGCCTCGACCCTGGGTCGCTCCAGCTCCCGGGCATTCTCGGGCAGGCCCCGGGCTTTTTTGCAGTCGAGGAGCAGCGCGGACCCGATACCCAGGCCGCTGGCTTCATAGAGCAGGCTCAGGCCGGGGGTGACCTTGATATAGGGGTGCTCCGGCTCGACCACGTCCAAGGTCATGTCGAGTACCGCGTGCACCAGTCCCAACGGGCTTTTGCTGGTCGATGACCAGGTTTTCGGCTTGAGCGGCGACTGCAACGGCCAGCGGTTGCCGTAGGCCGTGCGGATGCTGATCAGTTCGTCCAGAGACGGAATGCTCAGGCCTTTTTGCCGGGCCTTGTGCAGGGTCTCGTCGTTGCTGCCCTCGCCCAGGTTGTAGCACTGGACCACGCCGCTGACGCTGACTTCGTAGCTTTTGCGCTGCCCGGCGCTGTCGTTGACCCGGATCCGGGTCTGGCCATTGCCACGCACGCTGACCTTGCCGTTGCCGTCGACCACGGCAATCCGCGGGTTGTCGCTGCTGTAGTGATAGCCGGGCACGCCGCCGCTGGCCGTGCGCTGGCTCGTCGTGCCCGGGCCGAAGGCCGGCAGCACCTGTGGGTGGCAGGGAATCAGGTAGATCTTGCCGGGCAGGCTGGCGGGGTGGGTGTCGAAGAGCAGTTCCGGCACCCGCTGTCTGGTCCGCACCACCAGGCGTAGCCGGGGGAAGCTCAGGGCGGTGGATTCGTCGGGGCTGCCGTCGAAGGTCACCTTGAAGATGAAGGTCAGGCCGCTGAGGTCTTTCAATTGATCAAGCTCCCCCCGTGGCACGGGGTCGTCGAAGGCGTCGGCGATCGAGGGGATTTCCCGGGCCTCCCAAATCGCGAAGGAGTAAGGCCGGCCGTCGGCCCGGGTACCTTCGCCACGCAACCAGACCCGTTGCCCGAGCTGGATATGCGGCCATTTCAGGATCTCGATGCGGGCATCGCCGCTGAAGGTGTTGAGGTCGAGGACCTGATTGTCCGGTGCCTGATGAACGAAGGGCGTGGGCAGGTCATCCTGGGCGATGGGCAGGACGTCCAGCAGCAGTTTCTCCGATGGGGCGGGGATGCCGTCGCGGGTGACGGTATAGCCGACCTCCACGCGTTTGCCGATATTGGCGCTGACCGCCGTGACGGGCACGGCGAAGTCGACACTGCCGCCGGCACTGCCGGGCTTGGCATCGATAAGAGGGGTGCCGGCACCGGGCGTGCCGCGCCAGTAGGCCTGGATACTGTCGCGGGTCTCCATGACATAGCCGACCCGGATCGTCGCGCCCATCAGCGCCTGCAGCGGGAACAGCAGCGTGTCGTGGGCCTCCAGCACCTTGGGCACCGGCAGATCCAGCGGGCTGGCGCTGACCGGCAACAGCAGGGCCTGGGACACGACGGGCTCCGGGGCGACGGTCTGGACTTCATAGCGCACCACCACGGAGCCCCCGGCCAGCACGCTGACCTGGTCGTCCGGAATGCTGAAGTCGATGTCCTGGTCGGTCCCGATTACCGCCTTGGCCTCCTGGTGGCGGGTTTCCATGCCGGCGGCGGTGGTGCCGAGCCAGATCAGGGTCACGCTCTGGCCCGGGGCGATAAACGAGTAGGGCTCAACCCGGGCAATCACGCCGGTTTGCGTCGGGTCGAGCACATTGCCGTTGGCTTCGGCCACGGGCACCCGGGGCGGCTTGAGGGTCAGGGCGCGGCCGGTGATCTGCAATGGCAGGCTCCGGGAACGGCGCGCGGGCTGGTTGGGCGTCTCGACGTAGTAGTAGAACCGCGCCTGGCCCCGGATGATCAGGAGAAACTGCTCGTTCGGCACTTCGAAGGAGACGAAGGCATCGCTGTCGCTGCCGGGCAGCATCGCGCTGTACGCGGGCAGCGTCGCGCCGAGGGCGGTTTCCCGTTCGACCAGCAGGCGCAGGGTCTGGGCGCTGCTCATGCCTTCATACCGCAGCACCAGGGTCTGCACGTCGGCGCCATTGAGTGTGTCCAGGTTCAGTTGCATGCCCTGGGCACGGGGGACCACCGGCGGGCGCAGGTCCGGATCGCCGATGCCGACTTCGACCAGGGCCGGGCGTGACCAGCGCGACCAGTTGTTGACCCCATCGCGTATCTCGTAACGCACGATGATCGCGTCGGAGTTGCCGGCCTCGCGGATAATCTGCGGATCGATCGGCACCACCACTTCGTCGCTCGGGGCCAGCAAGGGTGGGTGCTGCACCAGGCGGCCATGCCAGGACACCACGATCGCATCGCCGGCGGCCATGTTCGCATAACGCTTGATCATCACGCTGACCCCTTCCGGGTCTTCGATTACTCCGGGCGGCAGGATCACCGGCAGTTCCAGCTTGTCGTTGACGGTGGGCGTCGCGGATTGGGTGTCGGGGTCGCCGGGGACGTCCAGCTTGATCCGTACCTGGGTTTCGGCGGTTTCCGGCGCGCCGCCGGGAAAGGGGGTGAGGACGTAGCGCACCGTCACGGCTTCCGCCGACATGATCCAGCGGGTTTCGACCCGCAGGGTCAGGTGGCTGGCGCCGGGTGTGCTGTCCTGGGTATGGCTGGCGACCGGATCGGGATGGCTGCCCCAATACAGGTCGATCCGATCCCTGGGTTTCAGCTCCAGCGGGGCGATCACCACGGGCAACGGCCGTTGCGGGTCGATCACATCGGTGGCGCCGATGCCGCCGAGATTAAAACTGTTGATCAGCGGCGGGACCAGCTCCCGCGTGGCGCGCGGGCGTCGATCGGCGCTGGCCGGCGGCGGGTTCCAGGTGGGGGAGATCGGGCCTGCCTTCTCCCAGAGCGGACTGGTCTCCAGCACACTCAATTTGCCCGCGCTGGCGACGGCGTTGATCAAGCGAACATGAGGCAGGGTGATGCTGTTGCCGCTGACCGGTTCGACCGGTATGCACAAATCCCGTTGTGCGCTGGAATCCCTCGGCTCGTACTTGAGCAAGGCGCCGTCCTGGCTGGAGTAGTAGATACCGTTGAGGAAGAGATTTTCCGCCAGCAGGGTCTTGGTGACGAAGCAGATATCCTCGACGCAGAAAAAGTCGGCGCAGGGTGTGTCGCCGGTCTGATAGCGGGCAGGGTCGAGGGGTTTGGCATAGTGAATACTGTCGAGCGGGGTTTTCCCCAGGGTCAATTCAAGACGCTGTTGCTCCAGTGCCTGTGTCTTCCGGTCGGCCAGGGTGCGGGTGACCTTGATCGCCTGGCCATCGACGAAAGGTTCGAGGGTGACATAACCGTCAGGGGCGGAGGTGCGATAGATCGCATCCGCCAGCAGTGCGCCTCGACCCTGGCCGATCTTGCCATGGGTATAACGCGCGGCATCGTCCGGGTGAGCGAAAAGCGGGCTGAGGGCATAACGTTCGGTGGTGTCGGATACACCGTCGGATGGGTCCCAGGTGGTACTGACCGGGCCTGTCTGGCGCCACAGCGTACCGGGCCGCAAGACACTCAATTTGCCGCTGGCGGCCACGCGACGAACATAGTCACGACCGGACAGCGAGCCGTTCTCCAACTGGCCCTGGGTATCGATACCGTCGTTGTGAAAGAGACTGCCCCGCAGCACTTCGTCGGCATCGGGCACCAACGGCACCTGGTAGCTGAACAAGGCCCCGTCGGCGCTCGCCAGATACAGCCGGGTGGTGCTCTGGTGGCCTGGCACGATTGCCGTTTCGCGAGCGGTCTTTATGGCGTGGGCGAAATCGCGCACTGAAATAAAGTGTTGGTAGACCCTGTCGCTGGGCGACGCCTCCCGCCGGGGTTCCGACACATAGAGGCCATCGAGGCGATAACCGGGGATCAGGCTGAGAACGGCGATATCGGGCGGGAGTATAAGCGTGCGATCGAAGTCACCGCTGATGTCGAGGGCGGGGGCGGTAGAGACGTATTCCTTCTCGGTTTTCTTGAAAATAAAGCCGAAGTTGCGCCGGGTTCTCGGATTGGTTTGCGCAAGGGCATGCCGCACGGCATCCGCGGCGCTCATGAATACCGGGCTGAACACAGGGGAATAGTTGGCAATCGCTGCCTGGTCCGTCTCGACCAGCACCCCGGCGGCGCTGTCACGAATCGACAGCACTTTACCGGGGCTGGTCCAGATATCGCGACCAGGGACCAGCACCCGCAGCTCGCCGGCCTTGACCAGATCACGAGCGAATGTCAGCACGGCGCCCTTGTCGGTCTCCAGGCCGCTCTTGAAGCGTTGTTCCGTGGGATTTTCCATCAGGTTCAGCGAGTCTGTCGGCGAGGGCGACAGCGTCTTGAACAGGTCGATTTCGCTCGGGGAGTGCTGGCTGGTGTAGCGGATCAACGAGCCGTCCTGGCCGGAGAAATAGCGCAATGGAATCGCGCGATCCTTGATGGCCCGATAGATGTCCCAGGTCGGAAACAGGTTCAGGTACAGCTGGGCTTCCGTCGCCGCCAGCAGGAAATCCAGGTTGCCCAGGCGTGAGCTGTAGGTCCCGACAATCGTGTGATCTTCCAGGGGAAAGCCATTTCGGTGGGGGAATACCAGCGTGTGGTCGAAGATCTCGGTGGCTGAAACCAGCGGCGCGCTGGCGACAAACAGGCCGTCCGCGCGTTTCAGGATCACTCCGCCATGGACCTTGTCGTAACGGCGGGGGATCTGCTCGTGGGCGTGGCGTGCCGCGTCGTCGGCGCTGGCGAAGAGCGGGCCGAGGACGCGCCGTTGCAACTGATGATAAGCGTGCCATTCACTGCTGACCCGACCGGCCGGTCCCCACAGTTCACTGGGCTGAAGCACGCTCAGTTCACCGCTGTCGGCCAGCGCGTGAATGAAATTCAGCGGGTCGAGGATGCCCTTGACCAGGCGTTCGCCGTAGCTCAGCAGGTTTTCGCTGCCGGCGAGCAGCGCTTGGTCGGCGTGGATATCCAGCGAACGGTATTTCAACTGCGCACCATCGCGGGTGCTCAGGTACAAGGGCAGGATCGGCGAGTTCGGCTCCGGACGATAGGCTTTGATCTGTTTGAGCGCCGCCAGCAGCTCAGCGGGCAGAAAGAAGTTGCGGTATATCCAGACGTCCTTGCACGGCAGGCGTCGCGGATACAGCGCGGCGCTGTAGTAGAAGCCGGCCAGGCGACAGCCGGACGGCAATGTCGGAGAACCGTCGGCGCCGGTGGGCAAGCGTGGGTCCGCGGCAAACAGCGGTTCCCGGGCGCTCAGCGGTTCGCTGGTGGCGTAGCGCTGGTGGCTGTCGCTGATAATCACGCCGATCCGCCGGTCGCGGTAATGACCATTGATGCGTTCGTTGGCGTACAGGGCCGCGGCATCCGCGCTGTCGAACAGTGGCCCGAAGGCCGGCAAGGCCGGAGTCGAGGCTTTCTGCGCTGGATAGGGTGCCCAATCGCTGGGCACCTGGCCGGGCGGGCCCCAGTAGGTATCGCCACGGACCACGTAGAGCGCGCCGGTTTTGGCCAGGGATTTGATGAACTCGCTGGGCAGCAACCGATTGAGGTCGCTGAGATCATTACCCGGCAGCAGGCGCGGGATCAACGCGTCCTCTTCAGCGGAGCCGCTGGGCATGTATTTGATGATGGTGGAGTCGGTCATCAGTGCATAAAACGCCCTGACCCCCTGTGGCCGGGCGAGAAGGGTGGTCAGGACCTCATCCGGGGTGATGCTTTTCAGGCGCAGGCGGGTCTCCTGTTCGGAGAGTATCGAGGGCCTGTCGAGGGGCCCGTCGTTTTGCTCCTTGAGGGCCGACAGGCTTATGTTGGAACGGTAGACGGCATAGAGCCGGTGTCCGGGGGGGAAGCTGGCGATACCGGTTTCGGTGATCGGATACAGGGTATTGCGGTTGAAGCGGCGGTCGTTACCGGTGGTCGGCAGCGTGGCGACAAAGGTCGCGTCCTGGCGTTGGAAGATCAGCCCGCCGAACTCCTTGTCGCTCCCCCCCTGGATCAGCTGTTGGGCATGGCGGGCGGCGTCGTCCGCCGAGAGGAAGGCCGGGCCCAGTTCAGGCAGGACGGCGTCGGTGAAGGGGGCCCAATGGATCGGGTCGACCCGCCCCTGTCGGTTCCACAGGTAGCTGCCGTGCAACACCAGCAAGGAGCCGGCGGCGGCGATCGTGCGGACGAATTGGTGGGGCGGCAGTGCGCCGCTCAACAGTTGCTCGCGAGCGTGCCGGGCCCGTGCCTGCCAGTCCGCGCCTTCGGGCAGCAGTGCCTGCTCCAGTTCGCTGTCCCCTGGGTGGTAGGCCAGCAGCGCCCCGTCGGGGGTGCCGAAAAACAACGGCGGCGGGTGCGCGCCAGGCGCGGGGGCACGGGAACGGCGTGCGTGGTGGAGCCCGGCGAACAGGTCGTAGGGACTGAAAAAGTTTTCGTACAGCCAGCTTTCCCGGGGCGGCAGTTGTTCATGGGCGGTCTCGGCCTGGCAGTAGAGGCCGGCGAGGATAAAGCCTTCGGGCAACCGCAGCCGGCCCTGGGCGTCCCGACCGAAGAGCGCGTCCGGGTCGAAGGGCATCGGGGCGCTGTCCAGCGCTTGCGTAACGGTGAATTCCGCCTTCTGTGCCTGCTTGAGGATAAACGACGAGGGGCGCTTCAAACCTTTGAAAGCGGCCTGGCCGTGGGCATACTGGACGGCTTCGTCGAGGCTGGCGAAGGTGCGGCTTAGCAGCGGCATCGTCGTCTTCTGACGCATCGGCGCGACTGCAAGATCCGTTGTAAGGCGACTGGCGCCGGGTTGTTCGGCGTGGGTGAGGGCGTCTTGAGGCATGGCAATACTCGTCTGGAAATGGACCGGGGAGCGTCCCGTGTCGGCACCGCCGGCCTTGCAGTGTCTGGGCTGGCAGATAAGGTGTTTTCATTTTCAGGAAAAGCGGCGCAGCGATGCGTTACATATCTAGGTTTCCGGCGCGGGCCCATTTGGGGGCCGTGATCGGTGCGGACAGTGAGATGAGAGGCGACATGTCGACCCTGCAAACAACCCATTCCCAGGCCACATGGGTCGTGGACTCGGGCTATCTGTACAACGCCGTCGGGGAGGCTGGCCCGCTCGCCACGCTGATCCTCGCCCACGGTGCCGGCGCGCCGATGGACAGTGACTTCATGGCTGCCATGGCCGATCGCCTGGCGACACAGGGCATTGCCGTGGTGCGTTTCGAGTTTCCCTATATGGCGCAACGGCGCCTGGATGGCGGCAAGCGTCCACCGAACCCGCAGGCGCGCTTGCTGGAGTGTTGGCGCGAGGTGTACGAGGGCGTGCGGCGTCAGGTCCAGGGGCCGCTGTTCATTGGCGGCAAGTCCATGGGCGGACGCATGGCCAGCCTGCTGGCCGACGACCTTGGTGCGTCAGGACTGGTATGCCTGGGCTATCCGTTCTATGCGGCGGGCAAGCCGGAGAAACCACGGGTGGCGCATCTGGCGGATCTCGTCACGCCGACTCTGATCGTGCAGGGCGAACGCGATGCCCTGGGCAATCGGCAAACCGTGTCGGGTTATGAACTGTCGGCGCAAATCGAGCTGAGCTGGCTGGCAGCGGCCGATCACGATCTCAAGCCGCTGAAGGCCAGCGGTTTCACCCATGGGCAGCATCTGGACACGGCGGCGCGGCACATCCACGACTTTATCCTGAGTCAGGCGCTGTAAAGCGCCGGTTGCCTGGCCGGTGGCAACCGACGCGGGAGTGGTCAGCCCCCGAGACTGACCACAACCTCGGTGGCGGGTGAGCGTTTCGACCAGTTGCCGACCACATCATGGATCTCGTAGCGCACCGGCAGGCTGCTGGAGTTGCCGACGCTTTCGACGATTTGCGCGGGGATCGGGACGACCACCTCTCGCTCCAGTTCCGCCGCGCCCAAGGCCGGGTGTTGGAGCGTCTGGTCGGCCCAGCTCACGCTGATCCGGTCGCCTTCGCTCATGTGCGGGTAAGGCGCGATGATCACCCGCACGCCTTGCGGATCGACGATCACCCCCGACGGTTGCACCTGGGGTGGACGCAGGGCTTCGTTCTCATAGGGCGTCGCCGGGTCGGTATCGATGCCGCCGGGGGCTTCCAGCTTTACCCGGATGTGGCTGGCGTCGGAGTCCTCCGATGTGCCACCGGGAAATGGGCTGAAGCGATAGGTGACCGGCACCGGGTCCGGGGCGGACGCCAGGCTGCGGCTGTCGACGGACAGGGTCACGAAGCCGTTGGTGGGTGGCGCGTCGAGGGGATGATCGTAAGTGGCGGCCGGTTCCGCGGCCTCCGCCCAGTACAGATCGATATGATCCAGGGGCTTGAGGTTCAACGGCCCGACCAGCACGTTCAAGGGTTTCTCCGGGTTTTCGACATCGATGGCACCGACCCCGGCGGGATTGGCGCTGAGGATCAGCGGTTTATCCAGGTTTCGCTGATGGATGTGCTTGGACATGATAAAGGCTCCACGGGCAAAAGAGATCAGGTCACTGGCTGAAGGCGGACGGGCATCGACCAGCCACGCGCATGTCCAGATAGGCGCTCCGGCGTTTCGAGCGGCCGGTTCCGGTGACGCTGTCGACGTGGAACGAGGCCTCGGCATGACCGTAGCAAGTGGCATCCAGCACCGTTCTTGGGACGCGCAGGTCATAGCCGTCGCGGACCTGTTCCTCGGTCAATGGCGCGGAGGTGTGCGGCCACTGGTTTGTTGGATTACCGCCAATCAGCTGGTCGAAACCTTCGTAAAGGAAGTGGATGACATCGCCTGCCTTGATATTGAAGTAGGGGACGATATGCACCGGTGCGCCGTCCTGGCCGTTGACCGTGTTGATCGCGCCGTTCTCGTTCAGCTCGGTGAATAGCGGGGCGTCGGGCCCTTCGGGTCCGCCGGGCAGTTCATCGCGGGAGCGGACGATGATGCTTTGCTCCGGCGATCTTGAAGTGTTCGGATTGCCGGCCTGGGTCACGCTGTACCACACGCGGATATCGCTGCCTGTGCCCAGCGGCCTGAAGCGGCTGTTGAGGACCGGCAGGTGCAGGTCACGGGCGGCGGCGACATCGCCCTCGGTGATGGCATAGGGCGGGTCGAACATCGGTTGTCCGGCCCAGAGCAACTGGATGTCTTGCCCTTCGCGCAAACCGGGATTCCAGGTAATGACGGCACGCGCATCCCGCTCAAAATCATTTTCGTCGATCAGGTTATCCACAGCCTCGGGCGAGGCGCCGCGAATGGTGGGGCGTTGCAGGTCGCCTGGCAGCGGAAGCCCGTTGAGCAACAGCAACACATCGATGGCGGTCGAGTCCTGGGAGCTATTTCCGGCGCGGTCCGTGACCGTATAGAACACCGGGCCGTTGAAGTCGTCCAGGGACTCGAGAAAGGCGCGGGGGTACTCGATGATGACTTTTCGCGGCTCCTCCATGTCATCTTCCTCGACCTTGCCGCCGGGACCTTCGGTGGCTCCCCAGAAGGTTCTGATCCGGTCGCCGATGGCGAAGCCGCTGTAGCCGTGGACGGTGCCTGGCAGCACATCGCCCAGTTGCGTCAGTTCTTCCGAGGTGAGGCCGTCGCTGACAGCCGCGGGGAAGTCGAGGGGCGCGAGGGTGGTGGGATAGCCGGGGGCGGTGGTGTCGATTTCGACGGGGGAGGGGAAGGAGTCGGTGAATTCTTCGCTGAAACTATCGGTGACACGATAGGCCAGTTGATACTTGCCCTCGATCAGCTGGTCGAGGGGAACATAAAGTTCCAGGGTGTCGCCGGGCTGGTCCTCGGGTTTGATAAATTCGCTATTGCCGATAGGCACTTCGTTCCAGAGCAACTGGTAAGTTTCGCTGGTCGAGGGATTGTCCCAGACTTTGAATGTCACCAGGACCGGGGCATTCAGTGCGCTGATGGGCAGCAAACCATCTTCGAAGGCATCGGGAACATGGGGCTGGTCGAAAACAGGTGCTTTAAGTGTCATATTGATTTCCTTGTTTGAATACGGCCTTCAAGAGAAGGCCGCAGACACACTGAGGCACTTGATAAGTCTTGGCTTATAAAGGGCTTTTAGGTTTTCAGGGAATATTAAGTTGGCGCGTTAACTGCAACCGACACCGGGTTTGTTCATACTGACCGGGGCCGAGCCCATCAACGAGTTGGCCGGTTCCTGATTATGTTCAGGGCGCGGTTCAACCCGATAAGTAACCTCCGCATAACCTTTGCAAATGCTGATCAACTTGGGGAGCGGGATCAGAAAAGTCAGGCCCGTGCCGATATTGGTCGGGTTGATCGTATCGGTCTTTTCATAGAGCGCGTCCGGGATAGGCGTTCCGTCCAGTTCAAACCCTTTGAACGTCAGGGCAATGTCGTGGTAGAGGCGGATATTGTCATACGGCCTGACCAGTACCGGCGTGCCGTCCGGACTCAGGCTCGGAATGACATGGCCGGCGTCGGACAGCCGGGTGAACACCGGCTCCAGCAATCCGAGCTCGCCACCGGGTTGTTCGATTTTCGAACGCACCACCACCGGTTGGCTCGGCGCCAGTGCCGGGTTGGGGTTGGTGTCGCGGGTGATGGTATAGGTCACCGGGATGGCGGCACCGGTCCCCTCGGTTTTGATGACCTGGTTGCCCACCGGAATGTCGATATCGACAC
Organism: Pseudomonas sp. MWU12-2037; assembly: GCF_023242345.1. Taxonomy (NCBI): domain Bacteria; kingdom Pseudomonadati; phylum Pseudomonadota; class Gammaproteobacteria; order Pseudomonadales; family Pseudomonadaceae; genus Pseudomonas; species Pseudomonas sp. MWU12-2037. Next base: position 227,636 of record NZ_JALLIZ010000004.1, on the reverse strand, counting down.
CGGCATTGAAGTCCGCCTGGGTGATCCGATACCACTGATCCACCACCTGCTGGCCCCAGTGCAAGTTGACGTAGTCGTCGACCCGCAGGCCGTTGACCCAACGGAAGATGGCCCGCCCATCCAGCTCATAGTCGTCCGGGTCGATGAAGTTGTCTTCGCGGTTGGGATTGCCGCTGGTGCCCTGGATCGTCAGTGGCTGCAGGCGTTCCTCCGGAACGGGCAGGGTCAGGTAGACCGCCACGGGCTGCACCAGCGAGGACCCGACCAGTTGGCCGTTGCGGCGTACTTCATAGTGGACATTGACCGTCGCCTCGGGGAAGCGATTGATAATGTCGAATTGCAGGACCGGCGAAAGAACCGGATCGTTGTCTTCCTCGCCGTCCTGGACCGGAATGGCCGGCAACGGGTTGTTGTCGCCCCAATAGAGCGTCACCAGGTCCTCGGCCTGGGCACCCAGGTAATGTGGAATATCGACGGTGACACCGGTGATCGCATCGTTGTAGTCGATCAGCCCGCCTTGTGCGGGGCTGGCCTGTTCGACGATCGGCCGTGGCAGATCGTCCGGGATCTCGGCCAGCAGCAGGCGGATCTGCCGCGCCAGGGAGCGCGGCGAGACGTTGCCGGCGCGGTCGGTGACGATATAGGTCACATCCGACAGGACGTTGCCGACCTGGGACTCGACGTCTTCAAGGAAGGCGCGGGTGAAGGACAGGGGGACTTCCTCCAGCTCGACATCGTTCATCTGCACCGTGGCCGTGGGGCCTGGGATGTTGCCCCAGAACGTCTCGATGAAGTCACCCTCGGCCATGGTGCTGTAGCTGGTCACCATGACATCGAGGCTATTGCCCAGTGCGGTCAACTCCGCCGAAGTCAGGCCATCATCGACCTCCCGGGGGAAGGCCATCGGGCCATGGCTCGGCAGGCCGGGACGGGTGGTGTCGACCTCGATCAGGGTCTCGAACGAGTCGGTTTCCTCTTTGCTGATTTTGTCGTAGACCTGATATTTGAGCTTATATTTCTTATCGGTTGGATTGACCGGGTCATTCTTCTCAACCAGCAGTTCCACGGGAATATCCAGGCTCAGGTATTCCTCCGGGTTTGCCAGGTCTTCATCGAGGACATCGGTGCGGGTACCAATGGCATCGCCCTCCCAGAACAATTGATAGGTCTGGTCGGTCGTGGCGTCGTCCCATAATCTGAAGGTGACGGGAAGTGGTGCATTAAGTGCACTCAAGGGCAATAAGCCGTCTGGAAAGGCACTTGCTACATCGGGTTTATCCAGCTCTTTGTGGTTGGCTCGGGTGTAACTGTTTTGAGTAAGAATAAGGCGCTTCTTGTTTGTGCACATATTTCTGTTCCTGATTGGAAATGGATGAAGATAAGGCGACTGACGGTGTCAGATATTGATAAGTCAGGAATGCGTTACTTCAGGTTTTATCGATAGGTGTTTTCCTATCTGGGGCTCACGTAATAGATATGTGAAAAGAGTGTCAAGCGCTTTTTAGATGTTGAGATGTGCGAAAGCATGATTTTCTTGTAGGAATGTATCTTGTGTTATTTAGGAGGTGTCCTACTTTTTTGACGGCCTTTTTTAATATTAAATCGGGGTCGAGCCTTATCAAACTATTACTTCTGTTTGGTGGAGAAGAAGTAATGTTACGCACGACTTATCGATTGGCCCCGTATAAAGGCCTCGGGAAAATCGCCTGCCTCATGGGGGCCGTATTGGGGTCCCCGGTGAGTCTGGCGCAAGACGCTCCGGACAATGAGCCCCAGGGGATAGTGGACAATCGCCGGGAGACGGTCACGGCCGGGAGCGAGGCCACGTCATGGCAAGTGATCAATGGCGGCATATTGGATATTGTCGACGGCGGTGCCGCGACCAGCGTCAGGGCTGACGGATCGACCTCCCAGGTGAGGGTCAATGGCGGTACGGTCACCGGAGGTATCCACTTGGGGGGCGCCAGGGCTACCCTCAATGAGGCGCAGGTGCGCAACGATACCGGCACGGCACTCGAACTGAGTACCCTGACGTCGGCGGGTACGACAACCGCCTCCAGGGCGACTATCCAGGACAGTACGTTGTCCGGAGCTGGAATCGGAATTGCGGTGGCGGCGCTGGGACAACTGAGCCTCGACAATACCCGGGTGTTCGGCGGCGACTTCGGCGGGGTGGGGGGCGTCGGGATAAAATTGCTCGGCGCAACGCTGACCATGACCAACAACAGTCATGTGCAAGGCGATTCGATCGGCTTGCAGCTCGATGGCCGGACCGCCGCGCCGGGCGGGCCGATCATTCCCCGGGAAGCCGACATCGTGGTCGATAACTCGATCATCGAAGGTCTCTCTGGCCCGGCTATCTCGGCGGTGGAAGGCACGATTGCGAAAATCACCGTGCAGAACGACGCGCACCTGCTGTCCGGCAACGGCATCTTGCTGGACGTCGCGGGCGCCAGTAACGTCGGTTTCACCGCCGACAGCAGCCTGCTGCGCGGCGACCTGGTGGCCGACGACAGCAGCACCCTGGATGTCACCCTGCAAAACGGCGCGCAACTGTTCGGTAACCTGATCAACACCAACAGCGTGGCGATCAACAGTCGAGCGAACTGGACGCTGACCGGCGACGCCGAGGTCAAGTCGCTGTCCATGGACGGCGGCAACGTGACCCTGGGCTCGGCCGAGCAGTTCTACACCCTGTCGCTGGGGGAGCTGTCCGGTACCGGCATGTTCAATATGCACGTCAACCTGATGGACAACACCGGCGACAAACTGGATATCAACGGCGAGGCCCACGGCAACTTCCTGCTGAATGTCCAGAACACCGGGCTCGAACCCAACTCCCCGGAGATCACGCCCTTGCACGTGGTGCACACCGAAGGCGGCGATGCGCTGTTCGAAGCGGTCGGCGGCAGCATTGACCTGGGTGTCTACTCCTATCAGTTGGAGAAGCAGGGCGATGACTGGTTTATCGTCGGCTCCGGCAAGACCATCAGCCCCTCGACCGAGGCCTCGCTGGCGCTGTTCAACGTCGGGCCGACCATCTGGTATGGCGAGCTGCCGACTTTGCGCAGCCGCATGGGGGAAATTCGCACCAGTGGCGAGGGCGGTGGCTGGATTCGTAGTTACGGCAGCCAGCACAACATCACCGCTGAGGCGGGGCTCGGCTACAAGCAACGCCAGAAAGGCTTGTCTTTCGGGGCCGATCTGCCCGTGCCGGTCAGCGACGGGCAGTTGCTGGTCGGGGTCATGGCCGGCCACAGTCGTTCCGACCTGAGCCTCAATCGTGGCACCTCCGCCACGGTCGACAGCTACTCCCTCGGTGCCTACGGCACCTGGCTGCGGGACGACGGCTACTACCTCGACGGCGTGCTCAAGCTGAACCGTTTCGATAACCAGGCCGATGTCAGGATGACCAACGGCACCAAGGCCAAGGGTGACTACGACAACTTCGCCTATGGCGCTTCGCTGGAGTTAGGCAAACACATCAAGCTGCGTGACGATGTCTTTGTCGAGCCTTACGCCCAGTTGTCCTCGGTCCTGGTCAAGGGCGGCAGCTACCAATTGGACAATGGGCTGCGAGCGGAGAACGACCGTACCGTCTCCGTGCTTGGCAAGGCCGGCGCGACCCTGGGGCGTAACCTTGAACTGCGCGACGGCGGTCTGTTGCAGCCGTATCTGCGGGTGGCCATGGCCCATGAGTTTTCCCGCAACGACAATACGGTGAAGGTCAATGACACGGCCTTCGACAACAGCCTGTTCGGCACCCGTGGCGAATTGGGCGTGGGGGTTTCCGCCGCGCTGTCGACGGACCTGCAACTGCATGCCGATTTCGATTACATGAAGGGCGAGCACATCGAGCAGCCCTGGGGTGTCAATCTCGGCCTGCGCTACGCGTTCTGATCGGCGCGGTCATTGACGACCGTTTTGATCCGAAGCCCTCGACGAAGGATCGCCGAGGGCTTTTTTCGTGTCTGACGCTCAACGCGCCATGACGGTCGCGCGTGACGAGATGTAGACATCGGCGGGCAATGAGGTGACCCGCCCCAGCTCGCTGATCACCTCATAGCGGGCCCGGCCACGACCATGCTCGATGGCCATCAGGCGCGCCAGCGGCACCCGCAGCCGGCAGCCGTTGCGCAGTTCGTGCTCGCTGACCAGGCGTTCGCTGCTGAAGGCCGCGGCCTCGATCTCGTTGCCGCCAGTGAGGGCGTCGAAGCCGCAAAAGCGCAGGACGATGCGGTCGCCGACTTTCATGTTGCGGTAGGGGCTGATCAGCACCACCGTGCCCTCCGGGTCCTGGCGCGGGTCCACTACATTCAGCACGTTGGCCGCGGCGAACACCGGCTCCATCAGGCCCGCCGAACCGCCCGGCAACTGCATCTGGAAGATCACCGCGACCGATTGCTTGGGCGAGTAGGAGGTGTTCGGATTGCCTTCCCGGGTCACGGTGTACTGCACACTGATATCGACGCCGCAGCCTTGTTCGGCAATCAGGCTGTTCGGTACGTTGATCACCAGATAGCAGGCGGCCTCGACATCACGAGGGGTAATCAGGTGTACCAGCGGTTGGCTGGACTGGCCCCAGAACAGGTTGATCCGGTCGCCGGCCTGGAACGCCTTGCGCCAGGCGATGACCGCGTCGGCCGAGAGTTGTGCATTGTCCTCATCCAGGTAGTTGTCCAGCCGCCGGCCATTCGGATTCTTGCCCTTGATCAACGGCGCGGCCAGGGCCTCGTTGACCATCGTCTGCGGGGTCGGGTCCTGCGGGCCGGGCAGTTGCAAAAAAACCTCGAGTTCCAGTGTCGGTGAGGTGAACACCTCGCCATTGCGGCGAACCTGGTAGTTCAGCCGGGCCGGGCCGTCGCCGTGGCGGGAAATCACCAGATAACGCGCCATGACGTTCAGCAGCAAAGGCTTGTCCAGTTCGTGGGCGGTGATGATCCGCCTGGCGGCGGCCCGTTCGCCGTTCCACAGCACGCAGATTTCGTCGCCGATGGCGACATGCTGGTAGGTGGGCACCGCGATCTTCACGCCGATGCGGGCCTGGGCATCATGGACCTGGCCATTTTCCAGTTGCAGGGCCAGGGGGGCTTGCAGGTTGGCCGGTGCCTGCTGTAACTGCAACTTGAGCATGACCGCTTGCGAGCGCACGGAGGTATTGCCGGCGCGATCGCGGACGCTGTAACTCAGGGCGAATTCGCCGTTGCCCAGGTGTTCGAGGAAACTTCGGTCGACACTGAGCCGGATTTTATCGCTGCCGAGTTGATCGGCTTGCACGGTATGGCTGGGCCCGGCCTGCTCGCCCCAGTAACTTTGAATCACATCGCCCCACTGCATGTCGAAGTAACCGGGAACCGTGACGGTGAGTTGGTTGCCCAGGGCGACGAGTTCATGGTTGCTCAGGCCGTCGAGGGTGACCGGCGGAAGGATAAGGGCGGCGAGAAGAGTGCCGCCGGGTGGGCTGCGATCAATAACCAGGGGCGTGGTTTGCGACTGATAGGCGATTGCGCCCGGCCCCGTGCTGATTCGGTAACCAAGTTGATAAGTCCCTTCGACGGCGAGTGTGCTGACCGGGAGATGCGCATACAAGATATCACCCGATTGCAGAGGCGGCGTCAGTGGAATGGGGTCGCCAATCAATACATTGTTCCAGGTGAGTTGATAGCGGTCATCGGGCCGTGCATTCGGCCACAGTGGCAGGGAAACCGAAAGGGGACTGTCAAGCTCGCCGACTGGCAGCAGCCCATCCTCCGGGGCCGCTTGCTCGACACGGGGGGCGATAAGGTCCTCTTTCGTGAAGCGAGACTGTAGGGTGTTTACTAGATCCATCATAAGGATAGTCCTGCTATCTAATTGAGTGTTGTCAGGTCGTTTCACGGTCAGACGCGTTACCGATTATTGTGAGTGTTTTATGTCGGCACGTGCTGATCTGGCAAATAAGGCATGAACGTCTCAAGTGGGTAGTAACTATCTATGGGATGTCATGCCTGCTCTTTAACGAATAGTAACGGTTGAGCATTGTCAAGGGTTTTGCAGGGATGGTTTTGATGAGGCAAGTTGTGTCGGTTAAAGGTTTGTATGTTTTAGGAGGTTTCTTACTCTAAAAGTAGAGTTGATTGACTTTCTTCAGGCAATAAAAAACCCGATGACTATTAATCATCGGGTTTTCCGGGCGCTTTAACGATTACCGGTTAAAACGCTCCACCAACGAATACTGCGTGTTGGCGGTGCGGGTCAACTCTTCGCTCAAGTGCGCCGAGTCGTGCGCCTGCTCCGAGGTCTGGTCGGCCAGTTGCGCAATGGTGCTGATATTGCGGCTGATCTCTTCGGCCACCGAGCTTTGCTCTTCGGTGGCGGCGGCGATCTGGGTGGTCATGTCGGTGATATTGGCCACTGCTTCGCTGATCCCCACCAGCGCCGCATCGGCTTCCATGACTCGCGCCACGCCTTCCTGGGCCTGGCGGTGGCCGGCGTCCATGGTTTGCACGGCGTTGCCGGCGGTCTGTTGCAGCTTGGCGATCAGGGCGTGGATCTGGCCGGTGGATTCGCTGGTGCGTTGCGCCAGTTGACGCACTTCATCGGCAACCACCGCAAAACCACGACCCATTTCCCCGGCGCGGGCCGCTTCAATCGCCGCGTTCAAGGCCAGCAGGTTGGTCTGGTCGGCAATGCCCTTGATCACATCGACCACGCCGCCGATCTCGTCACTGTCCTTGGCCAACTGCGTAACCGTGCTGCCGGTCTCGCCGACCACCACCGACAGGCGCTCGATGGCCTCGCGGGTCTCGCCGGCGATATCACGACCGCGACTGGTCAGGCGATTGGCTTCCTGGGTCGCATCGGCCGTGCGCTGGACATGGCTGGCGACTTCCTGGGTGGTGGCGGCCATCTGGTTGACGGCGGTGGCCACCTGCTCGGTTTCCTGGCGCTGGCGATCCAGGCCGGTGGAGCTTTTCTGCGCCAGTTCGTCGGACTTCTTCGCCTGGCTGGTCAGGTGCTCGGCGGTGTCCTGCAAGCGGGTCAGGCAGGTTTTCAGACGGGCTTCCTGGCTGAGGATGGACATTTCCAGACGGGCCTGGGCACCACGACTGTCGGTGTACATCTGCGCGATCAGTGGGTCGGAGGTGGTCTGTTCGGCCAACTGCAACAGGCGCTTGAGGCCGCGCTGCTGCCAGCTCAGGCCCATCAGCCCGAGGGGTACCGAGACCGCCGCGGCCAGGGCAAAGCCCCAGTAGGAGTTGAGCCAGATGCTGATCAGGAAGCTGACCTGGCTGACCAGGATAAACGGCAGCCAGTCCTGCAGTACCGGCAGCCACTTGTCGCGCCGCGGCACGGCCGACTTGCCCTGGTTGATGCGCTGGTACAGCGCCTCGGCACGGCGGATCTGCTCGGCGGTGGGTTTGATCCGCACCGATTCGTAGCCGATCACCTGGCTGCCTTCGAAAACGGGCGTCACATAGGCGTTGACCCAGTAATGGTCACCACTCTTGCAGCGGTTCTTGACAATGCCCATCCATGGCAGGCCTTGTTTCAGAGTGTTCCACATATGGGCAAACACCGCCTCCGGAACGTCCGGGTGGCGCACCAGGTTGTGGGGCGCGCGGATCAGTTCTTCGCGGGAAAATCCACTGATCTCGACAAAAGCGTCGTTGCAGTAGGTGATCACGCCTTTGGCGTCGGTAGTGGAAATCAACCGTTGCTGAGCGGGGAAGGTGCGTTCGCGTTGGGTAATGGGTTGGTTATTACGCATGGTTTCTCTATCCGCAAGGCTTTGACGGGTTGTCGGCAGGGCAGGGGAAATATTGAATATATTTTTCAACTTTCAGCGCCGGTTCATATTCTGGCCTTTGCGTACTCGTACCCGTCCTTGAATACGAGTCGAACACGCGTGAAGTTAATGTGTTCAGTTTCCCCTGGGGGTTTACCGAACGACAGTACCCAATAGGTACTATCGTTCGGTTTATCACGGTTGCAACATTGGATAAGTAAAGAAAACGAAGTGCACTGTATTAAGTGCGACATGGGTGGCGATGGCCGCGGCCAAACCGCCAAAACGGTAGGCCAGACCATAGCCGACACCGGCCAGTGTCGCCAGTAATGCCCATTGCCAGCCTGCCCCCAGGTGCGTCAGCCCGAAGATCAGCGCGGCGCCGAACAGCGCCAGGCTTTCTCCCCGTGGCAAGGATCTGAAGCAGCGACTCAGGCCGCCCTGGATATAGCCGCGAAACAGCACTTCCTCGACCAGGCTCACCAGCAGCAGGTTGTTCAGCAGCCAGAGCCCGCCCTGTTCTGGCCACTTCGGCGCCCAGTCGACGATGCCCAGGCTGATGGCGCCGCCCAGGGCCAGCAGCGAGGTCACGGCCCCGGCAAGCGCCGTAGTGCCCAGCACCCGTCGCGCGGAGCGGCGATTGACCACCCACGGGCAGACCAGCAGCAGCCAGAAGCCGACCAGCGGTTTATCGAGATTGAGGTACATGGTGAAAGGCACGGCGTCCGGGGTGAAACGCACCGCGCTGATCATCCGGCCGTTCTCGAAGCCCGGCAGCCAGTGCAGGGCCAGGCCGATGGCGAGCAGCAGGAACAGGCCGTGACCCAGGTAGCGAACCGGGCGATTGCGCTGCTGGAATGCCGCGGCACCGGTGGCCAGCAGCAGGGCGAAGGCGATCAGGCTGGGCAGCCCCAGATGGCCCACGCTCAAGGCCAGGGCATAACCCAGGGAAAGCAGGGCCAGATACGCCCAGGGCAAAACAGACATGCAGGGTCCTCTATTCGTTGAACAAGTAAATCCCGGTGTTGAGGGCCAACTATCATAACGTACGGGCCAGAGCCGCTGGTCAATGAAAAACAGCGGCCGTACCGGCGTGTTTTCAAGGCTGGGCTCCTCCAGCCCGGGCGATGAGGCACACTCTCAACGGCGGTTGTCAGGGATGTAGCATGACTCTGCGAGACTGAACGCATAAGTAGTGCGCGGAGGTTGCGCTGTGTTATTTGAGCGTGTGAGAGGCGATATTCGTGAAGGGAAGAAACTGTTTCGTCGTTTGTAAGATAGTGTTTGGGGATGAATAACCGGGGGCTGGCCGATCTGGCTTGAAAGGCGCACCGACCAACGCCGGCGCGCCTTCGCGCTATTTCATTGAACCATCAAGAAGCAATGAGTTGCCGTAATACGTAATGCAGGATTCCCCCGGCCTTGAAGTATTCCACTTCATTAAGCGTGTCGATCCGACACAACACGTCGATTTTCTCCTGGCTGCCATCTTCACGGATCAGGGTCAGTGGCAGGTTCATTCGCGGTTGCAGTTCGGTGCCGCTCAGTCCGCCGATACTCAGGGTTTCCCTGCCGGTCAGTTGCAGGCTCTTGCGGTTCTGGTCGAGCTTGAACTGCAAGGGCAGCACACCCATACCCACCAGGTTGGAACGGTGGATACGCTCGAAACTCTCGGCGATCACCGCCTTGACTCCCAGCAGGTTGGTGCCCTTGGCGGCCCAGTCTCGGCTCGAGCCGGTGCCGTATTCCTGGCCGGCAATCACCACCAGTGGCGTGCCTTCGGCCTGATAACGCATGGCCGCGTCATAGATCGGCAGTTTTTCGCCGGACGGCACATGGAAGGTATTGCCACCTTCCTCGCCGCCGAGCATTTCGTTGCGGATGCGGATATTGGCAAAGGTGCCGCGCATCATCACTTCATGGTTGCCACGGCGCGAACCGTAGGAGTTGAAGTCCCGGGGTTCCACGCCCAGCTCGCGCAGATAACGTCCGGCGGGACTGTCGGCCTTGATATTGCCGGCGGGGGAGATGTGGTCGGTGGTCACCGAGTCGCCGAGCAGGGCCAGTACCCGTGCGCCCTGGATATCTTCGATCACCGGCAGGGGCCCGGCGATATTGTCGAAGAACGGCGGGTGCTGGATATAGGTCGAGTCCTTCTGCCAGACATAGGTGGCGGCCTGGGGTACTTCAATCGCCTGCCACTGGGCGTCGCCGGCGAAGACTTCGGCGTACTCCTTGTGGAACATGGCGGTATCGACCTGGGCCACCGCGTCGGCGATTTCCTTCTGGCTCGGCCAGATATCCCGCAGGTACACCGGCTTGCCGTCCTGGTCTTCCCCCAGCGGCTCGCGGCTGATATCGATACGCACGCTGCCGGCCAGGGCGTAGGCCACCACCAGCGGCGGCGAGGCCAGCCAGTTGGTTTTCACCAGCGGATGCACCCGACCCTCGAAGTTGCGGTTGCCGGACAACACCGAGGCGACGGTGAGGTCGGACTGGGTAATGGCTTTTTCAATCGGCTCGGGCAACGGCCCGGAGTTGCCGATGCAGGTGGTGCAGCCATAACCCACCAGGGCGAAGCCCAGTTCGTCGAGGTAGCGGGTCAGGCCGGCGGCCTTGTAGTAGTCGGTTACCACCTTGGAGCCGGGGGCCAGGGAACTCTTGACCCAGGGTTTGCGTTTCAGGCCTTTTTCCACCGCCTTCTTCGCCACCAGGCCAGCGGCCATCATCACGCTGGGGTTGGAAGTGTTGGTGCAGGAGGTAATGGCGGCAATGACCACCGCGCCATTTTTCAGCCGGTAGGTGTGACCTTCATAGCTGTAGTCGGCTTCACCGACCATATCCGCATTGCCCACCGCGACACCGCCGCCGCCTTCGCTTTCCAGGCGACCTTCGTCCTTGTGCACGGGTTTGAATTGCAGCGCCATGAAGTCGTTGAAGGCTTGCGCGACATCCGGCAGCGACACCCGGTCCTGCGGACGTTTTGGCCCGGCCAGGCTGGCTTCGACGCTGGCCATGTCGAGGGCCAGGCTGTCGCTGAAGGCCGGCTCATGGCCCGGCAGCCGCCACAGGCCCTGGGCCTTGCTGTAGGCCTCCACCAGCTTGACGGTTTCACTCGGCCGGCCGGACAGGCGCAGGTAATCCAGCGTCACCTCGTCCACCGGGAAGAAACCGCAGGTGGCGCCGTATTCCGGGGCCATGTTGGCGATGGTCGCGCGGTCCGCGAGGGGCAGTTCGGCGAGACCATCGCCGTAGAACTCGACAAACTTGCCGACCACGCCTTTCCTGCGCAGCATCTGGGTCACCGTCAGCACCAGGTCGGTGGCGGTGATACCTTCCTTGAGCTTGCCGGTGAGCTTGAAACCTATCACTTCGGGAATCAGCATCGACACCGGCTGGCCGAGCATCGCCGCTTCCGCCTCGATGCCGCCGACGCCCCAGCCGAGTACGCCGAGACCGTTGATCATGGTGGTGTGGGAGTCGGTGCCGACCAGGGTATCGGGGAAGGCATAGGTGCGGCCGTCCTCATCCTTGGTCCAGACGGTTCGGCCGAGGTACTCGAGGTTGACCTGATGGCAGATCCCGGTGCCCGGCGGCACCACGCTGAAATTGTCGAAGGCGTTCTGGCCCCAGCGCAGGAAGGCGTAGCGTTCGCCGTTGCGCTCCATTTCGATATCGACGTTCTCGCCGAAGGCCTGCGGCGTGGCGAATTTGTCGACCATCACCGAGTGGTCGATCACCAGGTCGACGGGGGAGAGCGGGTTGATCCGCTGCGGATCGCCGCCGGCCTTGGCCACGGCGGCGCGCATGGCGGCCAGGTCGACCACCGCCGGCACCCCGGTGAAGTCCTGCATCAGCACCCGGGCCGGGCGGTACTGGATTTCCCGGTCGGAGCCGCGGGTCTTGAGCCAGGCGGCGATGGCCTTGAGGTCGGCGCCGGTGACGGTCTTGTCGTCTTCCCAACGCAGCAGGTTTTCCAGCAGGACCTTGAGCGACATCGGCAGCTTGTCCAGGTTGCCGAGGGACTTGGCGGCATCCGGGAGGCTGAAATAGTGGTAGGTCTTGGCGCCTACCTCCAGGGTTTTAAGGGTTTTCAGGCTATCGAGGGAGGACATGAAATGACTCCTTGAGGCCCGCACGGCACGGGCCGGGTGGAACGAACAGAGCCTTAACGCTAGCTCCGATCGGGAAAACTGGCTAGTTACTGGACTCTATGGGCAGGTCCAAGGTTCCGAACTCGGCTATGATGCGCCGGTTTTAGTGACAGGCTGAGTTCAATGAACACCCTTTTTATGCATTGCCGTCCGGGCTTCGAAGGCGAAGTCTGCTCGGAGATTTCCGAGCACGCCGCGCGCCTGGACGTCCCGGGCTACGCCAAGGCCAAGACCAACAGCGCCTGCGCCGAGTTCGTCTGCAGCGACGACGGCGACGCCCGTCGTCTGATGAACGGCTTGCGTTTCGCCGAGTTGATCTTCCCCCGGCAGTGGGCGCGCGGACGGTTCATCGACCTCCCGGAAACCGACCGTATCAGCGTGATCCTCGCTGAATTGGCGGCGTGGCCGACGTTCGGCAGCCTCTGGCTGGAAGTGGTCGATACCAACGATGGCAAGGAACTCTCGAACTTCTGCAAGAAATTCGAAGGCCCGCTGCGCAAGGCCCTGGTCCAGGCCGGCAAGCTGGTGGAGGACGCGCACAAGCCGCGCCTGTTGCTGACTTTCAAGAGCGGTCGGGAAGTTTTCCTCGGCCTGGCCGACGCGGACAATTCGGCGATGTGGCCGATGGGCATTCCCCGGCTCAAGTTCCCCAGGAGCGCCCCGAGCCGCTCGACCCTCAAGCTGGAAGAGGCCTGGCACCACTTTATCCCCCGCGACCAGTGGGACGAGCGCCTGCACAGCGACATGACCGGCGTCGACCTCGGCGCCGCGCCCGGTGGCTGGACCTGGCAACTGGTCAACCGGGGCATGCTGGTGACCGCCATCGACAACGGTCCCATGGCCGAAAGCCTGATGGATACCGGCCTGGTCCAGCATCTGATGGCCGACGGCTTCACCTTCAAGCCGAAACAGCCGGTGGACTGGATGGTCTGCGATATCGTCGAGAAACCGGCGCGCAATGCCGCCTTGCTCGAGACCTGGATCGGCGAGGGGCATTGCCGCGAGGCGGTGGTCAACCTCAAGTTGCCGATGAAGCAGCGTTATGCCGAAGTCCGGCGTTTACTGGAGCGTATCGAAGAGGGCTTCAAGGCCCGTGGCATCCGGGTGGAGATCGGCTGCAAGCAGCTGTACCACGACCGTGAGGAAGTGACCTGCCACTTGCGTCGACTGGATGTGAAAAAAGCTAGATAATGCCGGCCTGGTTTCAGGAGTGAAGCATGACCCAACCCCACGACCCCGCCGTTGACGGCACCCTCGACGCCACCGGGCTCAATTGCCCGGAGCCGGTGATGATGTTGCACCAGCATATCCGCGACCTGGCGCCGGGGGGGCTGCTCAAGGTGATCGCCACCGATCCGTCGACCCGTCGCGATATCCCCAAGTTCTGCGTGTTTCTCGACCATGAACTGGTGGAGCAGCGCGAAGAGGCCGGTACCTACCTGTACTGGATTCGCAAGAAGCTCGACTAGGCCGTCGAGCGGCTCATCCGGATCCGCCTGCGCGCGCTGCGTACCAGGCGGATCGAGAGCATCACCGCCGCGCACGACAATCCCACGATCAAACCCTGCCACAGCCCGCTCGGGCCACTCGGCGCACCCAGCCAGTCGGTCAAGCCGAGGGCGTAGCCCACCGGCAAACCGATGCCCCAATAGGCGAACAACGTCAGGATCATGGTCACCCGGGTGTCCTGGTAACCGCGCAAGGCCCCGGCCGCCGTGACCTGGATCACATCCGAGATCTGGAACAGCGCCGAATACACGATCAGCATGGTTGCCACCTGGATCACCCGCGGATCGTTGGTGTAGAGGGTCGCCAGGTGTTCGCGAAACAGCAGCATCAGGCTCGCCGACAAACAGCCATAAGCCAGCGCCGTGGCCACTCCAACCCCAGCGGTAAAGCGCGCTTCACGGGGCTGTTCGCGGCCCAGGGCCTGGCCGACCCGTACGGTGATGGCCATGCTCAGGGAGTAGGGGACCATAAATACCAGCGAGCTGATGTTCAGGGCGATCTGGTGTCCGGCCACCACCGTGGCGCCGAGGCTGCCGATCAGCAGGGCGATCACCGAGAAGATGCTGGCCTCGGCGAATACCGCGATGCCGATGGGCAGGCCGATATTCAGCAACCGCTTGATCACCGCCCACTGCGGCCACTCGAAATGGCTGAATACCTGGCTCGGCCGATAGACCTTGGCCCAGCGCACCCAGCCGGCCATGCCGAACAGCATGCACCACATCACGATCGCCGTGGCCCAGCCGCAGCCCGGTCCGCCCATGGCCGGCACGCCGAAGTGCCCGTAGATGAACACGTAGTTCAGCGGAATATTCAGCGCCAGCCCGCACAGGCCCAGGACCATGCTCGGCCGGGTGCGGCCCATGCCGTCGCTGCAGCAGCGCAGCACGTGATAGAGCGCCACCGTCGGCAGGCCGATGCCGATGCCGCGCAGGTAGTCCATGCACGGGCCGATCAGTTCCGGGTCGACCTTCATCAAATGCAGGACCGGCTCGGCGTTGTAGAGGATCACGCCCGCCGCCAGGCCCACCACCAGCGCCAGCCACAGGGCCTGGCGCACCAGCGGGCCGATCTCGGCCGGGGTTCCGGCGCCATGGCGCTGGGCGACCTTGGGGGTGGTCGCCAGGAGGATGCCGGTCATCAACAGGAACACCGGCACCCAGATCGAGTTGCCCAGCGCCACCGCTGCCAGGTCGCGTGGGCCGACCCGGCCGGCCATCACCGCGTCGACGAAGCCCATGGCGGTATGCGCCAGCTGGGCAATGATGATCGGCAGGGCCAGGCCCAGCAGGTTACGCAGTTCCAGGCGGACCCGGGCCGGGCGACTCAGAGGCGGGGTGTCAGATGTTGCAGTGAGGCTGTTCACCGATGATGTATCCAGGCATGACGCGAAAAGCCGCCGATTCTACCTGTTGACGCAGGAGTCAGGTAATCGCCGGTTGTAGCTCATTTGTAAGGTCGAAGTTCCGCCAGGGACAGGAGGCTTGACGCTTGGCTGGCCCTCGGACGCTGACTGCGCCTACACTGCGCCCTTGCCCAAGGAGCCTGCCATGCTGATTGTTGCCGACGAAAATATTCCCCTGATCGATGCCTTCTTTGCCGGTTTTGGCGAGATCCGTCGCTTGCCGGGCCGCAGCATCGACCGGGCGGCGGTGGCCGAGGCGGATGTGCTGCTGGTGCGTTCGGTGACCCCGGTCAGCCGCGAGTTGCTCGAAGGCAGCCCGGTGCGCTTTGTCGGCACCTGCACCATCGGCACCGACCACCTGGACCTCGACTACTTCGAACAGGCCGGCATTCACTGGTCCAGCGCCCCCGGCTGCAATGCTCGTGGAGTGGTCGACTATGTGCTGGGCAGCCTGCTGACCCTGGCGGAAATCGAAGGCGCGGACCTTACCGCGCGCACCTATGGGGTGGTCGGCGCGGGTGAAGTCGGCGGGCGGCTGATCAAGGTCCTGCGCGGGCTGGGCTG
The DNA here is from genome assembly GCF_023242345.1 of Pseudomonas sp. MWU12-2037. NCBI lineage: Bacteria > Pseudomonadati > Pseudomonadota > Gammaproteobacteria > Pseudomonadales > Pseudomonadaceae > Pseudomonas > Pseudomonas sp. MWU12-2037. The sequence continues at coordinate 212,236 of NZ_JALLIZ010000004.1, read as the reverse complement.
GAACGTCCTGGTCTGCGACCCGCCGCGGCAGGCGGCTGGAGGCGGCGATTATGTCAGCCTGGAGCAGATCATCGAGCAGTGCGATGTAATCAGCCTGCACACGCCCTTGACCCGCACGGGCGAGCAACCCACCTGGCATCTGCTCGATCGCCGGCACCTGGAGCAGCTCAGGCCCGGTACCTGGCTGATCAACGCCGCGCGCGGTCCGGTGGTGGACAACGCCGCGTTGCGCGAAGTGCTGCTGGAGCGTGAGGACCTGCAGGCGGTGCTGGACGTCTGGGAGGCCGAGCCGCAAGTGGATGTCGCCCTGGCCGAGTTGTGCGTACTGGGCTCGCCGCATATCGCCGGGTACAGCCTCGACGGCAAGCAACGCGGTACCGCGCAGATCTACCAGGCGTTCTGCGCCTTCCTCGACCAGGCTCCCACGGTCGGTCTCGATGAACTGTTGCCCAAGCCCTGGCTGGCGCAGGTCACCCTCAATGCCGGTAGCGACCCGGCCTGGGCCATGGCGATGATCTGTCGCGGGGTCTATGACCCACGGCGTGACGATGCGGATTTCCGCCGCAGCCTGACCGGCAACGTGGCCGAGCAGAAGGTCGCGTTCGACCTGCTGCGCAAACACTATCCCGAGCGCCGGGAAATCGAAGGCTTGCCGGTGAAGATCAACGGCGACGACGAAGTGCTGCGCAAGCTGGTGTTGGCCCTGGGGGCTGTCCTGTTGTAGACGCAGGCATAAAAAACCCGGCAGCGAGGCCGGGTCAAGGGGGAGTTCGGGCTGTCAGTCTTGCTCAGCAGGCTTGACCAAGCGCTGTTCCAGTTCGCGGCAGGCGTCCTGGATCATTTCTTCGGTGATCGGCACTTCACGGCCCTGTGCGTCGATAATCGCGCAGCCCAATTTCTGCGGGCAGGGACGAATCACCGGAATCTGGTTGTTGCTGCTGTTTTGCAAATCCATGGCCTGTCTCCTCGCTCAGGTTTCGTCATCAGGTTCAGTTAAAGATTATAAGCGTCGCATGACCAGCCTGTGACAACAGGCTACAAGCAGGGCCACGGCACCAGTGCAGCAGAAACCGCCCGTCACCGCCAGAGAGGCTTTAGACCAATACTTTCTAGGGATTAGCATGCACGGTCATAATTAATCCGATTGATTGCGTTTTGCATAAGTTCCTTCCCGGTTCGGTGTAGGCTCTGTCTTCGTCGCCCAACGGATTCCTTGCCCATGCTCTCTGCACGCCATCGCCGCGCCATTCGCCTGGCCAGTCGTTTTGTCGCCCCTTATCGCTGGCAGGCGGCCGGCGCCCTGGTGGCGCTGATCGTCACCGCCGCCATCACCCTGTCCATGGGCCAGGGTATCCGCCTGCTGGTGGACAAGGGTTTCATGACCCAGTCGCCGCAGTTGCTCAACCAGTCCATCGGCTTGTTCATGCTGCTGGTCCTGGGCCTGGCGGTGGGCACTTTCGCGCGGTTCTACCTGGTGTCCTGGATTGGCGAGCGGGTGGTGGCGGATATTCGCCGGCAGGTGTTCAACCACCTGATCTACCTGCACCCGGGGTTCTACGAGAATAACCGCAGTTCGGAAATCCAGTCACGCCTGACCGCCGACACCACGCTGTTGCAGTCGGTGATCGGCTCGTCGCTCTCGTTGTTCCTGCGCAATGCGCTGATGGTGATTGGCGGGGTGGTGCTGCTGTTTATCACCAACCCCAAGCTCACCAGCATCGTGGTGGTCGCCTTGCCGCTGGTGCTGGTGCCGATCCTGATCTTTGGTCGCCGGGTGCGTGGCCTGTCGCGGCTGAGCCAGGATCGGATTGCCGATGTCGGCAGCTATGTCAGCGAAACCCTCGGCCAGATCAAGACCGTGCAGGCCTACAACCACCAGGTGCAGGACGAGCAGCGCTTCGCCGTAACCGTCGAGCAGGCCTTCGAGACGGCGCGCAAGCGCATCGTGCAACGGGCCTGGCTGATTACCCTGGTGATCGTGCTGGTGCTGGGCGCGGTGGCGGTGATGCTCTGGGTCGGTGGCATGGACGTGATGGCCGGGAAGATTTCCGGCGGCGAACTGGCGGCCTTTGTCTTCTACAGCCTGATCGTCGGCAGCGCCTTCGGCACCCTCAGCGAGGTGATTGGTGAGTTGCAACGGGCGGCCGGGGCCGGGGAGCGGATCGGCGAACTGTTGCAGTCGAGCAATGAGATCACCGCGCCGGTCGGCGGCGGTGTGAAGCTGGCCGAACGGGTCAGCGGCAACCTGGTGCTGGAGAATCTGCGCTTCAGCTACCCCTCGCGTCCGGACAGCCATGCCATCGATGGCCTGAACCTGACAGTCAGGGCTGGAGAGACCCTGGCCCTGGTCGGGCCGTCGGGGGCGGGTAAATCCACGGTGTTCGACCTGTTGCTGCGTTTCTACGATCCACAACAGGGGCGCCTGCTGCTCGATGGTCAGCCCTTGACCGAGCTGGACCCGCAGGACCTGCGTCGTTGCTTTGCGCTGGTTTCGCAAAGCCCGGCGCTGTTCTTTGGCAGCGTCGAGGAAAATATCCGCTACGGCAACCCGGCGGCCAGCGACGCCCAGGTCCGCGAGGCGGCACGTATCGCCCATGCCCACGAGTTTATCGAGCAAATGCCCGAGGGCTATCGCACGCACCTGGGGGATGGTGGGTTGGGGCTGTCCGGCGGCCAACGGCAACGCCTGGCGATTGCCCGGGCGTTGCTGGTGGACGCGCCGATCCTGCTGCTGGACGAGGCCACCAGCGCCCTTGATGCCCAGAGCGAGCACTTGATCCAGGAAGCGCTGCCGAGCCTGATGCACGGCCGCACCACCCTGGTGATCGCCCACCGCCTGGCCACGGTACAGAACGCCGACCGGATCGCGGTGATGGACCAGGGCAAGCTGGTGGCGATCGGCACCCACTCCCAGCTGATCGCGAGCAACCCGTTGTACGCGCGGCTGGCGGCGTTGCAGTTCAATGCGCGGGAGTCCGTGGTGCACGAGTGATGTGCTTGGACTTCCAGGTTCGGGCATTATGACGACCTTCGCCAGCCATCCCGGATGAGGATATGTCCCGCTATCAGCCGCCTTTGACCTTGACGCCCCGCATGTTTTCGCTGGTTGCCGGTATCAGTGAGCAACTGGGGCAGTTGTCGGCGGTGCGCAACGAACCGCTCACGCCACAACTGCGTCGCGGGAATCGTATCCGGACGATCCAGGCGTCGCTGGCCATCGAGAACAACACCTTGAGCCTGGAGCAGGTCACGGCGGTACTCGATGGCAAGCAGGTATTGGGGCTGCCGCGGGAAATCCAGGAAGTGCGCAATGCCTTTGCAGCTTATGAGGCGATGCCGGATTGGCGACCCGAGAGCCGGGGCGACCTTCTAAAGGCCCATGGCTTGCTGATGCAGGGGCTCATCGATGATGCCGGTCGTTTGCGCCAGGCTGGGGTCGGCATCTACCGAGGTGACCGGTTGCTGCATATGGCGCCTCCGGCCAGCCGCATAGCGCAATTGGTGGATGACCTGCTGCTCTGGCTCAAGGATTCGGATCTGCATCCGCTGATTGCCAGTTGTGTATTCCACTATGAATTCGAATTCATCCACCCCTTTGCCGATGGCAACGGACGCATGGGGCGTCTCTGGCAGACGCTGATCCTGAGCCAGTGGCGCCCGATACTGGCGTATTTGCCGGTGGAAACGGTTATTCGTGAGCAGCAGGATGCCTATTACGCAGCCTTGGCCGCCTCCGACCAGCGGGCCGAGGCCACGCCTTTCGTCGAGTTTATGCTCCAGGCCCTGGCGTTGGCCTTTACGGAAGCAGCGCAAAGCGACTACTTGACCGACCAAGTAACCGACCAAGTAACCGACCAAGTAGCGCGTCTGCTGGCGGTGCTCGACGATACGTCTGAGCTCAGTGCCAGCGAGCTTATGTCGCGTCTTGAGCTGAACCATCGCGCGAGCTTTCGCAGCACTTATCTGGGACCGGCGCTGGTGTCCGGGTGTGTGGAGATGACGGACCCGGACTCACCGCGCAGTCCTGCGCAGAAGTATCGGTTGACCGAGAAGGGGCGGGCCAGGGTTCGCCCTTGACCACCTGGCATCGGGACAATGCCAGACGGGATGTTCTCAAGGGCTGGGGGCAGTCAGCGTTGCTGACTTAGCGGTATTCGCACAGATAAGCGGTGTCCACGGCGACTTTCAGCTGGAACTTGCTGTTGGCCGGCACGTTGAACTGGCTGCCGGTTTCGAAGGTTTCCCAGGTGCTGCTGTCGGGCAGCTTGACGGTCAGTTTGCCTGCGATCACGTGCATGATCTCGCGCTGGGCGGTGCCGAATTCGTATTCGCCCGCGGCCATCACGCCGATGGTGGCGGCGCCTTCGGCTTGTGCGAAGGCAATCGACTTGACGGTGCCGTCGAAGTACTCGTTGACTTTAAACATGGGCGATTCCTCGAAATGAGCTGAAAAATTGGGCCGATCAGTATGCCCAAGGCGTTTTGCCTCGTCACGCGTTGAAGAGGGGTATTCAGTTCGGCAGGCTCAACGGCAGCAGGCGCGCGGTATTGCGTGCATCCTCCAGTGCCCGGTGCTGCTGGCCATTGAATTGCAGTCCGGCCAGTTGCAAGGCGCCGTTCAGGCCCAGCGGCCGCTCCAGGCGCCTTGCCTTGGCGAAGCGCTGCTTGAGGTTGATATGCGGCACCTGGCCCAGGGCACTCGACAGCCCGAGCTGTCGCCAGTCCTGTTCCAGCTGCCGGCGGTCGTAGTCGCCCCAACTGGCCCAGCCTTCCAAGCGCGTCTGGTGCTGGCCCAGCCAGCGCTCGAACAGCGGCCAGACCTCGCCCAGTGGCGCCGCACCGTCGATCTGCGCCTGGCTGATATGGGTCAGCTCGCGGCAGAAGAGGGTCAGCAGGGGACGGCGCAGGGGCCTGACAAAACGCTGGAAGTGGTCCAGCTCGCGGCCTTCACGGTTGACCAGGGTGGCGCCGATTTCGATGATTTCCATCTCGGCCAGCGGCCAGCCCCCATCATCCGTCGTGGCTTCCAGATCAATCACCAGCCAGTGGGGCATCTCAAGCTCCGAATACAGCATCCTAGTCGGACTCAAGCGTAGCCAAAGGCGCTTGATCCGCCTAGCGGCTTATTCGACTTCCAGCAGGATCTGGCGGTTTTTTACCTGATCGCCCTGGATAACCCGTACTCGCCGCACCACACCCTCCACTCCGGCCTTGAGTGGATGCTCCATTTTCATGGCCTCCAGCACCAGCAGCAACTGGCCTTTGCTGACCGGGCTGCCTTCGCTGACCAGTACCTGGACGATGGCGCCGTCCATCGGTGCTTGCAGTGTGCCCGAGCCGATAGCGCCCGGTGCTTGCACGGGGGCGTGGGTACGATCGCGCAGGTGCAGGCTGCCGGGGCCGGTGCAAAGCCAGAGCTGGTCGCCGTCAAGGCGGTAGGCGTAGCGCCGGAGCACACCGTCGATCTGCACCCGTACCCAGCGTGCATCGCGCTCCAGTATCCGTAGTTCGACACGTTCATCGGCTCGTTGAACCCGCAGTGCCGCGCCGGGACGATCGGTGAGCAACAGATCGAAGTGGCTGTCTTCCAGCGCCAGTCGACAGGGGCGCGGGACGCTGGCGGTGTTGCTCCAGCCCGACAGCCCGGGCGCATGCCGGTCAGCCGCCTGCCGATAGAACAGCGCGGCGGCCAGGGCCAGTTCCACCGTCGAGGGGACATAACTTGGGTGTTCACTGAAATGTTCGTCGATAAAGGCGGTACTGAACCGGCCTTCGACAAAGCGCGGATGTTTCAGCAATTGCACCAGCAGACGCTGATTGCTGGCAATCCCCAGCAGCACGCAATCTTCGACCGTCCGCAACAATTTGCGCCGGGCTTCTTCGCGGGTTGCGCCGTGGGCGATCAGCTTACCCAGCAGTGGATCGTAGAACGGGCTGATGGCGTCGCCCTCGACCAGGCCGTGATCGATCCGTACGCCCGCCATCGGTGCCGGTTCCCAGCCGAGGATCCGTCCGGTTTGCGGGAGGAAGTCCCGGGTCGGATCCTCCGCATACAGGCGCACTTCAATGGCATGGCCCTGGAACTCGACCTGTTCCTGGCGCAGCGGCAGCGGCAGGCCGGCGGCGACATTGATCTGCCAGGCCACCAGGTCGAGGCCGGTGACCATTTCGCTGACCGGGTGTTCGACCTGCAAGCGGGTGTTCATCTCGAGGAAATAGAACTGCCCGCGGGCGTCCAGCAGGAACTCCACGGTGCCGGCGCCGACATAGTTCACCGCGCGGCCGGCCTTCAGCGCGGCCTCGCCCATGGCCTGGCGCAGTTCGGCGGTCATCACCGGGCAGGGCGCCTCCTCGATGACTTTCTGGTGCCGGCGCTGGATCGAGCAGTCCCGTTCGCCGAGATGGATCAGGTGACCCTGCTGGTCGCCGAACAGCTGGATTTCCACATGGCGCGGTTCGATCAGCGCCTGCTCCAGGATCAGTTCGTCGCTGCCGAAGGCGTTCAGCGCTTCCGAGCGGGCGGAGTGGAGCTGTTGCGCCAGCTCCTCAGGTCCTTGCACCAGGCGCATGCCGCGACCGCCACCGCCGGCGCTGGCCTTGATCATCAGCGGATAACCGAGGCGTTCGGCTTCGCGGGCAAGGGTCGCGTCATCCTGTTCGGCACCCTGGTAACCGGCGATGCACGGTACGCCGGCGGCGAGCATGGCGATTTTCGACAGGCGCTTGCTGCCCATCAGGGCGATGGCGGCGGGGCTGGGGCCGATAAAGGTCAGGCCGGCGTCCAGGCAAGCCTGGGCGAAGGCGGCGTTTTCCGAGAGCAGGCCGTAGCCGGGGTGGAGGGCATCGACGCCGGTTCTGCGGGCGGCGTCGAGCAGGGTGGCGCTGTTCAGGTAGGACTGGGCGACCGGGGGCGGGCCGATGCATACGGCCTCGTCGGCCAGGTGGACATGGCGGGCCTGGGCGTCGGCTTCGCTGAAGACGGCGACGGTGCGATAGCCCAGGGCCTGGGCGCCGAGGATGATCCGGCAGGCGATTTCACCGCGGTTGGCGATCAGGATTTTATGGAAGGCGGGCATGGGGCTCATCCTCGGGTGAATGGGTTGTCAGTGAGGCCGTCTTCGCGGGCAAGCCCTGCTCCTACAAATTTGTGTCGTACTCTCGTTTTGTGTTCGACTCGGTCCTGTAGGAGCAGGGCTTGCCCGCGAAGCTTTTCAGGGCTGCCAACGCGGTGCCCGTTTCTGCACAAAGGCCAACGTCCCCTCGGCCCCTTCCTCTCCGGTCACGGCTTTTGCAAACCATTCGGCGGCCTGGTCCAGCAAAGGCCCCAGCGGCTGTTCATCCAGCAACAACGCCTTGGTCAGCGCATTCGCCGCCGGCGCGCAGCGCAGCACCTGGGCGATCACTGTCTCCAGGCGTGCGTCCAGGGCCTTCTCGTCCACCTCGACAAAATGCACCAGCCCCAGGCGCCCGGCTTCGTTCCCATCGAACCGCGCTGCAGTCAGAGCCAAGCGCCGCGCCTGGGTCAAACCGACCCGCCGCACTACGAACGGCGCAATCTGCGCCGGCAATACCCCCAGGCTGGTTTCCGGCAAGCCGAAGCCGGCGCTGCTCTGAGCGATGGCGATATCGCTGACACAAGCCAATCCCAAGCCGCCGCCCAGCACCGCCCCTTGCAGCAGGGCAATCACCACCTGCGAGGCGCTCTGGGTTTCCTCCAGCAAGGCGCCGAAGGCCCGGTTCAAATCGCGGCAGGCCTCGACACCAGCGTCCCGGGCCCGGGCCATATCCTGAAGATCTCCACCGGCACAAAAATGCCCGCCGTCTCCCCGCAGCACCAGCACGCGAACGCTGTGATCAAGGCGCACGGCGGCGAGGGTCGCGCGCAGCTCGTCGACCATCTGCCGGTTCATCGCGTTACGGCTGTCCGGACGAGCAAGGGTGATCCGCAGCACGCCGCCTTCCAAAGCCAGGCGCAAGGTCCGGCACACCGGCAGGGCAATCACCGCTTTTTCCCCGGCAAGCTGCCCATCAACTTGCAGATGATCCCCAGCATGATCTCGTCGGCACCGCCGCCAATCGACACCAGGCGCATATCGCGATAGGCCCGGGCCACCGGGTTGTCCCACATAAAGCCCATGCCGCCCCAATATTGCAGGCAACTGTCGCTGACCTCGCGACCCAGGCGCCCGGCCTTGAGCTTGGCCATGGAGGCCAACCGGGTCACGTCCTGCCCGTTGATGTACTGCTCGGTGGCCTGGTAGACCAGCGCCCGCAGCGCTTCGATCTCGGTCGACAGCTCCGCCAGGCGGAAGTGAATGACCTGGTTGTCGATCAGCGGTGCGCCGAAGGTCTGGCGCTCCTTGCAGTAGGCCAGGGTGCTGTCGACGCAATACTCCAGTCCCTTGATCATATTGGCCGCGCCGAACAGCCGTTCCTCCTGGAACTGCAACATCTGCATCATGAAACCCGCGCCTTCCTGGCCGATGCGGTTGCGCTGGGGCACCCGCACATTGTCGAAAAACACCTGGGCGGTTTCCGAACTGCGCATGCCGAGCTTGTCCAGGTGCGGGCTAAGGCTGATCCCGGGGCTGTCCATCGGCACCATGATCAACGACTTGTTCAGATGCGGCTTGTCGTCCGAGGTATTGGCCAGCAGGCACATGAAGTCGGCGCAGGGCGAATTGGTGATCCACATCTTGCTGCCGTCGATCACATAGTCGTCGCCGTCCTTGCGCGCGCGGGTCTTGAGCCCGGCGACATCGGAGCCGGCACCGACCTCGGACACGCCGATGCAACCCACCTGTTCGCCACGGATCGCCGGAATAAGGAACTGCTCGCGCAGTTCATCGGAACCGAAGCGCGCCAGGGCCGGGGTGCACATATCGGTCTGCACGCCGATGGACATGGGAATCCCGCCGCAATGAATGGTGCCGAACTCCTCGGCGGCGACGATGGAGTAGCTGTAGTCCAGGCCCAGGCCGCCGAAGGCTTGCGGCTTGGAGATACCGAGCAGGCCCAGCTCGCCGGCCTTGCGGAAAATCTCATGAATGGGAAAGCGTCCGGCTTTCTCCCACTCGTCGACATGGGGGTTGATATCGCGTTCGACGAACTGGCGCACGGTGCGCCGCAGGGCTTCATGTTCCTGGGTGAAGATCATTTCCTTGTGCTCCGTGATCGTTGATCAGAACCGCGCCACGCCAAAGCTATTGGGTTGTAGCTGACGAACCTCGGCTTCGTGGCAGATATCCAGCAAATAACCCAGCAGCGTGCGACTGTCCCGAGGGTCTATCAGGCCGTCGTCCCACAGGTTGGCCGTGCCATAGAGCGCGGTGGACTGGCTGTCGAGCTTCTGCGCGGTCATCTGTTCCAGCCCGTCGAGCATCTTGGTGTCGGGCACCAGGCCGTCCTTGAGCTGCCGCGCCTCGGTGACGATGCGCAGCACCTTGCCGGCCTGGGCGCCGCCCATCACCGCCGTACGGCTGCCGGGCCAGGCGAAGATAAAACGCGGGTCCAGGCCGCGGCCGCACATGGCGTAGTTGCCGGCGCCATAGGAACCGCCGACCACCAGGGTCAATTTCGGCACCCGGGCGTTGGCCACCGCCTGGATCATCTTCGCCCCGTGCTTGATCACCCCCTGTTGCTCGGCCTCGGTGCCGACCATGAAGCCGGTGGTGTTATGCAGGAACACCAGGGGCATGCGGCTCTGGTCGCAGAGCTGGATAAACTGCGCCGCCTTGCTCGCGCCCTTGGGCGTGATCGGGCCGTTATTGCCGATCAGGCCGCAGGGCCGGCCCTGGATCTGCAGATGGCCGCAGATTGTCTGGGTGTCGAACTCGGCCTTGAATTCGAGGAAGTTCGAGCCGTCGGCCAGCCGGGCGACGATCTCGCGCACGTCATAGGGTTTTTTCGGGTCGTCGGGGATCAGTCCGAGCAGCTCGTCGATGGGGTAGAGCGGTTCGGCCCAGGTCCTGGCGGCTGTGATCGGCAGTCGGTCGTTCCAGGGCAGTTGGGCGATGATTTCCCGGGCGATACGCACGCCGTCGGCATCGTTTTGCGCCAGGTATTCGGCGGTGCCGGCCACCTGGGCATGCATCTGCGCGCCGCCGAGTTCCTCGTCGGTCGCCACTTCACCGGTGGCCGCCTTGAGCAATGGGGGACCTGCGAGAAACAAGCGGGCCTTGCCACGGACCACCACCACGTAATCCGAGAGCCCCGGTTGATAGGCGCCGCCCGCCGTCGCCGAGCCGTGGACCACGGTGACCTGTGGCAGGCCCATTGCCGACATCCGCGCTTGATTGGCGAAACTGCGCGCGCCTTCGACGAAAATCTCCGCCGCGTAGTTGAGGTTGGCCCCGCCGCTTTCGGCCAGGGTGATCACCGGTAGTTTGTTTTCCAGGGCAATCTGTTGCAGGCGCAGGGTCTTTTTCAGGCCGCTGGGGGAAATGGTCCCGCCCTTGATCGCGCTGTTGTTGACTACCACCAGCACGCGCACGCCGCAGACATGGCCGATACCGGCAATCAGGCCGCCACCGGCGAGGCTGCCATCCTTGTCGTCGTGCAACTTGTAGCCGGCCAGGCTGGCCAGTTCGAGAAACGGCGCGCCGGGGTCGAGCAGCAGGTTCAGGCGTTCCCGGGGCAGCAACTGACCCCGGCCGGCGAATTTCTCCCGCGCGCTTTCGGCCTTGTCCAGCAGGTTCTGTTCCAGTTGGCGGATCTGCCCGAGGCCGGCGAGCATGGCTTGGCGATGACGGGCGAAATCCTCGCCATGGTCATCGAGCCGGGATTCGATCACGGGCATGGGATTCTCCTGGGGGCTTGATCGAACAGGGATGCACAGGTCACGGTGACAGTCCTCAAGCCAGTTGATCGGCAATCTGTCGTGGCACGGGAATCTGGATTTCCAGCAGTTGCTGGGCAAAGGCCTTGCCCTGGGGGTCGATGCGCAAACTGGCGATACCGCCGCCGCCCAGGGCGTTTTCCAGCAAAAAGTTCAGGCTGTGGCTGCCGGGCAGATACCAGCGTTCGACACGGCCATGGATGGGGTCGAGGACATGGCCCATCCAGTCCACCACCACCGCCGGGGTCAAGGCCTCGGCGATCCACGGCAGATAGTCGGGATGCCGCGCCATGACCCCGATATTGCTGTGATTGCCCTTGTCGCCGGAGCGCGCCACCGCCAGTTTCACCAGGGGCACATTGGCTTCGGCACGGCCCTGTGGCCTGGGCGGTTGCAGGTCTTCGGCAATGGATTGCATGGCGTTCGAGGCGGGCAGGGCGACGGCATGCGCCTGGCCGTCGAGATGCACGCTCAATGTGCAGGCCTCTTTATCGATCAGGAAGGAAAACAGGCGGATCAGCGGGGAGACCGTGGGCCGTCCGCCGAGGATCCCGGTCAGCCCCGGGGCCATGCCGGTGGCGGCCTGGGCGATCTCCCGGGAAAACAGCAGCAGCGCCTGGCGCTCGGGATGACGCACCGCCAGCTTGATCACCACCTCGCGGCTGTCCTGGCGGTGGCCATGGGGCCCGTAGGTGGCTTCGCTGCCGAGCAGCTCGCTGCTGACTTCGCTGTAGGGCGGCCAGCCCCGGGCGCCGAGCATTTCACTGGTCTTGTCGAGGATCGCCTGGCTGACCCGGCGGGCCTTGGCCACGGCGTCAATCCCGGCCATCAGGCAACTGGCGGTACAGCGGAATCCATCAGGATAGGTGGCGCAGACCTTGTATTGCGCGGTCGGTGGCAAACCCCTGGCGCCGCTGACGCTGACGCGATTGGCGGCCTGCTGCACAAGCCGGACCCGGGTGAAATCGCAAATGACATCCGGCAGCAGATAGGCCCTGGGATCGCCGATTTCGTAGAGCAGTTGCTCGCCCACGGTCAGCGGTGTCACCAGACCGCCGGAACCTTCAGGCTTGCTGACAACGAAGTGGCTGTCGGCGCTGACCTCGACGATGGGAAAACCGATGTGTTCGTAGTCCGGCACCTCGCGCCAATCGGTGAAGTTGCCGCCGGTACACTGCGCGCCGCACTCGATGATATGCCCGGCGAGGGCGGCCTGGGCCAGCTTGTCGTAGTCCTGCCAGGACCAGCCGAATTCATGCACCAGGGCGGCACTGACCAGCGCGCTGTCGACCACCCGCCCGGTGATCACCACATCCGCGCCCAGGCTTAGTGCATGGGCGATGCCCGGCGCGCCAAGGTAGGCGTTGGTCGACACACAGTGCGCGGGCAGCGCCGTGCCATTGAACATTTCCTGGATACCGCTCGCGGCCAGTTGCCCAAGCTGCGGTTGCAGGTCGTCGCCCAGCAGCACGGCAATCTTCAACGGTACTCCGGCGGTGTTGCAGGCTGCTTGCAGGGCCGCGGCGCAGGCCTGTGGATTGACCCCGCCGGCATTGCTGATCACACGGATTTCCTGGCGGGCGATCTCGCCGAGCAGGGGCCGCAGGACCTCGACGAAGTCCGTCGCATAACCGGCGGCGGGGTCCTTCATCCGCGCCCCGGCCATGATCGACATCGTCACTTCCGCCAGATAGTCGAACACCAGGTAGTCCAGGCGCCCGCCTTCGACCAACTGCGCCGCCGCGCTGCTGGTATCGCCCCAGAACGCACTGGCGCAACCGACACGAACCCTTGCCTTCATCAGAGCCGCCTCCGAAAATCCCTGGACGAGACTACCAAGCAAGCGCTTGGTTTGTAAATCCCGCCGGTCCGTTCACCCCAAGCGCTTGCTTGGCTGTCCTGGTAGGCTTAAATTGCGCGCAACCTCCCTCCTGCGGTGGGCCGAGGGTGGGACGCCGTAGAGTCATGAGGAAAATGCCGTGAACGAGCAACAAGCCCAGCGTGTCATGCGCGAACTGGTCAGCACCGGACAACTGACCGACCCGGACAGCGCCCGGGGCAAATTGCTGCAGACCGCGGCCCACCTGTTTCGTAGCCAGGGCTTCGACCGCACCACGGTGCGTGACCTGGCCAGTGCCATCGGCATTCAGTCCGGCAGCCTGTTCCATCACTTCAAAAGCAAGGACGAAATCCTGCGCGCGGTGATGGAGGAGACTATCGTTTACAACACCGCCCTGATGCGCGCGTCGCTGGCCGAAGCCGGCAGCCTGCGTGAACGGGTGCTGGCGCTGATCCGTTGTGAACTGCAATCGATCATGGGTGGCACCGGTGAAGCCATGGCGGTGCTGGTCTATGAATGGCGCTCGTTGTCCGAGCAGGGGCAGGCCAAGGTCCTGGCCTTGCGCGATCTCTACGAGCAGATCTGGCTCCAGGTGCTGGGCGAAGCCCGCGATGCCGGCTATATCAAGGGCGACGTGTTCATCACCCGGCGCTTCCTGACCGGCGCCTTGTCCTGGACCACCACCTGGTTTCGACCCCAGGGCAGCCTGACGCTGGATCAGTTGGCCGAAGAGGCTTTGATGTTGATTCTCAAAGACTCGTGATGTTGCTGCGCAAGTCATTAATTAGCGGGCGGAAAGTTGTCTAAGTTGGGAAAACCGCCTAGTTTGATGCCACGATTTTTTTCCTGAGGTGTGTGCCTTTGAACGTCCTGCCCGTGCGCACGGTTTCCCGGATCCTGTTGTTGGCGCTCTCGGCGTTGGTGATCTTGCCGGTTTCGGCGGCCCAACTGGTTCGGATTGGCGCCGCGCATTTCCCGCCCTACACCATCCGACCCGAGCAGGGCGCCGATACCGGCTTGTTGCCGCAGCTGGCCGAGGCCTTGAACAAGTTGCAGAGCGATTACCAGTTCACCCTGGTGCCGACCTCGATTCCGCGTCGTTTCGGTGATCTGCAGCAGGGCCGGACCGATATGGCGATCTTCGAGAACCCGGCCTGGGGCTGGAAGGATATTCCGCATACAGCGGTCGACATGGGGCTGGAGGACGCCGAAGTGTTTGTCGCCCAGCGTGAGCCGGGTCGCGGCGAAAGCTACTTTGCCGACCTCAAGGGCAAGCGCCTGGCCCTGTTCAGCGGTTACCACTACGAGTTTGCCAGCTTCAACGCCGACCCCAAGTTCCTCGCCGACACCTACAACGCCACCCTGACGTACTCCCATGACGCCAATCTGCTGATGGTGCTGCGCGGGCGGGCCGATATCGCCCTGGTGACCCGCTCCTACCTGTCCGACTACCTGATCCGCAACCCGGATGTGGCCAAGGAGCTGCTGATCTCCGAGCGGATCGACCAGGTCTACCATCACTACGCGATCCTGCGTCCGCAAGCGCCCATCAGTGGCGAGGCGTTCGGCAAGCTGTTGCAGCGCCTGCATGACAGCGGCGAGTTGCTGAAAATCTTCCAGCCTTATCGCATCACGGTGATGCCGGCCGCTGCTGCGGTGGCGGGCCAGTAGTCCCTGCTTAACGTCCTGCCAGGCTGTTGCCGCGGGTTCCCGAGACCTTGCGGCAATGCACCAGCGCATCGCGAATCATAAAGTTCACCAGGGTCGGTGAAACCCCCAACTCCTTGGCGATGTCCTTCTGCGGCACGCCGTGCAGCCGGTACATCTCGAACGCATAGCGGGTGCGCTGCGGCAACTCGCCGAGGGCATCGGCGATATTTTCCAGTGTGCGGAAATTGATGTGCGAGTTTTCCGGCGACGCCCCCTGGATCACTACGTTCAAGCCTTCCTCTTCCGGCCCCGAATACCTCAACTCCAGCGCCTGCTTGCGGTAGTGGTCGATGGCCAGGTTGCGCACGATCTGGAACAGGTAGCTCAACTGGGCCTTGAACGAGGAGGTGATCTGCGGCGCCGACTGCAGGCGGAAAAACGCGTCCTGCACCACGTCCTCGGCGCGAGAGCGGCAGCCGGTGATGCGCGCGGCAATCTTGACCAGGATCAGACGGTTGTCGACAAAGGCCTGCAGTAGCGGTGAGTCGCACTTGCTTGTGGGTACATGTTCCATCATGGAAATCACCTTGTAGCGAGTAGGTAGCGGGGCAGTGCCGTGAGAGGTGCCCGGCTTGGCGGACATAAAAGTAGGATGAATGATAATGATTGTCAAATGAGAAAAATAACTAATCATATTGTGTGCCGCTTGATACCTGCCTGTTCATTGTGCTCTGCCACCGGCCTTGCAGAGGGCGACCGGGACTAATTATTCCCTCGGGCCATCCGTTCTCATGGAGAACAGGCCGGGCACCCGCACGGTCCAGGATCGGTATCTTCGAGGAGGGCGACATGGTTTTCATCAAGGGTGGCTGGGCATGAACACCTCCCCCGGACTGCGACTGTTCTGCCTTCCTTACTCCGGTGCCAGCGCCACGTTCTACCACCGCTGGCGGCGCAAGCTGCCGCAGTGGCTGCAGGTCTCGCCGCTGGAGTTGCCGGGGCGCGGCATGCGCATGAACCAGCCGCTGCAAAGCGATATCAGGACCCTGGCCGGGCAGTTGGCCGAGGAGATCGCCGTTGATCTCGACCAGCCCTATGCCGTGTTCGGCCACAGCCTTGGCGGCCTGCTGGCGTTCGAGTTGCTGCACGTCCTGCACGAGCGTGGCTTGCCGCTGCCGTTGGCGCTGTTCGTTTCGGCGACCGCCGGGCCGGTGCGGCGCGATGTCAGCCAGTACGCCGTGGCGAAAACCGATGAACAACTGCTCGAGCGGCTGCGCGAACTCAAGGGCACGGCCGAGGAAACCCTGGCCAACCGCGACCTGATGCAGTTGATGCTGCCAATCCTGCGCGCCGACTTCCTGCTCTGCGGCAGTTTCAGCTACGGCCAGCGCGCGCCGCTGCCGCTGCCGATCCATGTGTTCGGCGGCAAGCAGGACAGTATCCGCGCCGATGAGCTGCTCGACTGGCAGGAAGAAACCGGCACCGGTTTCTCCCTGGATATGTTCGACGGCCATCACTTCTACCTGATCGATCAGGAAGCCGCGCTGCTGCGTTGCCTGCGGCGTTATGCCGACGAGCATCTGGCCCGCTGGCGTAATGGCACGCGGCGTCAGTTGGCCTGGGCGACGGGCTGACCCGGGGCTTTGCGCCTCACCTTTATTTTTCACGTCTCATATTCAATCGGCCTGCCCGTCTTCAAGACTCCGGGCCGGCCGACTTCAGGCAGGAATACCATGATGGATGCGTTCGACCTCCCCAGCACCCTGGCCCAGGCCCTTCAACGTCGCTCGGCGCAGACGCCGGAGCGGCTGGCCTTGCGTTTTCTCGCCGAGAACCAGGAGCAGGGCGCCGTGCTCAGTTACCGCGACCTGGACCTGCGGGCGCGGACCATTGCGGCAGCGTTGCAGACCCAGGCCGAGGTTGGGGACCGCGCGGTCCTGCTGTTTCCCAGCGGCCCGGATTACGTCGCGGCGTTCTTCGGTTGCCTCTACGCCGGGGTGATCGCGGTGCCGGCCTATCCGCCGGAATCCGCCCGTCGTCATCATCAGGAACGCCTGCTGTCGATTATTGCCGATGCCGAGCCACGCCTGGTCCTGACCCAGGAAGCCTTGCGCGAACCGTTGTTGCAGATGGATGAACTGTCCGCCGGCGACGCCCCGCGCCTGCTCTGTGTCGATCAGTTGGACAGCGCGCTGGCGGCTGACTGGATCCCGCCCGAACTGCATGCCGACGGCATCGCCTTCCTGCAATACACCTCGGGTTCCACCGCGTTTCCCAAGGGCGTGCAGGTCAGCCACGGCAATCTGATGGCCAACGAACTACTGATCCGTCGCGGTTTCGGTATCGATCTCAATCCTGATGACGTGATCGTCAGCTGGCTGCCGCTTTACCACGACATGGGCCTGATCGGCGGGCTGCTGCAACCGATTTTCAGCGGCGTGCCCTGTGTGCTGATGTCCCCGGCCTATTTCCTCGCTCGCCCATTGCGCTGGCTGGAAGCGATCAGCGAATACGGCGGCACCATCAGCGGCGGCCCGGACTTCGCCTATCGGCTGTGCAGCGAGCGGGTCAGCGACAGCGCGCTGGCGCGCCTGGACCTGAGAAGCTGGCGGGTGGCCTATTCCGGTTCCGAGCCGATTCGCCTCGACACCCTGGAGCGTTTCGCCGAGCAATTCGAGCCTTGCGGTTTCAGCGCCGATGCCTGGTTCGCCTCCTATGGCCTGGCGGAAGCCACTTTGTTCGTTGCCGGTGGCCAGCGTGGCCGGGGGATTCCCGCCCTGCGCCTGGACGATGCGGCCCTGGCGCAGAATCGCGCGCAACCGGGCGACGGCAACGCGGTGATGAGTTGCGGCACCGGCCAGCCCGGGCATGCCGTGCAGGTGGTCGAACCGAACACTCTGCACGTGTTGGCCGACAATCAGGTCGGTGAGGTCTGGGCCACCGGGCCGAGTATTGCCCGGGGTTACTGGCGCAATCCCGAAGCCTCGGCCAAGACCTTTGTCGAGCACGCCGGGGCGACCTGGCTACGCACCGGCGACCTGGGTTTCCTGCGCGACGGTGAGCTTTACATCACCGGGCGCCTGAAGGACATGCTGATCGTGCGTGGTCACAACCTGTATCCCCAGGACATCGAAAAGACCATCGAGCGGGAAGTGGAGGTGGTGCGCAAAGGCCGGGTCGCGGCGTTTGCGGTTACCGAACGGGGCGAGGAGGGCATCGGTATCGCCGCCGAGATCAGCCGCAGCGTGCGCAAGATCCTGCCGCCAGAAGCCCTGATCAAGGCGATCCGCCAGGCGGTGGCCGAGGCGTATCAGCAGGCGCCGAGCCTGGTGGTGCTGCTCAATCCCGGGGCTTTGCCGAAAACCTCCAGCGGCAAGTTGCAACGTTCGGCCTGCCGCAGCCGCCTGGCCGATGGCAGCCTTGACGCCTATGCCGTCTTCCCGGATCGCACGACAGGCGTGGAGCCGGACGTCGCCCTGGCGGCAGATAACGCCGGCGATGAACTGCAAGCCCTGATCGGCCGAATCTGGTCCGAGCTGTTGCAGGTTACGCAAGTCGCCAGCGACGATCATTTCTTCCTGCTCGGCGGCAACTCGATCCTGGCGACCCAGGTGGTGGCCCGCCTGCGCGAGGCGTTGGGTATCGAACTGAACCTGCGCCTGTTGTTCGAAGCGCCGACCCTCGGCGACTTCAGCGCACAAGTGGCGCGCTTGCAGCAGGACGGCGGCCTGGCCCAGGGCGCTATTGCCGTGCTGTCGCGAAACCAGGACCTGCCGCAATCCCTGGCCCAGAACCGCTTGTGGTTCCTCTGGCAACTGGACCCGCAGAGCAGCGCCTATACGATTCCCGGTGCCCTGCGCCTGCGCGGTGAGCTGGATGAAGCAGCGCTGCGCAGCAGCTTCCAGCAATTGATCGACCGCCACGAATCCCTGCGCACGCGGTTCCTCGAACGCGACGGTCAGGCCCTGCAACGGATCGAGGCCAAGGCCACTTTCGAATTGCAATGCATCGACCTCGGTGACTTGCCCGCCGACGCCCGTGAAGCCCGCGCCCGGCAAATCCGCGAGGACGAAGCGCGCACTCGATTCGATCTGGAAAACGGCCCGTTGCTGTGGGTGACATTGGTACGCCTGGACGACCAGGAACATCAGTTGCTGGTGACGATGCACCACATCATCGCCGACGGCTGGTCGTTGAATATCCTGATGGACGAGTTCGCCAGGCTTTACGCCGCGGCGGCCCAAGGCCAGGTTGCGGAGCTGGCGCCACTGTCCCTGCAGTACGCCGACTACGCCGGCTGGCAGCGCCAATGGCTGGCCCAGGGCGAAGGCCAGCGGCAGCTGGATTACTGGAAAGCCCGCCTGGGCGGCGACGAACTGCCGACCCTGAGCCTGGCCACCGATCACCCGCGCTCGGCGCAAAAGCGCCATAGCGCCGAACGCTTGACCCTGCGCCTGGACAAGACGCTGGGCGAGGCCGTGCGCCAGACCGCCCAGGCCTTCGAGTCGACGCCGTTCATGCTGTTGTTGTCGGTGTTCCAGGGCCTGCTGCACCGCTACAGCGGCCAGCAGGACATTCGCATCGGCGTGCCCGGCGCCAACCGTCCGCGCCTGGAAACCCAGGGGCTGATCGGCTTCTTTATCAACACCCTGGTGCTGCGGGTCGAGCTGGACGCGCGCCTGCCGTTCAGCGAACTGTTGGCCCGCACCCGCCAGGCCACCCTCGAAGCCCAGGCGAACCAGGACCTGCCGTTCGAACAACTACTCGAAGCCTTTCCGCAGGCCCGCGAACAGGGTCTGTTCCAGGTCCTGTTCAACCACCAGCAACGCGACCTCGGGGCCTTGCGCCGCTTGCCCGGCCTGCTGGCCGACGAGCTGCCCTGGCACAGCCGCGAGGCCAAGTTCGACCTGCAATTGCACAGTGAGGAAGACCGCAGCGGGCGCCTGAGCCTGTCCTTCGACTACGCCGACGAGTTGTTCGACGCGCCGACCATCGAGCGCCTGGCCGGACATTTCGTCAGCCTTCTGCGTGAAGTCTGCGCCCAACCGCAACGGGCTATTGCTGATGTGCAACTGCTGGATAACACCGAACAGGCACGGCAGATCGAATGGGGCGCGGCGGCCTGTGCCCCGGCCCGGCAATGGCTGCCGGAGCTGCTCGAACAACAGGCCCGGCTGACCCCGGAACGCATCGCCCTGCAATGGGAGGGCGGCAGTCTCGACTTCGCCAGCCTGCACACCCAGGCCAATCGCCTGGCCCACTACCTGCGGGACAAGGGCGTCGGCCCGGACGTGCGGGTGGCCATCGCCGTCGAGCGCTCGCCGCAACTGCTGATCGGCCTGCTCGCCATCATCAAGGCCGGCGGCGCCTATGTGCCGCTGGACCCGGACTACCCGGCCGAGCGCCTGGCCTATATGCTCGCCGACAGCGGCGTCGAACTGCTGCTGACCCAGAGTCATCTGCTCGACAGCTTGCCGGTGGCCCCCGGGGTCAGTGCCATCGCCCTCGACCTGCTCAAGCTCGACACCTGGCCGAGCCAGGCGCCGGGCCTGCATCTGGAAGGCGAGCACCTCGCCTATGTGATCTACACCTCCGGTTCCACCGGCCAGCCCAAGGGCGTCGGCAACACCCACGCGGCCCTGGCCGAGCGCCTGCAATGGATGCAGGCGACCTACGTGCTGGATGACCGCGACGTGCTGATGCAAAAGGCCCCGATCAGCTTCGACGTATCGGTCTGGGAATGCTTCTGGCCGCTGATCAGCGGCTGCCGCCTGGTGCTCGCCGGCCCCGGCGAACACCGTGACCCGCAGCGTATCGCGCAACTGGTGCAGACCTACGGCGTGACCACGCTGCACTTTGTCCCGGCACTGCTGCAACTCTTCGTTCATGAGCCGCAGGTGTCCGCTTGCGGCAGTTTGCGGCGGCTGTTTTCCGGTGGCGAAGCCTTGCCCGCCGAGCTGCGCGACCGGACCCTGGAAGCCTTGCCGAATGTGCAGTTGCACAACCGCTATGGCCCGACCGAAACCGCGATCAACGTGACCCACTGGCACTGCCAGGTAACGGACGGCGAGCGTTCACCTATCGGCCGGCCGCTGGGCAATGTGCTTGCCCGGGTCCTCGATGCCGACCTCAATCCGCTGCCCGCCGGTGTTCCCGGGGAACTGTGCATTGGCGGTATCGGCCTGGCCCGGGGTTATCTGGGACGGCCGGGACTGACGGCCGAGCGCTTTGTCGCCGATCCACTGGGAGAGGCGGGCGCGCGTCTGTACCGTACCGGCGACCGGGTGCGCTGGAATGCCGACGGCGTGCTGGAATACCTCGGACGTCTCGACCAGCAGGTCAAATTGCGCGGTTTCCGCCTGGAACCGCAGGAAATCGAAGCGCGGCTGCTGGCCCATGAAGAGATGGTCCAGGCCGTGGTGCTGGTACGCGAAACCGCGGCCGGTGCGCAGTTGATCGGCTATTACACCAGCGTCGCCAGCACCGAGCCCGAAGCGCAACAGAACGAACGCCTCAAGACCGCGCTGGCCGCCGAGCTGCCGGACTATATGGTGCCCTCGCAACTGGTGCGCCTCGACGCCATGCCCCTGAGCCCCAGCGGCAAGCTGGATCGCCAGGCCCTGCCGGAACCGCAGTGGCAGGTGCGCGAGCATCTGGAGCCGCAAAGTGCGCTGGAGCAGCAGATCGCCGCGATCTGGCGCGAAGTGCTCGGCCAGCCGCGCGTCGGCCTGCGGGACGACTTCTTTGCCCTCGGCGGCCATTCGTTGTTGGCCACCCGGATTATTTCCCGCACCCGCCAGGCCTGCGATGTCGAGCTGCCGCTACGGGTGCTGTTCGAAGCCAGCGAACTGGGGGCCTTTGCCGAACAGATCCGGCTGATCCAGGGGGCCGGTCGGCGTAATCTGCAAACCGCGATCCAGCCGGTCGACCGCAGCCGGCCGGTGCCCTTGTCCTATTCCCAGCAGCGCATGTGGTTCCTCTGGCAGATGGAACCGGACAGCCCGGCCTACAACGTCGGCGGCATGGCGCGCTTCAGTGGTGTGTTCGACCTGGGCTGTTTCGAGGCGGCGTTGCAGGCGTTGATCCTGCGCCACGAAACCCTGCGCACCACCTTCCCGAGCGTGGATGGCGTGGCCTGTCAGCGGGTTGCCGCCGAGACCGGTCTGAGCCTGGCCCTGAAGGACTTCTCCGCCTTGGACCCCGTCACCCGCGAGCAGCGTCTGCGGCAACTGGCGGACAACGAGGCGCACCAGCCATTCGATCTGGAAACCGGACCCTTGCTGCGCGCCTGCCTGGTCAAGGCCGGGGAACAGGAGCATTACTTCGTCCTGACCCTGCACCATATCGTCACCGAAGGCTGGGCGATGGATATCTTCGCCCGTGAACTGAGCGCGCTCTATGAAGCCTTTGTCGAAGGCCGCGAATCGCCGTTGGCGCCACTGGCCGTGCAATACCTGGACTACAGCGCCTGGCAGCGCGAATGGCTGGAGTCCGGTGAGCGCCAGCGCCAGCTGGATTACTGGACCGCGCAACTGGGCAACGAACACCCGTTGCTCGAACTGCCCGGCGACCGGCCGCGGCCACCGGTGCAAAGTCACCGTGGCGAGCTGTACCGCTTCGACCTCGACGATGCCCTGGCCGCGCGGGTTCGTACCTTCAATGCCGAGCACGGCCTGACCCTGTTCATGACCATGACCGCCGCCCTGGCCGTGCTGCTCTATCGCTACAGCGGCCAGGGCGACCTGCGCATCGGCGCGCCGGTGGCCAACCGGATCCGTCCGGAAAGCGAAGGCCTGATCGGTGCCTTCCTCAATACCCAGGTGCTGCGTTGCCAGCTCGACGGCCAGATGCGCGTCGGCGAGCTGTTCGAGCAGGTCCGGCATACCGTGATCGAAGGCCAGTCCCATCAGGACCTGCCGTTCGATCAACTGGTCGAGGCCCTGCAACCGCCCCGCAGCGCGGCCTACAACCCGCTGTTCCAGGTGATGTGCAATGTCCAGCGCTGGGAGTTCCAGCAAAGCCGGCGCCTGGGCGAGATGACCGTGGAATACCTGGTCAACGATGCCCGGGCGACCAAGTTCGACCTCAACCTGGAAGTCACCGACCTCGACCAGCGCCTGGGTTGCTGCCTGACCTACAGCACCGATCTGTTCGACGAGCCGCGTATTGCCCGTATGGCCGGGCACTGGCGCAACCTGCTGCGGGCCTTGCTGGAGGATCCGCAACAACGCCTCTGCGAGCTGCCGCTGTTGCAGGCCGACGAGCAACAGGCGTTGCATGACAGCCTGGGCAACGAGGCCGGCGAACAGCGCCTGGACCCGTGCATCCAGAGCCTGTTCGGCCAGCAGGTCCTGGCCCGTCCGGACGCTCCGGCGCTGACCTTTGCCGGCGAGACCCTGAGCTACGGCGAACTCGACCGCCGCGCCAATCGCCTGGCCTGGTGCCTGCGCGAGCAGGGCGTCGGCCCGCAGGTGCGGGTCGGCCTGGCGCTGGAGCGCTCGCTGGACCTGGTGGTTGGTCTGCTGGCGATTCTCAAGGCCGGCGGCGCCTATGTGCCGCTGGACCCGGAATACCCGCTGGACCGCCTGCATTACATGATTGAAGACAGCGGCGTCGGTTTGCTGCTGAGCCACACCGCGTTGCTCGACGCCCTCGGGCCACTGCCGACCGGTGTGGCGAGCTGGTGCCTGGAGCAAGACGCTCCGGCCCTGGCCGACTATCCCGCCACCGAGCTGCCGTTTATCAATCTGCCGCAGCACCAGGCGTACCTGATCTACACCTCCGGCTCCACCGGCAAACCCAAGGGCGTGGTGGTATCCCACGGCGAAATCGCCATGCATTGCCAGGCGGTGATCCGGCGTTTCGAGATGCGGCCCGACGATTGTGAACTGCATTTCTATTCGATCAACTTCGATGCCGCCACCGAACGCCTGCTGGTGCCGTTGCTCAGCGGTGCCCGAGTGGTACTGCGGGCCCAGGGACAATGGGATGCCGAGCAGATCTGCCAGTTGATTGATGAGCAGCGGGTCAATGTTCTTGGCTTTACCCCCAGCTACGGCAGCCAGTTGGCCCAATGGCTGGCGACCCAGGAGCGGATCTTGCCGGTGCGCCTGTGCATCACCGGCGGCGAAGCCCTGACCGGTGAGCACCTGCAGCGGATTCGCGCGGCCTTCAAGCCACAACTGTTCTTCAATGCCTACGGCCCGACGGAAACCGTGGTCATGCCCCTGACCAGTCTCGCTCCCGAGCAGTTGGAGGAGGGTGCCGCCAGCGTGCCGATTGGCCGCGTGGTCGGGGCGCGGGTGGCGTTTATTCTCGACGAGGACCTGGCATTGCTGCCACAAGGCGCTACCGGCGAGCTGTATGTCGGCGGCGCGGGCCTGGCCCAGGGTTACCATGCGCGTCCCGGCATGACCGCCGAGCGTTTTGTCGCCGATCCGTTCTCGGCCGATGGCGGACGCCTGTACCGCACCGGTGACCGGGTCCGGCAGCTGGCCGACGGCCAGGTCGAGTACCTGGGCCGGGTCGACCATCAGGTGAAGATTCGCGGTTTCCGCATCGAACTGGGGGAAATCGAAAACCGTCTGCTGGAACATCCGGCGATTCGCGAGGCGGTGGTCCTCGCCCTGGAAATGCCGGGCGGCCGGCAACTGGCGGCGTATCTGACCAGCGACGTGGTCGAGCAGGGCGAGACCGAACAGGCTGCCTTGCGTGAAGCCCTCAAACTGCATCTCAAGCGCCAACTGCCGGACTATATGGTCCCCGCGTACCTGATCCTGCTGGAACAGATGCCGCTGACCGGCAACGGCAAACTGGATCGCCGCGCCTTGCCGGCACCGGACCCGGAGCTCAACCGCCAGCACTATGTGGCGCCAGGCAACGAACTGGAGCAGTCCCTGGCGGCTATCTGGAGCGAAGTGCTGAACCTCTCGCCAGTGGGCCTGCACGATAACTTCTTTGAACTGGGCGGCGACTCGATCCTGTCGATCCAGGTGGTCAGCCGGGCGCGGGCGCAGGGGATTCATTTCAGCCCCCGCGACCTGTTCCAGCACCAGACCGTGCAAAGCCTGGCGGCGGTGGCCACCCGCAGCGAGCGGATCGTCGCCGAACAAGGCCTGCTCAGCGGCGCCTCGGGCCTGACACCGATCCAGCACTGGTTCTTCGACAATGAAATTGCCGAACGCCAGCACTGGAACCAGGCGGTCTTGCTGGCCCCAACACGTGTCCTCGAACCCCATGCCCTGGAACAGGCGCTGCTGGTGTTGCTGGAACATCACGACGCGTTGCGCCTGCGCTTTACCCAGCCCCATGGCCAGTGGCTGGCGGAGTACGTGGCGCCCACGGAAGTCAGTGTGTTGCAGCTGGTTCGTGTCTTGGACTGGGCGCAGTGCACCGAGCTGTACACCGAAGCCCAGCGCAGCCTCGACCTGCAACAGGGACCGCTGCTGCGGGCCTTGCTGGTGGACGGGCCGCAGGGTGAACAACGCCTGCTGCTGGCCATTCATCACCTGGTGGTGGATGGCGTTTCCTGGCGCATCCTGCTGGACGATCTGCAAACGGCGTATGCCCAATTGATCGAAGGCCAGGCTTTGCAACTGCCGACCAAGACCAGTGCCTTGCGCGACTGGGCGGTGCGCTTGCGGGCCTATGCCGGCAGTGAATCGCTGCGCGAAGAGATGACCCTCTGGCAGGCGCAACTGGCTGGACCTGGGACCGAACTGCCGGGCACGAACCGCCAGGGCGGGTTGCAGAACCGTCATGGGCAAACCCTCAGCGTGCGCCTGCCGGCGGCGCGCACCCGGGCCTTGTTGCAACAGGCTCCGGCGGCCTATCGCACCCAGGTCAACGACCTGCTGCTGACCGCCTTGGCGCGGGTGATCTGCCGCTGGACCGGCAGCGACTCGGCGCTGATCCAGCTCGAAGGCCATGGCCGCGAAACCCTGTTCGACGAAATCGACCTGACCCGCAGCGTGGGCTGGTTCACCAGTGCCTACCCGGTGCGCCTGACCCCGTGCCTGATCGAAGAGGCCTCTGGGCAGGGCGCCTCGATCAAGGCAATCAAGGAGCAATTGCGCGGCGTGCCGCACAAGGGCCTGGGTTATGGCGTGCTGCGCTATCTGGCCGATCCGGCGCATCGCGCGGCGATGGCGGCGTTGCCGCAGGCGGCGATCACCTTCAACTACCTGGGGCAGTTCGACCAGAGCTTTGGCGACGAGGCGCTGTTCCGGCCGCTGGACGAATCGGTCGGGCAAGCCCATTCGCCTGAGGCACCGCTGCCCAACGAGTTGAGTATCGACAGCCAGGTGTATGGCGGTGAGCTGGTCCTGCGCTGGACCTTCAGCCGCGAACGCCTCGCCCCACAGACCGTCGCCGAGCTGGCCCAGGCCTACCTGGGCGAACTGGACAGCCTGATCGAACATTGCCTGAAAGACGGCAACGGCGGCCTGACCCCATCGGACTTCCCCCTGGCGCGCCTGACCCAGCCGCAGCTCGATGCACTGCCGGTGCCGGCCGCGCGGATCGAGGACGTCTACCCGCTGACGCCGATGCAGGAAGGCCTGCTGCTGCACACCTTGCTGGAACCGGGCACCGGCCTCTATTACATGCAGGACCGCTACCGCATCGACAGCGAACTGGACCCGCAGCGCTTCGCCGAGGCCTGGCGGCAGGTGATCGCCCGTCACGAAGCCCTGCGCGCTTCCTTCTGCTGGAACGTCGGCGAGGACATGTTGCAGGTTATCCACAAGCCGGGCAGCACGCCTTTCGAATACCTGGACTGGAGCCTTGAAGCCGAGGCCGGCCATGAGCCGCGTCTGCAAGCCTTGCTCGAAAGCGAGCGCGAAGCCGGTTTCGATCTGCTCCGTGAGGCGCCGTTCCACCTGCGCCTGATCAAGGTCGGCGCGGCGCGCTACTGGTTCCTGATGAGCAACCACCATATCCTCATCGATGCCTGGTGCCGCTCGTTGCTGATGGACGATTTCTTCGAAATCTACACGGCCATGGGCGAGGGCCGTGAGGCGCAACTGGTGCAGCCACCGCGCTACCGCGACTATATCGGCTGGTTGCAACGCCAGGACCTGGTGCAGGCCCGGCAGTGGTGGAAACATAACCTGCAAGGTTTCGAGCGGGCCACCCATATTCCGAGTGACCGGCCGTTCCTGCGCGAGCATGCGGGGGCTACTGGCGGGATGCGGGTAGGGGATTGCCATACCCGTCTTGATGTCCGCGATGGCGCACGTCTGCGGGAGTTGGCCCAGCAGCATCAGCTGACCGTGAACACCTTTGCCCAGGCGGCCTGGGCTTTGGTCCTGCGTCGTTTCAGCGGTGATCGCGACGTGCTGTTCGGTGTGACCGTGGCCGGTCGTCCGGTGGATATGCCGCAGATGCAACGCACCGTCGGCCTGTTTATCAACAGCATCGCGCTGCGGGTGAAACTGCCCCGGGACGGCGTGACCTGCAGCGTGCGTGATTGGCTGAGCGGGTTGCTGGCGCACAATCTGGAACTGCGCGAGTACGAATACCTGCCGTTGGTGAATATCCAGGAACACAGCGAGCTGCCCAAGGGCCAGCCGTTGTTCGACAGTCTGTTCGTGTTCGAGAACGCCCCGGTGCAGGTCTCGGTACTCGACCATGCGCAGAGCTTCAATGCCACTTCGGATTCGGGTCGGACCCACACCAACTTCCCGCTGACGGCGGTCTGCTATCCGGGCGATGACCTCGGGCTGCACCTGTCCTACGACCGGCGTTATTTCGAGGAAGCCAGCATCGAGCGTCTGCTCGGCGAGTTCAAACGCCTGTTGCTGGCCTTGATGGACGGTTTGCACGGCGATATGGCCGACTTGCCGCTGCTGGCTGAAGAGGAGCTGGAATTTCTGTTGCACGACTGCAACCAGAGCGAACGGGCTTATCCGTTGGAGCAGAGTTATGTGGCGCTGTTCGAGGCGCGGGTCGACGAACATCCGCAACGGATCGTGGCGAGCTGCCGGGATCAACAGCAAAGTTACGAACAACTGAACCTGGCGGCCAACCGACTGGGCCATGCACTGGTTCAAGCCGGTGTCGGTCTCGATCAGCCCGTGGCGCTGCTGGCCGAACGGGGCCTGGAGCTGCTGGGCATGATCGTCGGCAGCTTCAAGGCCGGCGCCGGCTCCCTGCCGCTGGACCCGGGTCTGCCGGGCCAGCGCCTGAGCCGGATTGTCGAATTGAGCCGCACGCCGTTGCTGGTCTGCACCCGGGATTGCCTGGCGCGGGCGCGGGCCTTGCTGGCGGAGTTCGCCGAGCCGCTGCGACCGAAGCTGCTGGTCTGGGAAGACGTCCAGGAAGGGGGATATGCGTCGTCCAACCCGGGTATCCACAGCGCCCCGGATAATCTGGCCTACGTGATCTACACCTCCGGCTCCACCGGCCTGCCCAAGGGCGTGATGGTGGAGCAGCGCGGCATGCTCAACAACCAGTTGAGCAAGGTGCCGTACCTGCAACTGAGCGAGGCGGATGTGATTGCCCAGACGGCCTCGCAAAGCTTCGATATCTCGGTCTGGCAGTTCCTGGCGGCGCCGTTGTTCGGCGCGCGGGTGGCTATCGTGCCGAATGCCCTGGCCCATGATCCGCAAGCTTTGCTGGAGCATGTCCGGGAGCAGGGCATCAGTGTGCTGGAAAGCGTGCCGTCGCTGATCCAGGGCATGCTCGCCCTCGACCCGGTCAGCCTTGACGGCCTGCGCTGGTTGCTGCCGACCGGCGAGGCGATGCCGCCCGAGCTGGCCCATCAGTGGTTGCAACGCTATCCACAGGTCGGGTTGGTGAATGCCTATGGTCCAGCCGAGTGCTCGGATGATGTGGCGTTTTTCCGGGTCGACGAGGCCTCGACGCGGGGCAGCTACCTGCCGATCGGCCTGCCGACCGACAACAACCGTCTGTACCTGCTCGACGGTGCCGATGAACTGGTGCCGCCGGGGGCGGTGGGCGAGTTGTGCGTGGCCGGGATCGGGGTCGGTCGCGGTTATGTCAGCGATCCGTTGCGCACCGCGCAGGTGTTTGTGCCGCATCCGTTCGGAGCTCCGGGCGAGCGTCTGTATCGCACTGGTGACCTGGCACGGCGCCGTGTCGATGGGGTGCTGGAGTATGTCGGGCGGATCGACCATCAGGTGAAGATCCGTGGTTACCGGATCGAACTGGGGGAAATCGAGGCGCGCCTGCATGAACAGCCGGAGGTTTGCGAGGCGGCGGTCGGGGTCCAGGAGGGGGCCAATGGCAAGCATCTGGTGGGTTATCTGGTGGCGACGGATTCGGCCCTGGGTGTGAACGAACGACTGGAGCGAATTCGCCAGCGCCTGCGGGCCGAGTTGCCGGAGTACATGGTGCCGTTGCACTGGTTGTGGCTGGACGCGCTGCCGTTGAACGCCAATGGCAAGCTTGATCGCAAGGCCTTGCCGGTCCTGGAGATCGGCCAGTTGGTCTGCCAGGACTACCTGGCTCCACGCAATGAACTGGAGCAGATTCTGGCCGGGGTCTGGGCCGAAGTGCTGAAGGTCGAGCAGGTCGGTGTACGCGACAACTTCTTCGAACTGGGCGGGCATTCGTTGCTGGCCACGCAGATCGCTTCACGGGTGCAGAAGGTCCTGCAGCGCAATGTGCCGCTGCGGGCGATGTTCGAGTGCGGCACGGTGGAGGCGTTGGCGGTTTATATCGACGGGCTGGAAGCCAATGGGATCAGCGAGGATAAGGTTGATCGCCTGAGTGACCTGATGGCGGAGCTGGAAGGGTTGTAAGGGGGCCGGAGTAGGGAACCTGAATACACTGCAAAACTTGTAGGAGCAGAGCTTGCTCGCGAAGAGGCCCGTGAGGACGCTAAAAGCTTCGCGGGCAAGCCCTGCTCCTACAGTCACGTGTTTTGGCGCCAAATAGCGTCAGGCCCAGCCGTCTGGAGCTTGGCCGCGAATCACTTCGGCCCGAGAATCTTCAGCAGCTTGTCCGGTGACGGTGCACCCTGCTGCTGTTGCAGATCACCATTCTCATCGAGATAGAAAATCGACGGGGTCGCCGACAGCTCCAGATCCTCCATCAGCTTCATGTTGGCATCGAGCTTGGCCTGGATCGGTGCCGGGATCGTGTCCAGCGGCTTGAGCTTGCTGCCCTTGCCGGCCTTCTCATGGTCATGCAGGGCCAGTTGCGGGTCCTTGGCGGTAAACAGCGCGGCCGCCTTGGCCGCACTGTCCTCGCGGATAATCCCGACCATGATATGGCGCAATTGCACCTTGCCCGAGTCGACCCACGGCCGTGCCTGTTCCCAGAACATATTGCAGTACGGACAGTTCGGATCACTGAACAGATAGACGGTGCGCGGTGCATCCTGCTTGCCGTCCTCGATCCAGCTGCTCTTCTCCATCTGTCCCCAGACCTGCTTGGCCATCGGCCCATACACCAGCTTGTGCAGCGGCGCCTGGCTCAGGTCGTTGCCGTCGGCGTCATACAGGTTGCCGGCGATCACATTCTTGCCATCGGCGGTCAGGTACAGGGCCATGCCCCGATTCTGGAACTGGGCGGCATAACCCCGCAGGCCACCCGGCGCGTCGAAGCTGCCGACGATTTTCGCGCCCTTGGCTTCGATGCTCTTGATCGGCGCGGGCAGTTCTTCGGCCTGGACCATGGGCGCTTGCAGCAGCAACGCGCCCAGTGCGGTGCTCAGGCTCAGGTTCAGCAGGTGGCGGTTGAAGGGCATAGCGGTTTCCTTGCGGTGGCCGGTGTGGCCGAAGTGGATTTGGGCGGACCGAAGTTTTCCAGGGCCCGGGCCAGGCTGGCCTGGGACAATTCGCCCAGGTGAGTACCCAGCAGGCGGCCTTCGGCGTTGTACAACAGGGTGGTGGGCAGGGCCATGGAGCCGACGCTCTGGGCCAGCTTGCCGGTACCGTCGAACAGCACGTTGTCCAGGTTCAGGCCCTGGGTCATCAGGAAGGTGCTGACGCTCTGCATGCTTTCGGCCTGGTTGACGAACAGGAAGGTCACGTCCTGGCGTTCATGCTGGGCTTTTTGCAGCACCGGCATTTCCCGTCGGCACGGCGGGCACCAGGTGGCCCAGAGGTTGATCACCAGCGGGCCGCCCTGGTAGTCGCGCAATTGCACCTCCTGGCCCTGGGCATTGCGCAGGGTGATTTCCGGCAGGCGGGTGCCTTGTTCGTAGAGGGTCATCGACAGGCTGGCCAGCAGCCAGAACGCCAGGCCACTGCCCAGGCCGAAACCCAGCGGCCGGCGCAGGGCCGGACGTCGCCAGCAGAACAGCACGGTGCCCGACAGCAGCGCCAGCACCCCCGGCCAGGCAAGGAAACCACCGTCGCGGATATCCAGCACCTGCAACGGATCTTCGCGAAAATAGCTCCAGTAGGCGATCACGAAACTGATCCGCGCCACCAGCATGGCCAGCATGAACAGACCGAACAGCACCGACTCCGGGTTGTCACCGCTGCGTTTCGCCACCCGCCAGCCCACCAGCGTCGCCAGGGCGAGGGCGAGCAACAACAGCAGGTGGTTGATCGACAACGCGAAGGTACCGAGGGTCAGGGTGAGCATCAGCGAGCATCCCGTGTGCTGTTCCAGTTCTGGAGAAAAGCCTTGGCATCGACTTCGCCGGTAATCCGGCTGGCCCGGCGTTCCTGGCCGTCCGGTGCGAGCCATAGCAGGGTCGGTGGTCCCGGCACTTCATAGCGGCCGAGCAGTTCGCGGCTGGCGGGGTTGTCGTTGGTCACATCCAGGCGCACCAGCCGGACATCGCCCAGGGCAGCCTGTACCTCGGCCTGGGAGAAGACCGTTTTTTCCATGATCTTGCACGACACGCACCAGTCGGCGTAGTAGTCCACCAGCACCCATTGGCTCCGGGCCTTGGCCGTGTCCAGTTCGCGCTGCAGGGCAGCCGGGTCATTGAGGGTGATAAAGGCATCGTGGGCCGCTGTCGCGCCGTTGGCCGCGGCCGCCCCGGTATAGACGTGCAACGGTCGCCACAGCTCGGTGCTGCCACCCGCCGCCCCGACTACCAGCAATGAACCCCAGAGGCCGAGCAGGACGCCGGCGCAGGTGCTCAGCAGGGCGGTGGGGCCCGGCTGCCGGGTCTGTTGCCAGATGCAGCTGCAGGCGATGATCAGCAGCAACGCGCCCCACAGGCCGAGCCACAGGGATTCGCTGACCACCGGGCGGATCATCAGCACGGCGGTGCCGAGGAACAGGAAGCCGAACACCGCCTTGACCCGGTCCATCCAGGATCCCGGCTTGGGCAGGAAACGGTTGCCGACGGTCACCAGCAGCAACAGCGGCAAGCCCATGCCGATGCCCATGGTGAACAGCACCAGGCCGCCTTCGACGATATTGCCGCTTTTGGCGATATACAGCAGGGCACCGGCCAGGGGCGCGGTCATGCACGGGCCGACCAGCAAGCCGGAAAGGGCGCCGAGTATCCCGGCCCCCACCAGGCTGCCGCCGCGACGGCCACTGCCGGCGTTTTCCAGGCGGTCACGCAGGGCCGCCGGCAATTGCAGTTCGAAGAAACCGAACATCGGCAGGGCCAGCACCACGAACAATGCGGCGAAACTGCCCAGCAACCAGGGTTGTTGCAGCAGCGCCTGCAAGTTGCCGCCGAGCAGGGCCGCGAGCATACCCAGTGCGGCATACACCAGCGCCATGCAGATCACATAGCTGCCGGCCAGGGCAAAGCCGCGCCTTGGACTGGCGCCACTGCCCACTACCAGGCCGGCGAGGATCGGCAGCATCGGCAGCATGCACGGGGTGAACGCCAGCAGCAGGCCGAGGCCGAAGAAGGCCAGCAGGCTCCAGCCCAGGGCGTTGTGCTGCAGGTTGGCGGCCAGGGATTGATCCTGCGCCTGAGCCTGGCCTGGCGCCGTGGACACCGGGGCCTTGCCGCCCAGGTCGACGACCTGGCTTTGTGGCGGGTAGCACAGGCCGGCGTCGGCGCAGCCTT
This sequence comes from Pseudomonas sp. MWU12-2037, assembly GCF_023242345.1. Lineage (NCBI taxonomy): Bacteria > Pseudomonadati > Pseudomonadota > Gammaproteobacteria > Pseudomonadales > Pseudomonadaceae > Pseudomonas > Pseudomonas sp. MWU12-2037. The sequence goes on along the minus strand of NZ_JALLIZ010000004.1, from coordinate 179,950 downwards.
GCCAGCCCACGGTGACCTTGCCCGTGGCGCCGGCCGGGATCAGCAGCTCGAGTTCGCTGCGATAGACCTGCTGGTCGCCGAAGAACTCGTCGCTATGGTGCTCGCCCTCGGGCAGCGCGGGCCGCTGGGCCGGGTCGAGGCCGTCGAGCTTCAGGCGTTTCTGGTAGAGGTAATAACCGTCGGTGATCTGCCAGTACAGCCGGGTTTGTCCCGAGGCCAGGGTCTCGGTGCTGAAGGCGAAGGCCTGGCCGACGGGCAGGAAGTCCGGCTTTTTTACCGCGAACGGATCGTTACCGGCCTGGGCCAGGCCTGCGAAAAGGACAAAAACAAAGGTCAACAACCAACGCATAAAAAAGCCTTAGAACCGTGGCGAGTGGGGCCAGCCTGCAAGCGGGCGATTAACCGATCATTAACCCGATATTATCCGGGTTGTACACGGACTTTGTAGGCACCGGGTGATTAACTATTCTGCGGGCATTGGCGGCATAATCGCCGCTTAATCCATTTGCGTTCCAATCGACACATTTGCGCAGGTATCCCCATGCATGTACTGGTTTGCGAAGACGATGAACTGATCGCCAGCGGCATCAAGGCCGGACTGACCGCCCAGGGCATGATCGTCGAGCATGTCGCCAATGCCGCGGCGGCGCGGGCCATGTTGCGCGCGGCCGAGTTCGACGTGATGGTACTTGACCTCGGCCTGCCCGATGAAGACGGCCTGAAGCTGCTGGCACAACTGCGCCAGAAGGGCCTGGAGATACCGGTGCTGATCCTCACCGCCCGCGACTCGGTGACCGACCGGGTCGACGGCCTGCAGGCCGGCGCCGACGACTACCTGCTCAAGCCCTTCGACCTGCGCGAACTCTTCGCCCGCCTGCAAACCCTGCTGCGGCGCGTGGCCGGGCGCAGCGTCAACCTGATCGAGCACGGCGCCCTGAGCTACGACCCGAGCAGCCGCGTGACCCTGCTCGGCGGCCAGCCGGTGGACCTGTCGCGCCGTGAGCAGGCGCTGTTGCAGGCGCTGCTGCACAACCGCGGCCGGGTCCTCTCCAGCGAGCAACTGAAAGACAGCGTCTACGGTTTCAGCGACGAGCTGGAAAGCAATGCCTTGAACGTGCATATCCACCACCTGCGCCGCAAGCTCGGCAACGGCATTGTCGAAACCGTTCGCGGCCTCGGCTATCGACTGGGCCCGGCGGGTAACGAGGACACCGCGTCATGATGAGCCTGCGTCTGCGCCTGAGCCTGACCATCGGCGCGGCGTTTATCCTGATCTGGGCCCTGGCCGCGACCTGGATGCTCAGCGACCTGCGTCACCAGATGATGTTTTCCCTCGACCAGCGCCTGGTGGCTTCGGCGCGCATGGTCGCCGGGTTGCTGGAGCAGTTGCCGCCGATTTCGACCAAGGGCGACGGCACCCATTTCAGCGCCGAGCAGCTTAATATCCCCGGCGGTATGGCCTGCCAGGTCAGCTCCCTGCGCGGCGAGATCCTCGCCCGCAGCCACAACAACCCGGAACAGGCCCTGGAGGACCAGACCGCCGGTTTCCACGACCAGATGATCGACGGCGCGCCCTGGCGCAGCTTTACCCTGGTGCGCGGCGACGTGCATATCACCACCGCCGACCGCCAGGTCGAACGCGAGGCGTTGAACCTTTCGGTGCTGCTGGCGGCCTCGGTGCCGGTCGGCGTGGCATTGGTGGGTTGCCTGTGCCTGCTGTGGCTGGGGATCGGCCAGGGCCTGGCGCCGCTCAATCGCATGCGCGATGCCTTGATGCGCCGTAGCCCCGACTCCCTCGAACCCTTGCAGGTGCAGCCGTTGCCCCGGGAATTGCAGCCGCTGCTGGACACCCAGAACCAGCTGTTCCAGCGTATCGGCAAGACCATCGAGCGCGAGCGCCGCCTGACCGGCGATGCCGCCCACGAACTGCGCAGCCCGCTGACCGCGATCAAGACCCACCTGCAAGTGGCGCGCATGACCGAAGGCGCGGCCCGTGACCAGTCCCTGGCCCACGCCGAGGCCGGCGCCGACCGCCTGCACCGGACCCTCGAGCAATTGCTGCTGTTGGCGCGGGTCGAAGGCAGCCTGTCGTTCGACGATGGTGTGCAGTGCAATGCCGAGCAGGTGGCGCGCCTGGCGATCCAGGATTCGGCCAATGGCAATCGTGGTCGCATTGCCTTGCACCTCGCGGAAAACTTCTCCGCGGCGCCGCTGGAAATGCCCTCGACCCTGTCCATCGCCGCCTTGCGCAACCTGCTGGACAATGCCCTGCGCCACACACCGGGGGATGCGCCAGTGGAATTGAACGTGGAAACCATCGGCAACCGCGTGCGCTTCCAGGTCCGCGACCACGGCCCGGGCATCGCCCCGGACGATCTGCAACACCTGACCCAACGTTTCTGGCGCAACAGCACCAGCACCGGTTGCGGCCTGGGGCTGGCGATTGTCAACGCCATCGTCCAGCGTTGCGGCTGCGTGCTGCACTTCGACAGCCGTCCCGACGGGCTGCGGGTCGAACTGACCATGCCGTTGCAGGCGGTCTGAACCCCCTCTCCTGAAAAACTCCTGATGCAAAGCGTCGCCCGGGTGTAAATCCTGGCGGCGCCAGTGCGTTTCCAGAACACAAAGCCTGCGCGCACCCGCGCGCGGGCACAGGGTTTTGGTCACTATCAGCAGAGTATTGAGGGATCGAGAGATGTCAGTCGCTACCAGCCTTATCGAAAAAATACCGGTGAGCGCCAGCCAGCTGCCGGTTGGAACGCTCTATCAGTTCGACGAGTCGCCGATCCTGGCCCGTCAGAGTCGCCAGGAATCCAACGCTCGCAGCTACCCACGGCGTATCCCCCTGGCGCTCAAGCGCGCCAAGGGCCTGTATGTCGAGGATGTCGAGGGCCGTCGTTTCATCGACTGCCTGGCCGGTGCCGGGACCCTGGCCTTGGGGCACAACCACCCGGTGGTGATCGAGGCGATCCAACAGGTCCTGGCCGATGAGCTGCCGCTGCACACCCTCGACCTGACCACGCCGGTCAAGGACCAGTTTGTCCAGGACCTGTTCGGCTTGTTGCCCGAGGCCCTGGCCAAGGAGGCGAAGATCCAGTTCTGCGGCCCCACCGGCACCGATGCAGTGGAGGCCGCGCTGAAACTGGTGCGTACGGCCACGGGGCGTAGCACCATCCTGTCCTTCCAGGGCGCCTACCACGGCATGAGCCAGGGCGCCTTGAGCCTGATGGGCAGCCTGGGGCCGAAAAAACCGCTGGGTGCACTGTTGGGCAATGGCGTGCAGTTCCTGCCGTATCCCTACGACTACCGTTGCCCGTTCGGCCTGGGTGGCGCGCAGGGGGTCAAGGTCAACCTGCATTACCTGGAAAACCTGCTGAACGATCCCGAGGGCGGCGTGCAGTTGCCGGCGGCGATCATTGTCGAGGCGGTGCAGGGCGAGGGCGGCATGATCCCGGCGGACCTCGACTGGCTGCGCGGCCTGCGGCGGATCACCGAGCAGGCCGGCGTGGCGCTGATCGTCGACGAGATCCAGAGCGGTTTCGGGCGTACCGGCAAGATGTTCGCCTTTGAACACGCCGGCATCATTCCGGATGTGGTGGTGATGTCCAAGGCCATTGGCGGCAGCCTGCCCCTGGCGGTGATGGTCTATCGCGACTGGCTCGACACCTGGGCCCCGGGCGCCCATGCCGGGACCTTCCGTGGCAATCAGATGGCCATGGCCGCCGGTTCCGCGGTGATGCGTTATCTCAAGGAACACGACCTGCCGGCCCACGCGGCGGCCATGGGCGCGCGTTTGAGCGAGCACCTGCGCATCCTGCAGCGGGACTTCCCGCAGTTGGGCGATATCCGTGGGCGCGGCCTGATGCTGGGGGTCGAACTGGTCGATCCGAGCGGTACCCCGGATGCCCAGGGTCATCCGCCAGCCTTTGCGCGCCTGGCGCCGCTGATTCAGCGTGAGTGCCTCAAGCGCGGGCTGATTCTCGAACTGGGCGGGCGTCACGGTGGCGTGGTGCGGTTCTTGCCGCCCCTGGTGATAAGCGCGCCTCAGATTGACGAAGTGGCACGGATTTTCGGTGATGCGCTGGCGGCGGCGGTGGCCGGCCTCTAATTTTTTGCCGGGCTTCAACGTTTCCTTCTACACGAGCGCTGCGCAGCGGGCGCGGCCTCATCCCCACACGACGGAGAACAGCAATGACTTCAGTATTCGACCGCGACGACATCCTCTTCCAGGTAGTGGTCAACCACGAGGAGCAATATTCCATCTGGCCGGACTACAAGGCGATCCCCAATGGCTGGCGCGCCGTGGGTAAAAGCGGTTTCAAGAAAGAGTGCCTGGACTATATCGAAGAGGTCTGGACCGATATGCGCCCGCTGAGCCTGCGCCAGAAAATGGAGGCGCAGGCCATCTCGGGTTGAAGGCTTGCCCCCGCGCGCGATGGGGGCCGACTGTTCAGAGATCGTGATGGGCTATGTAAGGGTCCAGATTCTTCGCGTAGATCAATTCGCGCTTCAAATGATCGAGATCGTCAAAGACTTCCGATCCGTCGTAGCCCAGTGCTGGTGCTTTAAGGCAGAGCTGGTCGGGCATCCCGGCCTTTTGCAGGATCGGGATGACCTTCAATGAGCGGTCCGTTGAGCGATAGACCAGAACGGGGCCGTTCTCGACCTGGCCGAACAGAAACATGCCAGGTCGATGGAGTTGAGGATGGGTATCGAGCCTGAGTGTCCCGGGCAGGCCTCCGGGCGTCCCGGCCACCTGCACCATGCCGATGCTCTTGAGCCGCCATACCAGATCGCCAATGCTGCTGAATCTTTCGCTGTCAGGAATACCGGATCCGGCCGGGGCAAGGAACTGTCCTTCGCTGGCAATCAATGGGATCTCCGTGTAGGGCCTGTCTTTAGGTTTCTGGACCAGCAGGAAACCCTCGTTGGTGGTTTCAATCAGGAAGTCCGATGGCTTGTGCAGACACTCCCTGGGGTTGTGCTGGTTGGGGCGCAGGGGGGAGGACTGAATACTGATCTCCAGCTTCAGGTCCACGCGGACCTGATGAACCCCATTGGAAAAAAGCGCCACTTCGCCGCTGTCTGGCGTGATCCGTAGCGCCGGCTTCCCCCCCGTGGCGACAGTACGCAGGCCCACCGCGCCTTGTAATTCGGCCAGACCGGGTATTTGCCTGAGCGTGTTGACATGGATACTTTCCACCAGCGCCAGCCATCGATGCGCACCGTATTGCTGTTGGTCGGCGCTGATCAGCTTGTGGGCAATATAGTTGAAGGTGGACAAGCGCCTGATGCTCGGACTCCATGCCGGGTCCCGGTTCTGCACGCGCTTCCCATCGGGATAGCTGATGGCCGTGTCCAGTGCCTGGATCCTGATACCGTGCTGGCGAGCGCCGACCAGCAATTGCCGCAGTGAATACTTGCCCTTCGGATCAATCGAGTCCTTGCTGTCCTCATTGCGAAGCAGGTTCTTCAGTTCGTCGGGTATCACACCCGTGGTGTGAAAGTCGTCCAGAAGCTGCTGGTCGAAGTCTTTCATCAGGTGCTGTACATAAATCCTTTGCACCTGCAGCTTCGAGAGAACCGGCAGGTTGTCGATCAGCAGTTGCCTCGCCATGGTTGACTGGCTACCAGCCCCCAGCACCAGTCCCTGGCTGTTTTCGTAGATTTTTTCAAGGAACCGCGCCGGAGGACTTTCTGCCGATAACTGCGGCACTGGGCGTTGGCCAGGGATGACCTGGGAGTGGGAAAAGAAGGCCTGGGCGGTTTTCTCCAGGAGTTCCTTGCGGCGAAAGAATTCGCTGCGGATATTGCGATTGACGCTATTCGTGGCATTGCCGGAGTCCATTATCGCGACACCCTTTTTTTCGCGGATTTCGGGGTTGAGCAAGTCCCTGAAGCGGGGCGAAGCTTCAAACGAGACATTCCAGGGTACTTTTACCGACAGTTTCAGGTCGGCGCCGATGAAGTTGGTATGGGTGGTGCTGGAGGCGACCGGCAGCAGCGTTTGTGCCGCGGGCCCGATCACCACATCTTCGACCTGCAGGCCGATAACGCCTTGGGCCATGGCCAGTCCCGGGGCAATTCTGGAGTGACGGCTATTGGCATGTTTGTTTTCCAGCAGGGCAATCCATTTACCCCCGGCGCCATTCAGCCGATCGGCGTGGATGACCTGATTGGCATGCTGGACCATCACCCGTCCGTGGTCGAACAGGGCGCGTTCATCTTTCGAGAGTGAGTAGCTCGCCGCACAATCGAGCGCCTGAACCCGAATACCGTGAGCTTGCGCGGTGCTGACCAGGCGATGGTAATTGTAAAAGCCCGGCGAGGAGCTGCCATACACGGTGCCCAGTACTCGCAAGTGGGTATCCAGTTGATGGCTCATGATTCCGGTTTTGTGGAAGTGGTCCAGGTGAATTTGCTCGATATCGGTTCTGAGGTGCTCCAGATAAAGGGTTTTCACGCCTTTTTCAGCCAAGGTGGCCATGTTCTCGATCAGGAACAGCTTGCTGCCCGGGCTGGTCAGCACTTCGCCGAGGACCAAGCCTTCGGCGTCTTGATAAAAGGCTTCGATCATTGCGCGGGGGCTGGTGCCACGGCTTGGCTGGGGACGTGTGGGCGCGGGCGGCAGTGTGTTGTTTCTGAAGAAAGTGTCGGAATTCGCCAGCAGCCGTGCGCGCAGCTCCACGAGTTTCTTCTTCGTGGCGATTTGCACGAGGGAACTGCTGGTGTTCGACAAGGCTGGCGCCTGGGCGACAACCAGTCGATGTTCCTCAGGCAGTTGATACTGACGCAAGGCCGTTGCAGCACTGTTTTCTTTCCAGATATCGCTGCCCGCGACCCGGTACAAGGCCGGGCCCGAGGGTAGGAACTCTTCCCGCGCCTGGGCGCAGTAGGACCTGACGCTTTCGTCATAGCGGACCATGACCACCTGGCCATCTTCGAGATTGACGAACTTGCGCTGCTGGGCCACGCGAAACCCTTCGCTGTCGGCGGGCGGCAGGCCTTTGGGCGCGGGCCTTGAGTAGGCGCTCAAGGGGCGGCCCGGCGATAGGCTGTTGGCAACGGGACCGACGATGCTGCTGATGGCAATGGGGGCCGTGCCGGGGATTTGTGCGACGGGAGCCACTACCGGCCTGACGGGCGGTGTGCCCCCGGGGGCGCTCGGCAGCACCGGGGTGCCGGTGGCGGGCAGGCGGTTGCGTATCGCCGGGCTGATTTCGGGGAGTCTGATGGCCGGCAGATCGGGTTGTCCGGTGCCGGAGGTGCCGGGGCGAATCGGTGTTCTGGGGGACATGACGGAATCCTTTCGTTGAGCGTGTTCTCACTGGGCCGGCCAACGGCGCGTCTTGTGCCGTGGGCAAGCCCGGTCCGGTGTTTCTCGGGTAGGGTTGGAGGCCCCGCGCGGCTAGCGCGGGGTGTGGATAAACAGGTCCGCAGGGTCGACAAGGGAGGCTTCGTCGTTGTCGGTGCGCCACTGCTGTGTCAGCGTGTCGTAGGTGATTGCGGCGTAGTCGGTCTGGGATCGCGCACTTGAAGTCGAATCGCTGATCACCCTGAGCCCTTTGATCCTGACGCGGTTGCTGGCCAGCTGGTCGTCTGCCTGATGCTGTTCGATACAGCGCTTTATGGCGTCCAGATCGGCATGGGCGCGGGCATCCAGTTCCTGCAGCAACAGCTGGTCGAAGATCCGGTCCACCTCATACCGGGCGCCGGATGTCACGACGATGTAGATCAGGTCCATCGGTTGCGCGGGATCGTCGTGGGCCGGCAGCAGGAAGCGGATATTGCCGACCCATAGCTGCTGGGGGGCGATCCTGATATCGCCGGGCGTTACGATCTGCGCGCTTGCCTGGGTATGGATGTACCAGGTCGACGCATTGGTGATTTTCGCCAGGGCTCCCGGCGTCGACAGGCGGATGGTCGCGCCGGAGCAGGGATAGAGTTCATAGGTTGAACTCATTCCCTCCAGGGTGTAGATCGTCGAGGCGCCGCCGGCTTTGAAGTCGACGCGCTGCGGATGGTCCTTCAGCAAGGCGCTCTGGCTTTCCGGCGAACGGAACAGGCAGTTGCCGGTACGCCTGCGTAATGAGGCACGGCCATCGATGCTCCTGATGCCCGGGTTGCGGCTGTCGTCGAGATAGCTGGCGGTTGGCGCGCCCACCTGGTATGAACTGCCATCGCGCAGCACCAGGACAATCCCATGGTTCAGGTCGAACCCCGTGGTATGCAAAGCGGCACCGACATCGGTCGCTTTGCCCGCGCCTTCGACCACCCAGTCCTTGAGCGTCAGTTGTGTCTGGTCGTCGAACCGCAGGCTCAGGCTGGCCTCGCTGTAGCTCAGGTAGTTGAAGGCGCCGATGCTCTTCGATTGCACCAGGTAACGCGCGCTGACCTGCTCGATCTCAGCGCTGTCGTAGTCGAGGAACAGCGTGGTTGACGGTCGCGCCTCGTCAGGCGTGACCAGGAAGGTCGTGTCCAGGGTCTTCCTGGCGATGAAGTAGCCGTTCGTCGAGGCTCCGGGAAGCCTGTACTCGCCGCCATTGACGGGCTGCGGGGCTGGCGGGAGTTTCCCGAGGACCAATACCGTTACCCGGATATCCTGGTCGTCGGTGCCTTCCAGGGTGGCCGGCAGATCGGGTTTGAGGGTGTGGCCTTCCTGGGTGACAAACAACAACAGGTCATTTTGCAGTTGCCGCCCGCCGTCGTGCCTGTAGACATCCCGGATGGTCAACTGGTGACTGGGCAGCACGCCATTTTCGTCCCGCAACGAGGTGACAACTAGCGCGGTGTCAACGATGCGCCAGCTCTGGATACGCTCCATGGGCCAGTCCAGTTCGATGGTACTGGGTTCACCGCCGTCCTCGTCGAGGATCACGGTTCTTCCCGCAGGGGTAATCCGGTAGTGGTCCTTGCCGGCTCCTCCAGCGACCCTGCTCTGGGTACCCTTGAGTATGAAGTGGTCGTCGCCGTCACCGCCGCTCGCCTGGTCGTCCGAGCCCTGCAGGGTGATGTGATTGGCCTGCGAGTTACCGTTCACGCGACTGCTGCCACCGGCAAGGGTCTCGACATGCTCGATGGAGTCCAGCGTGGCATAGGCGACCGGGTTGAGGTCAGCGGCGTTGCGCCGCAAACCCAAGGTGCCGCTGTCCAGGTCAACCGCGTGGCCGACGAACCGGAAGCTATTGCGAGATGGGACCTGCCCTTGCAGCGACAGCGTATCCTGGCCGTCTCCACCCTGTAGCGCACTGATGGCGGGCACGTTGGGGGAGGTCAGGGTGGCCTGGGTCTGGAACAGAAAGGCGTCATCCCGATCGCCTCCGGTCAGGGTCTTTTTGCCGGTGGAAAAGGCAAAGTAGTTGGGTTTGTCGCGCACGCCGATGACCCGGTCGTTGCCGCCGCCCAATTGCCAGAGCAGGCCCTTTTTTTCCCCCGGCGTTCCGCTGACCAGACCCGGGATTTGCCCCAGGCCCTTTGCGGCATCGATGACATCGTCGCCTTCGCGGACCACCGGCGTATTGACGGTCGTATAGGGTTGTTCCTCGCCCTCATCCCAGCGCGCTGCCCAGTGTTTGACGGGCTCCAGCTCAACGTGGAAGCTGCCGTTCACCACCCCCGCGAGGGTTTCCTTCATTTCCACGTCGAGGAGCGCCCTGGCGCGGGTTTCCAGGGCTTTGCCATAGTCGACCCGGGTGCGTTCGACCAGGTAGCGGTCCATGACCTCCTGGTCCAGCGCCTGCCCGGTAAAGGCGAACCAGCCCGAGCGCCAGCGCTCGTTGACGCTCAGCTCGATATAGTCGTCGATATCGTCGACCTGGCGCACGGCGCTGTAGATCTTCGCACCGACGATCAATACCGCGCAGGCGACGAGACCGAGCGGGCCGGCGGAGCTGAAGCCGGCGGCGGCGGCCGCGCCGAGGGCCAGCGACAAGGTGGCGCTGGCAATGCTGAACCCGGCGGTGACGTAATGGTCCATGGCCTCCTTGCCGCTGGCCTTGGCGGCATTGTTGAACGCCACCACGGCACTGTGGATATCGAACGGCAGGGTCAGCACATTGCCCAGCAGGCCGGCACTGCGGCTGACCAGCAGGCCGGCGGAGGTGGCGCGAAAGCCCTGGAAAATCCTGCCGCCCTGGCTGAGCAGGGCCTCCCCGGTTTTCCGCAAGCCGCGCTCGACCAACACCGACGTCAGCTCGGCGCCAATACTGCCGGCATTCACGGCCGCCTCGGTGACGTCGCGCTTTTTCAGTGCTTCGCGGATGCCGACCAGGCCGCTGTAGATCCCATAGGCCTGCATGCCCGAGCCGGCCGTGAGCATGCTGCGGCTCTTGGCGGTATCGATCCAGCTCGGAAGGCTGAAGGTGACATATTTGTGCGTGAGGATTTGCAGGTTCTGCAAGCGCACCAGCAACTGATTGAGATGCTTCATCAGGTTGGTGGCCAGCGCTGGTTTCTCTGTCCCGAGCAAGGGCGGTGCCTGCAGGGAGCGTTGTGAGCCTATTTCAAACAGCACGTCGATAGGGCGTTGATCGGCATCGTCCCCTGTCTCCAGATGGTGTTGCAGTTCATCCGGATCGAACTGCAAACCCTCGACCAGGATCCGGCCACTGCCCTGGAGTTGCGGGTCGGCACTGTCGAGGGCACGTCCACGGAGCCTGGCGCCCATGTCGTAGAGTTCCACGCGACTGATGACAAAGCTGTCCAGGGTCACCGGTCCCAGGCGCGCGTCCAGTTCGGCGAGGCCGGCCCGGCCCCTGGCCGGTGAGGGAACGGGGCTGGTGGAAGGCTTCTTGACGGCAGGGTTTGCCACAAGGTCCGAGATGACAATGCCATCGACGGGTCTGGCGACCCGATCATTCCTGCTGAGTGTGTTGGCCATGGACAAGTCCTTTTATCGTGAGTTTTGAGGAACCGCACGAAGGAGTATCTCCAGGGGTGTTTTTGCGCTTGAGGTATCTGTTTATGGTTTCAGCCTGTCCTTGTCGGGGATGAGCGGAATCTGCAGCGGGACAACGCTTGTCTATAAGGGAGCCAGTTTCTCCAGGACTTGCGTGATCGAGTCTTCAAGCCCGGTCAGCGGGTCGGCGTTCTCGTTCTCGAGCACCAGCAGCGTACTGCCGGCCTGACTGATCGCCGACTTCACGGCCTGCGGAGGCTGACGGTGATCCAGCACCAGTTTCACCTCGGCGTCCTTGAGGGTTGCGCTCAGCTTGGCCAGGGCCTCGGGCGTCCATTGCTCGTCGGCCCGGGCATCGACCTGGATCAGCTCCAGGTTGAGTCCGCCCACCAGGTAGTTGAAGCGCTCGGAGAGGCTGAACACGCTCAGGTTGTCGGCTTTGGCCAGCCTTGCTTCGCTGTCGGCGCTGAGTTTGAGCAGGCGCTGCTTGAGGGTCGCCAGGTTGCTTTCGATCTTCGGCTTGGCCTCGGGGGCCAGGCGCACCAGGTCGGCGGCGATCACATCGGCCATCCGTCCCAGGTTGTTGCTCGACAGCCAGGGCTGGCTGTTCAGACCGTCCACGCCGTTGCCCGGCTGCACCGCGATACCCGCCAGGCCGCCGTCCACCGGACGGGCCGCATCGACCTCGACGATTCGCACATTGCTGCGCCGGGCCATGGGGTAGAGCGGATCCTCGGGCCACAGCGAACGCAGCCCGATCACCGCGTCAGCATTGTTCGCCAGCTTCTGCAGGGCCGAGGCCCCGCGACCGCTGAAATAGGCGCTCTGGCGACTGCCCGGCAGGTTGGCATCGGCGGCCCGTTGCAGTTCCACGTCGGTGTCCTTGAGCAGGATTTCGCCCAGGCCGTAGGTGATCGGCAGGCTGGCGAGAATGCGCACCGGTTTGGCCGTGCTGCTGGCGTGCAACGCTACGGTCCCCAGGCCGTGATTGGCGGTGATCTGCAGAGGCGCCTGGTTGGCGAACGACGCTACGCTGTACAGGCTACTCAGGGTCAGGGCGAGCGCCAGGGGGCGAAAAACAGGCATTTATCCAATATTCCCTTTGAGGCTGGGCACGGTGCCACGGGCGAGCGCCGCGAGGGCGAAGGCGATACCGGCCATCAGGATGATCGCCGCGCCGGACGGCACGGGCAGGTCGAACAGGATCGGCAACAGGATGCCGCAGAGGGTGCTGACGGTGGCAATCGCCACCGAGATCCAGAAGAACCCCTTGAGCGACTGGCTGAGCAGGCGCGCGGCGGCGGCCGGAATCACCAGCAGGGCGCCCACCAGGATTGCGCCGATGACTTTTACCGCCGCCACGGTGATCAGCGTCACCAGCACCACGAACAGGTAGTCGAGGGTCTTCACCGCGACACCGCGCACCGCCGCCAGTTGCGGGTTGAAACTGGCCAGCATGATGCGGTTGTACAGCGGCAGGCTCAGGCCCATCACCAGGCTGCCGACAATCAGCAGCACCAGCAGGTCGTTGCCGTTGACCGTCAGCACCGAACCGAACAGCACGTTTTCCAGGATATGCACGTTGATCTTGCCGGCCAGCACCAGCAGCAGGCTGGCACCGAGGGCCAGGGACACCGAGAGAAACACCCCGATCAGGGTATCCGGCGCCAGGCCGGTGCGGTTGCGCAGGTAGTTGAGCAGCACGCCGAACAGCAGGCAGTAGCCGAACAGGCTGCCGTAGGGGCCGGTGTAGGGTTCGCCGAGCAGGATGCCGATGGCCACGCCGGTCAGGGCCGCGTGGCCCACGGCTTCGGAAAAGAACGCGAAGCGCTTGACCACCACCAGGGTGCCGAGGCCGCCCAGCACCGGGCCAATCAACAGCCCGGCGATCAGGGCATTGACTACAAAACCGTAAGCCAGTGCCGCCGGCAGGAAACCGGACGAGGCCCAGCCCTGGATCATCAGGCGAAAAGCTTCATAAGTCATGGCCGGGTCTCCTCGTTGAGGCTACGCGGATGGGTGGAGAACAGGCTCAGCAGGCGGTCCGGGGTCAGGGCCTCGGCCGGCGAGGCGTCGAACAGGATGCGGCGATTGAGGCCGGTGACCCGGTCGGCCAGGCGCTTGACCGCTTCCAGGTCATGTTCGATCCACAACACGGTGATGCCAGCGCGGCGCCAGTCCACCAGCAAACGCTCGAAAACCCGGATGCCGGCTTCGTCCAGGGCTGACATCGGTTCGTCGAGCACCAGCAGTTGCGGCGCCGGAATCAGTCCCTGGGCCAGCAAGACCCGCTGCCGTTCGCCGCCGGACAAGGCGCCCATGCGGCGCTTGCGTTTGTCCTGCATGCCGACCCGTTCCAGGGCCTCGCCAATCGCTCCGGCGAAATACCGGGACAGTCCGAGGAAAGCCGGACGGCGCTGGCACATGGCGGCCATGAAATCGTCGACGGTCATCGGCAGGCCGCGGTCGAACTCCAGGGCCTGGGGCACATAGCCGATGATCCCGGGAGCCTCGGGCCATTCCAGGCTCAGGCGTCCCTGGTGGGGCATCTGCCCGAGCAGGGTCTTGATCAGCGAGCTCTTGCCGCCACCGTTGGGCCCGACCAGGGCATGTATATGACCGGGACGGACCTGGAAGGTCACGTTGTCGAGAATGATGGTGCGCCCGAGTGTCAGGCTCACCCCGGCGAAATCGAGGGTCGGTCCGATGGCCTCGACCGCGATGCTTTCGGCCGCCGTCATACCCCGGCCTCCTGAATCGCCCGGACCACGGTGTCCAGGTTGTCGGTCATTTCCTTCTCGTACTTGTCGGCGCTGTAGTCGCCATAGGAAATATGCGACAGCGGATAGATCCGCACCCCCGACTCGCGGCGGATGGTCTCGACATAGGTGGACGGGAAGTCCAGCTCCGAGAAGATCACCTTCACATCCAGCTCGCGCAGTTGGTCGATGGTCTTCTTCAACTGGCTCGGGCTCGGTTCGATGCCGTGGGCCGGCTCGACCACGGCGGTGACTTCCAGGCCGAACTCCCGCAGCAGGTAGTCATAGGCCGCATGCACCGTCGCCACCCGCAGGTCGGCATTGGGTGCCTGGGTCAGCTTGGCCAGGGCGTCGGCGCGGATCTGCCGCAGGCGCTTGCCGTAGGCCCGGGCGTTGGCGGTGTAGGTCTTGGCATTGTCCGGGTCGAGCTTGCCGAGTTCCCGGGCAATGTTGTTGACCTGGGCGATGGAGGCGCTGATGGAGAGGAAGGTGTGTGGGTTGACCACCTTGCCGGCGCCTCGCGCGGCGGTGCCGGTGGCCGCCAGCAGCGGCACGTTTTCATTGGCCTCGATCACGGCGATGTCGGGCTTTTCGCTGGCGGCGATCATGCGGTCGGCGAAGTCGTCATGACCGACGCCATTGACCACGATCACATCCAGCGTGCCGATGCGCTTGATGTCCTCGGCCCGGGGCTCGTAGGCGTGGGGATTGAAGCCGGCCGGGATCAGCGGCACCACCTCGGCCTTGTCGCCGACGATATTCGCCACGTAGCTGTAATAAGGATGCAGGGTGATGCCGATGCGCAGGCGCTTGGCCGGTTCGGCCTGGACCTGGAAGGACAGCAGCAGGGGCGAGAGCAGCAGCGCGAGTAGCAGGCGACGGCGGCCGAACAGAGCGGAAATGGACATGGGTAGACAGTCTTCCCTGGGGTGAGTCGGAAGGTTCAGTGCCGATGCTGGCGGGTTACGCCGGCATCGAATTGCGCGACCACCCGCTGCCAGCCGGCGGCGATCAGGGCGCTGTCGCTGAGGTCGGCGGGGGCCGCCAGGTGGTTGCTACGGTTGAGCCAGATGTCCGGCGCGGCGTTCGCATCGTTGCCGACCCGCATCAGGAACGAACCGGCAGTGGCCGTGGCGTGGCTCAGGCCGAAGTAGGCGCGCTGGTCGAGCAGGCGCCAGGCGTGGCCGCCTCGACTGACCGAGCTGGCGTCCTGGGCAAAGGGGGCAAAGCCTTCTTCGCCGAGTTGCTCGGGGGCGGGCAGGGCCTGCTGGTCCTGTTGCAGCAGGTGGATTTCGTCGAGGGTGACCCGCAGGTCGGCATAGATACCCTGCTCGCCGGGGCTCAGGTCGCGGCGCGCATCCACCTGATAGGCCGCTAGGGTGCTGACGTTCTGCTTTTCGCCATGCAGCGCCACCACGGAACCGGCGACCAGCAGCACGATCAGGCAGAACAGCAGCACGTAGAGGGTTTCATGGCCGGCCCCGGCGGGGCGGACGATCTGGGTGGTCGAGGTGCTCATGGGGCTTCGATATCCCCATGGTCGATTTCAACGATATGCCCGGGACCGGCGTCGAACAGCACATAGAAATCGGTCGCCGGCTTCTTGAAGGTCAGGGTCGAATCCGCGCCCAGCTTGCCCGGCAGCAGGATGCTTTCGTCATAGCCGATCACGTCCAGGGTCACCCCGGTGGCCGCGCTGCCATCGGAGAAACCGCCCTTGCACTGAATCTGTTCGGCATCGATCTGCTTGCACTCGCAGATCGGATTGTGGGCCAGGGCACTGGTACTGAAACCGGCCGCCAGCAGCAAGAGACAGGCTGTAAGCGCCTTGGGCGGCGTGAAGATCATTTTCGCGCTCCTTGTTTGTCCAGCCAGGCAAGGGTGGCCGGGGAGGCCTGGCGCAGTGGAAGAGAGGCCTGGTGCACCGAACCGTCCCAGCCCTCGAGGGTGATCCACAGTTCGGCATCGTCCTGGGTCCGGTCGGGAATCGGTACCACGGCATTCATGCGATAGGCGGTGCCGAAGAAAATCACCCCGGCGGTGCGCAGGCTGCGGGGTTTACCGACGCGCAGGTAGGCGGCCTTGACCTGCTCGCCGCAGCTATCGCAGAGGCGCGCATTGAAGCTTTTCAGATAACCGGCGGGTCCGTCGCGACGGGGTCCTTCGTCCCAGAGTTCGGCCATTTCCAGGCTCCAGGGGCCGACCTGGATTTGATTGAGGTGCTTGCCCAGGCCGGTGTCGCCACGGAACAGCGCGGCATCGGAAAAGTAGCGCGGCATGAAACCCAGGGGGATCAGCACCAGCAGGATGTTCAGGTGGAAGCGCCACTTGTGCCAGAAGCGGCTGAGGGGCGAGGGCGTCGGCAGCGTGCTGTCCTTGCTCATGGGGTCACCTCCGGGGTCTCGGTATTCCGCGCCCGGACCTTGGGCGCCGGCGCCCGTTCGGTCTTGGCACTGCGTTTCAGGGCCTGGGCGGTGGCCAGGGCGGTGCGCTTGGTCCAGATCAGCAGGCCGCTCAAGACCATCATGCTCAGCACCAGGCCGAAGAAGAACCAGATCAGCTTGATCCACAGGCCGCCGAAATCCCCGGTGTGCAGCGGTCGCATCGATTCGGTGACGAACTCCAGCTTGTTGCGATCCGAGAGCAGGCGCGACTGTTCGATCTCGCCGTTGTAGGGGTTGATCTGCAGGGTCTGGTACATCAGCGGATAGCCGCTGCGCCCGCCCACTTCGATAGGGCTGAAGGCGTTGCCGGGCAGGCTGACAAAGCTCGAGTCGAGTCCGGGAACCCGTTGCTGGGCGATGCGCAGGGCTTCATCCGCGCCGAGCATCGGCGCCGGCCGGCCATCGGGCATCAGCGGCGCGCTGTCATGGGAAATGATCGCCGGGATCGGCCGGCTGGCGAAGCTGATCTGGTTGTCGGCGAGGATCGCCTGGATCAGGAACCAGGTGCCGGTGATGGAAATCACCGCGATAAACCAGATCGACCAGATGCCGCTCAGCCGGTGGAAATCGCCCCAGAAAATCCGCGCGCCGTGATTGAAACGCAGGGTCGGCTTGAAGAAGCCTTTCCAGAAACGCTTGTACACCACCAGCCCGGTGACCAGCGATGCCAGCAGCGGCAGCCCGAGCAGCGACACCAGGTACCAGCCCCAGCTGTAACCGTTGACGAAAGGCACCAGCCACCAGCCGTGCAGGGCGCGGGTGAATTGCTTGAAGTCGAACGGCGGGCTGATGCCCTGGATCACCCCGGTATAGGGATTGACGTAGACGATCACCGAGCGGCCGTCGGGGTAGTTGATATCGGCGCGCAGGGCGAAATGCGCTTCGTCCGGGCGAATGATCTGCTGGACGATCACCTCGGGATCGCTCTTGGCGATGGCGGCGATCACCTGGTCGAAGCTGAGCAGCGGCGCGTCGTCGAACGGCTTGCTGGCGCGGATCTCGGGATTGGCCAGCCAGACGATTTCCTGGCTGATCACCGCCAGGGTGCCGGTGACACAGACGATCAGGACAAAGAACCAGATGGGCAGCGCCAGCCAGCCATGGACCAGGAACCAGAGTCTTGAGCGGGATTTCTTCGAGGTGGAAGGCTTCGACATGGGAAAGCGGGGGCTCGATTTCTAAGGGTGTCATTTGGATAAGACGGATGAGCCTTGGAAAAACGTATAGGGAAATGAAAGTAAATGTTTCAGCGGTCAAAACCGCCTTGGTCGCCGAGCGACGTTGCCCGGTCCGCCTAATTTCCCTGTACGGCCATCCGTTAATCGAAGCACAGCCAAGTGCACGGCGCATTCGCGCGCCCGGCACTTGCGATCCGAGATCAAGGGAGAAGAGTCGTCATGAACACTGCATTGAGTTTGGATATCCGGCCGCTGCTGACCGGGTCGGGCACCTTGCCCATGCTGATCCAGGCGCCTGAACCCGGTCTCGACCTGCGCGAGGCGTTCGCCGAATGCAAGCCGCTGATCGACGCGCACCTGTACCGTGCCGGCGGGATTCTGCTGCGCGGTTTCGAGGTAGGCGGTGTCGAGGCCTTTCGCGAGTTCGCCGCCGGTTTCGGTCATCCATTGCTCAACTACGAGTTCGGCTCGACGCCACGCAGCAACGTGACCAAGGGGGTCTACACTTCCACCGAATACCCGGCGCACCAGAGCATTCCGCTGCACAACGAGCAGGCCTACACCCTCGAATGGCCGATGAAGATCTGGTTCTACAGCATGATTGCCGCGCAGACCGGCGGCGAAACCCCGATCTGCGATAGCCGCGAAGTCTATCGACGGGTCCCGGCACGGATTCGCGAGCGTTTTGTCAGCAAGGGCCTGATGTACGTGCGCAACTACGGCAACGGCCTGGACGTGGAGTGGAGCCAGGTGTTCAACACCGAGGACGAGGCGCTGGTCGAGGCCTACTGCCGGGCCCATTCCATCGAATGCGAATGGAAGGATGACGGCGAGTTGCGTACCCGCCAGCGCTGCCAGGCGGTGGCCCGGCACCCGGTGACCCGGGATATGGTCTGGTTCAACCAGGCGCATCTGTTCCATGTCTCGAACCTGCAGCCGGAAGTGCGCGAGACCCTGCTCGATGCGGTGGATGAGGAAGACCTGCCGCGCAATGTCTATTATGGCGACGGCTCGGCCATCGAGGTCGACCTGCTGGACGAAGTCCGTGGCGTGCTCGACGACTGCACCATCAGTTTTCCCTGGCAGGAAAACGATGTGCTGATGCTCGACAACATGCTCAGCGCCCACGCCCGTTCGCCGTTCACCGGCACGCGCAAGGTGGTGGTGGCGATGGCCGAGGGGTACGCGCAATGACTCCGCGGGACGCACAGCAACTGGCCCGCCGTTTTATCGCGTTGCCCGAGGAGAAGCGCAAGGTCTTCCTCGCCGCGATGGACCGGGAGGGCGTCGATTTTTCGTTGCTGCCCATCGTTGCCGATAACGGCGTCGCCGAACGCGACGGCCTGTCCTATGCCCAGCAGCGCCTGTGGTTTCTCTGGCAGCTCGATCCCACCGGTGCGGCCTACAACCTGCCGATGGCCGTGCGCCTGAATGGTGTGCTGGAGCTGCCTGCGCTGGAGCAGGCCTTCAGCGCCCTGGTGGCGCGCCATGAGTGCCTGCGCACCACCTTTGGCCAGGACGGCGAGCGGGCTTTCCAGCGCGTGGCCGAGCCGAGCGCGGTACGCATCGCGATCAGCGACCTGTCCGCGCTGGCCCCTGAGCTGCGCGTGCAGCGCGCCCGGCAAGCCATGGCCGAGGAGGCGGGGCAGTCGTTCGACCTGGAGCGCGGGCCGTTGCTGAACATTCGCCTGCTGCGCCTGGCCGAGCAGGAACATGTGCTGTTGCTGACCCTGCACCACATCATCGCCGACGGCTGGTCGATGAATATCCTGGTGGATGAGTTCACCCGTTTGTATGACGCCTGCGTCGCCGGCCAGGCACCGGGCTTGTCGCCCCTGACCGTGCACTACCGTGACTACGCCCTGTGGCAGCGCAGCTGGCTCGAAGCCGGTGAGCGTGAACGGCAACTGGCCTATTGGCGCGGGCACCTGGGCGAAGAGCATCCGCTGCTCGAATTGCCCACTGACCGAGCCTATCCAGCCCAGGCCAGTCACCGTGGCGCGCGCCTGGAAGTGCAGGTCGACGCGGATCTGCGCCAGCAACTCAAGAGCCTGGCCCAGCGCCAGGGGGTGACCTTGTTCGTGGTCCTGCTGGCTTCGTTCAAGACCCTGCTATACCGCTACAGCGGGCAAACCGATATCCGTGTCGGCGGCCTGATCGCCAACCGTACCCGCAGCGAGACCGAGGGCCTGATCGGCTTCTTCGTCAACACCCAGGTCTTGCGCAGCGAGGTCAGTGGCCAGCAATCCTTCGCCGAGTTGCTGCAGCGCGTACGCGAGGCCGCCGCCGGTGCCCAGGCCCATCAGGAACTGCCTTTCGACGCCTTGATCGAGGCCCTGCAACCGGCCCGTAGCCAGAGTCACAACCCGCTGTTCCAGGTGATGTTCAACCACCAGCCGTTGGTTACCGATGTGCAGGGCAAGACCCTCGCCTGCGGGCTGCAGGTGCGGCACCTGGGGGCGGAGGAGGGCGCTGCGAGTTCGCGGGAGCACGCCGCCGCCAGCGACCTGATGCTGGAAACCCGCGAGGAAGGCGAGCAGCTGTTCGCCGCCTTTACCTATGCCACCGATATTTTCGACGCTGAGACCATTGCCCGTCTGGCCGGGCACTGGTGCAATCTGCTGGCGGCGGTGTGCCGCGATCCACAACAGGCGGTGGCACAGTTGCCGATGTTGGCGCCCGAGGAAATCATCCAGTTGCTGGGCCATTCGACCGGCAAACCGGCATCGGTCGCTGATCCGATGCTGCTGCCGCAGCTATTCGAAGCCCAGGTCCGGCGGACCCCCGAAGCCACAGCGCTGATCCTCGCCGAACCCGAAGGTGCACCCCACCTGACCTACGCCGAACTGAACCGCCGCGCCAACCGCCTGGCCCATCTGTTGCGCGAGCGCGGTGTCGGCCCCGACGTACTGGTGGGGCTCGCCGTGTCCCGCAGCCTGGAAATGGCCGTGGCCATCCTCGCCGTGCTCAAGGCCGGTGGCGCCTATGTGCCGCTGGACCCGCAAACCCCCACCGAGCGCTTGCAGCACATCCTGCAGGACAGCGGCCTGCAACTGTTGTTGACCCAGAGCCCTTGGCTGGCCAGCCTGCCGACCTTCCAGGGCGGCGAAATCCTCTGCCTGGACCAGCTCGACGACTCGGCCTTTTCCGACCACGACCTGCCGGCAAGCATCGAGCCGGATTCCCTGGCCTATGTGATCTACACCTCGGGCTCCACCGGCCGGCCGAAAGGCGTGGCGATCAGTCATGCCGCCCTGGCCGAATTTATCGCCCGGGTCAGCGAATACAGCCAACTGGTGGATTCCGACCGGGTCCTGCAAATGGCCACCAGCAGCTTCGACGGCTTTGTCGAACAGTTCTTCCCGCCGCTGTGCCTGGGCGCCTGCGTGGTCCTGCGGGACGGGCGCCTGTGGGACAGTGCGACCCTACATGACGCGATCCTTGAACACGGCATTACCCTGGCGGACCTGCCGGCCGCCTACTGGCACCTGCTGGTCCAGGACTGGGCGGCCCGGCCACCGCAGCACTATGGCGTGCTGCGGCAGATCCATATCGGCGGCGAGGCCATGGCGGTCGACGGCCTGCGTCTCTGGCCGCTCGCCGGCCTGGGCCACGTACGGCTGATCAACACCTATGGCCCGACCGAAGCCACGGTGGTTTCCACCACCCATGACTGCTCGGCACTGTTGCCTGAAGATGTGTCCTGGCGCGGCGTACCCATCGGCCAGGGGTTGTCCGGTCGACGGCTGCTGGTGCTGGACGACGAACTGAACCTGCTGCCCCAGGGCGCGGTCGGTGAGTTGTATATCGGCGGGCCCGGCCTGGCGCGTGGCTATCAGGGGCAACCGGCCCTCAGTGCCCAGCGCTTTATCGTCGATCCGTTCAACCCCGGTGAGCGCCTCTACCGCAGCGGCGACCGTGCGCGCCTGCGCGCCGACGGTGCCCTGGAGTACGTCGGCCGGGTCGACCACCAGGTGAAGATTCGCGGTTTCCGTATCGAACTGGGGGAAATCGAAGGCCGTCTGTTGCAGTGCCCGGGCGTGCGCGAAGCCGCCGTGCTGGCCCTGCCGCTGACGGGCGGCACGCAACTGGTCGGCTATCTGGTGGCGGAACAGGCCGCGGACGCGGCGACCCTGCGCCAGCAGGTCAAGACCTTGCTGCAAGGCCGGTTGCCCGACTACATGGTGCCGACCCACCTGCTGCTGTTGCCGCGCCTGCCGTTGACCCCCAGCGGCAAGCTGGACCGCAAGGCCTTGCCGCTGCCCGATCCGAGCCAGTTGCAGGCCCGTTACCGGGCGCCCCACAGCGAGATCGAACGCAATCTCGCCGAGATCTGGGAACAGGTCCTGCAGGTGCCGCAGGTCGGGCTCGACGATCATTTCTTCGAATTTGGCGGGCATTCGTTGCTCGCCGCCCAGGTGATCGCGCGGATCAAGACACGCCTGGCGGTCAGCCTGCCGTTGCGCAGCCTGTTTGAAACCCCCTTGCTGGGGGACCTGGCGATTGAAGTGGCGAGCCTGGCCAAGGGCGTCGGCGAGAGCGACTGGGGTGATATGGAGCAGTTCATGAGTTCGCTGGAGGAGGTGGGAGCATGAGTGCCCAGGCCGCATTGAGTCTTGCCAAACGTTTTATCGGCCTGCCGCTGGAGCAACGGCGGCAGTTCCTCGCCCGCCTGAACCAGCAGGGCAAGGATTTCAGCCTGCTGCCGGTGCCGGTCAGCCGCCATGAGCAGGCGGTGATTCCCTTGTCCTATGCCCAGCAGCGCCTGCTGTTTCTCTGGCAGCTCGAACCGGACAGCGCCGCCTACAATATGGCCGCAGCCTTGCGCCTGCGCGGTCAGCTGGATGAAAGCGCCATGCAGCGTGCGTTTGAACATCTGGTCCAGCGCCACGAGGTACTGCGCACCCGTTTCCAGGTCGACGGCGAGCAGCCGCGCCAGGTGATCCTGGAACAGCAGGCGCTGCCGCTGGAGCGTATCGACCTGACGGCCTGCGCCGCCGAAACCCGTGAAGCCGAGTTGGCCGAGCGGGTCGCCGCGCTCACCGCGCAACCTTTCGATCTGCTCGCCGGCTCCTTGCTGCGGACCACTCTGATCCGGCTCGACGAGGCGCAATGGGTGCTGGTGGTGTGCATGCACCATATCGTCTCCGACGGCTGGTCGATGGACGTGATGGTCAAGGAGTTCGTACAGGGCTATCAGGCCTTCTGCCAGAACCGCGAGCCCGGGCTGCCGGAGCTGGCCTTGCAGTACGCCGACTATGCGGTCTGGCAACGCCGCTGGCTGGAAGCGGGCGAGGGCGAGCGGCAGCTGGATTACTGGCGGCGGCAATTGGGCGAGGAGCAGCCGCTGCTGGAGGTGGCTGCCGACTTCCCGCGTCCACCGGTGCAGAGCTTCCGGGGCCAGACCCTGCGTTTCGATTTCGGCGCCGAGCGTTCGGCGCAGCTCCAGGCCTTTGCCCGCAGCCAGGGCCTGAGCCTGTTCATGCTGGTGCTCGGCGGTTATGCCTGGTTCCTTTCGCGGCACGCCGGACAACGGGATATCCGCGTCGGTGTGCCCAACGCCAACCGTGGTCGGGCCGAGGTCGAAGGCCTGATCGGCTTCTTCATCAACACCCAGGTGTTGCGTTGCGAAGTCGACGAGCGCGAGAGTTTCCTTGAGCTGCTGGCGCGGATTCGTGAAAGCAGTTTTGGCGCCCAGGCGCACCAGGAGTTGCCGTTCGAACAACTGGTGGATGCCCTGGCGCCGCAACGCAGCCTGGACCACAACCCGCTGTTCCAGGCCAAGTTCAACCAGAACGTCGGCATGCAGAAGCAGCGCACCCTGAGCCTGCCGGGCCTGCTGGTCGAGGAATACCCGCTGCACAAGGACGGCACCCACTTCGATCTGGCCCTGGACATCACCGACGCCGGCCATCTGATCCTCGGTGAGATGACCTATGCCAGCGACCTTTACCAACCCTCGACTATCGAGGGTTTCATTGCTTCGTTGCTGCGGCTGTTCGATGCCGTGCTGCGCGCCCCGCACGCGCCGCTGCTGAGCCTGGAAAACCGCCCACCGGCCCTGGCGACGGAACCCCGTATGGCGGCGATTCCGGTGCTGCAACAGTGGAACGCCCAGGTGCAACGCCAACCCCAGGGACTGGCCGCTCGCTGCCTCGAGCGGACCCTGGGTTTCCTTGAACTGGACCAGGCGGCCAATCGCCTCGCCCATCATCTGCGCGACCAGGGTGTCGGCATCGGCGAGCCGGTGGCGGTGCTGATGGAGCGCTCGCTGGACTGGCTGACCTGTGTCCTGGGGATTCTCAAGGCCGGTGCGGTGTATATGCCGCTGGACAGCAAGGCCCCGGATGCGCGTTTGCAACCGATGCTCGAACGCGCCCGCGCGCGCCTGCTGCTGTGCGCCGAAGGCGATCCCCGGGTGACGACGCTGGCCGTTGCCGGTTGTATCGGCCTGGCTTATGCCCCCGGACAATGGCGTCATCAAGCCGATACCACGCCGGACCTGGACCTGGCGGAACAGGCCCCGGCCTACGTGATCCATACCTCCGGCTCCACCGGCCTGCCCAAGGGCGTGCTGGTCAGCCACGGGGCCCTGGCCAGTTATGTCAGCGGCCTGCTGGAGCGTCTGGACCTGGCGCCCGAGGCGAGCATGGCGCTGGTCTCCACCATCGCCGCCGACCTCGGTCACACCATGCTGTTCGGCGCCCTGTGTTCCGGGCGCACCTTGCATGTGCTGCCCGAAGAGCTGGGTTTCGACCCCGACCGCTTCGCCGAATACATGCGCGAGCATCAGGTCGGCGTATTGAAGATCGTTCCCGGCCATCTGGCGGCGTTGTTGCAGGCGAGCGAGCCCGCCGACGTCCTGCCCTGGCATGCGCTGATCGTCGGTGGCGAAGCCTGTTCGCCGGGGTTGTTCGAGCAGATACGGGCACTCAAGCCGGACTGCCGTTTTATCAATCACTACGGTCCCAGCGAAACCACCGTCGGCGTGTTGGCGAACGAGGTGCTGGCGTTGCATCCGCACGCCCGTGGTGTCGCGGTGGGCCGCGCCTTGCCGGGTGCCCACGGCTATGTGCTGGACGACGTGCTCAATATCGCCGCCGAGCAGGTGCCGGGCGAGCTGTATATCGGTGGCGCCAGTGTCGCCCTGGGTTATCTCGGGCAACCGGGACTGACCGCCGAACGTTTCCTGCCCGATCCTTTCGGTGCGCCGGGAGCGCGGCTCTATCGCAGCGGCGACCGCATGCGTCGCACGCGCCAGGGACTGCTGGAATTCCTCGGGCGCAATGACGACCAGGTGAAGATTCGCGGTTACCGGGTGGAGCCGGCGGAAGTCGCGCGGGTGCTCCAGGGCCTCGACGGCGTGGCCCAGGCGGCAGTCCTGGCATTGCCGGTGGATGAGGACGCCGGGCGCCTGCAACTGGTTGCCTACTGTGTCGCGGCAGCCGGTGCGCAATGCTCGGTCGATGACCTGCGCCGCCAATTGCAGGCGTGCCTGGCCGATTACCTGGTGCCGGCGCAGATCGTGCTGCTGGAGCAATTGCCGCTGACCGCCAACGGCAAGCTGGACAAGCGTGCGCTGCCGCAGCCGGGAACCGTGCAGCAGGGCTATGTTGCCCCGGTCGGCGAGATCGAAGAGCAACTGGCGGCGGTCTGGGCCGATGTGCTCAAGCTGGAGCGGGTCGGCACCCGCGACAACTTCTTCGAACTGGGCGGCGACTCGATCCTCAGCCTGCAGATCATCGCCCGGGCCAAGCGCCTGGGCATCCGCCTCAGTCCCAAGCAGTTGTTCGAGAAACAGACCATCAGCCAGTTGGCCACGGTGGCGAAGCGGATCGAGAAGAAGCCGGCGAGCGAGGTCGTGGCCCAGGCCAGTGGCCGGCAGTTGCTGCTGCCGATCCAGGCACGGTTTTTCGAGATGGAGATTGTTCAGCGTCAGCACTGGAACCAGTCGCTGATGCTCAAACCCCGCGAGCCGCTGGACACCGGCCCTCTGCAAGCGGCGCTTGCGGCGCTGGTGGCGCAACACGATGCCCTGCGCCTGAGTTTCGAACAGCGGGCGGGGCAATGGCAGGCGCAGTATGCGTCGGTGGCTACGACCGATCTGCTGTGGGTCCGCGAACTCGCCGATCCGGCGCAACTGACGGAGCTGGCCGATCAGGCCCAGCGCAGCCTGGACCTGAAGCACGGTCGGTTGTTGCGTGCGGTGCTGGTCAATCTGCCCGCCGGCGAGCAGCGCCTGCTGCTGGTGATCCATCACCTGGCGGTGGACGGCGTGTCCTGGCGGATCCTGCTGGAAGACCTGCAGCAGGCTTATGTTGCCAGCGTCTCCAGGCAGCCACCGGCGCTGGCCGCGCGCAGCAGTTCGCTGCAGACCTGGGCCGAGCAGTTGCACGGTTATGCTCGCAGTGAACGTCTGCTGGCCGAGCGTGATTACTGGTTGCAGACCCTGGCGGGCGACCTCCAGGAGTTGCCGTTTGAATTGGCTCCCGGGCAGGCGCCTGGCGGCGAAGTCGGTCATGCCAGCTCACGCCTGGACAAGACGCTGACCCAGCAACTGTTGAAAGTCGCGCCGACGGCCTATCGCACCCAGGTCAACGACCTGCTGCTGACCGCCCTGGCGCGGGTGCTGTGCGACTGGAGCGGGCAACCGTCGGTATTGGTCCAGCTCGAAGGTCACGGTCGCGAAGACCTGTTCGACGACCTCGACCTGAGCCGCACGGTGGGCTGGTTCAGCAGTCTGTTTCCGCTCCGCCTCACACCCCAGGCGGAGCCGGGTGTTTCCCTGTGCGGCATCAAGGAGCAACTGCGGGCGGTGCCGAACAAAGGCATCGGTTATGGCGTGCTGCGTTACCTGGGCGATGCCGGTTTTGCCCGGCAACTGGCGGCCTTGCCCCAGTCGCGGGTGACCTTCAACTACCTGGGCCAGTTCGACGGCAGTTTCACCGAAGCCGACGGCGCGCTGTTCGTGCCCACCGGCGAATCCACCGGGCGCAACCAGCCAGAGGACGCGCCGTTGGGCGACGGCCTGAGCCTCAATGGCCAGGTGTTCGACGGCGAGCTGCAACTGGATTGGGCGTTCAGTCGCCAGCAGTATCGGCCTGAAACCATCGAAGCCCTGGCCCGCGCCTATGAACAGGCCCTGGCCGAACTGATCGGACATTGCTGCCAGGGCGGACAACTGGGCGTGACGCCATCGGACTTCCCGCTGGTGACTCTCAGTGCCGGGCAACTGCAGCGCCTGCCGGTGGCGGCGGGGGCGATCGAGGATCTCTATCCGCTGTCGCCGATGCAGCAGGGGATCCTCTTCCATCATCTGGACGATCCGGAGGGGGCGGCCTATATCAACCAGCTGCGACTGAATGTGCGGCAGCTGGATGTGGAGCGTTTCCGCCAGGCCTGGCAGCAGGCCGTGCAGGCCCATGAAATGCTGCGCACGGTATTTGCCTGGCCCCAGGAACTGGTGGAGCCGGTGCAGATTGTCCTGCGCACGCTGCCGATGCCGATGCAGGTCCACGACTGGCGCACGCGGGGCGAGCATGAGGCGGCCTTCGAGCAGTTGGCACAAGCCGATCTCGCCGCCGGTTTCGAGCCCCATCGCGGACCTTTGCTGCGGGTGACGCTGGTGCGCACCGGCGAGACCGAATACCGGATGATCTACACCAGCCACCATCTCCTGATGGACGGCTGGAGCACCTCGCAGCTGTTCGGCGAAGTGCTGCAACGTTATGCCGGGGTGAGCATTGCCCGGGGTACAGGACGTTATCGCGACTATATCGGGTGGCTCGGCCAGCGCGATGCCCGCGCCAGCCAGGACTTCTGGAGCGCGGCCGTGGCCGGTCTGCAGGAGCCGACCCGCCTGGTCGGGACCTTGGGCGGCCATCAACGGGCACAGGGCTATGGGGAACATCGGCATGTGTTCAATGAGGCGTTGACGACTGGGTTGAACCGTTTTGCCCGGGAACGCAAAGTCACCCTCAACACCCTGATGCAGGCCGCCTGGCTGCTGCTGTTGCAGCGGTATACCGGCCAGGATTGCGTGGCCTTCGGTGCCACCGTGGCCGGCCGCCCGACTGACCTGCCCGGGGTCGAGCAGCAGATCGGCCTGTTTATCAACACCCTGCCGGTGGTGGCGAGCCCTGATGCACAACTGACGGTGGGTGAGTGGCTGCAACAGGTGCAGGACCTCAACCTGGCGTTGCGCGAGCACGAGCAGACGCCGCTGTACGAGATCCAGCGTTGGGCGGGCCTGGGCGCGGGCGGGTTGTTCGACAGCCTGCTGGTGTTCGAGAACTATCCGATGGCCGAAGCGCTGGGCCGGGCTTCGGATGCGGGTCCTGAGTTCGCGGCTATAGAACGTTCCGAGCAGACCAATTATCCGCTGACCCTGGTGGCGGTGACCGGGCGCGAACTGATCGTGGATTGCGGTTACGACCGGGCCGGTTTCGACGCTGCGGGTGTGGCGCGACTGGGCCGGCAGCTGGAATACCTGATGCGCCAGTTCATGGTCGACGCGCGCCAGCCGTTGGGTGCGCTGGAGTTGCTCGACCCGGCCGAGCGGCAGGTCGCCCTCGACTGGAGCCGGCGCTCTTCTGTAGGAGCGAGCTTGCTCGCGATGGACGTCAACGATAACGCGGGGTACCTGGAGAGTCACGGTGCCCTTGCGCTCATCGCGAGCAAGCTCGTTCCTACAGGGGCAGCGTTCAATCCGCGGATCCGGGGTCATGTGCTTGAGCATCTTGCGGATCAGGTCGCCGGTCAGCCCGAGGCCCCGGCGCTCCTCTTCGCCGACTGGCAGCTGGACTACCGGACCCTGGACCGGCGCGCCAATCGCCTGGCCCACCTCCTGCGCGAGCGCGGCGTCGGCCCCGAGGTGCGGGTCGGCGTGTGCCTGCGTCGTACCCCGGACCTGATCGTTGCCCTGCTGGCAATCCTCAAGGCCGGCGGCGCCTATGTGCCGCTGGACCCCGAGTACCCGCGCGAGCGGCTGTTGCATATGCTCGACGACAGCCACGCGGCCCTGTTGCTGAGTGAGGCCATCCTCCTCGAGCGCTTGCCGCAAGCGCTGCCCGCTCCGGTGCTGCTGATGGAGGAGGGCGATGACTGGCTGGCGAGCTACCCGACCCGCGCGCCGTCCGTGGACACCTGCGGCCAGAACCTGGCTTATGTC
This sequence comes from Pseudomonas sp. MWU12-2037, assembly GCF_023242345.1. Lineage (NCBI taxonomy): Bacteria > Pseudomonadati > Pseudomonadota > Gammaproteobacteria > Pseudomonadales > Pseudomonadaceae > Pseudomonas > Pseudomonas sp. MWU12-2037. The sequence goes on along the minus strand of NZ_JALLIZ010000004.1, from coordinate 151,502 downwards.
ATCTACACCTCCGGCTCCACCGGCAAGCCCAAGGGCGTGGCGATCACCCACGACAACCTCACGGCCTTGATCCACTGGTCGCTGCAGGCCTACGACCGCGAGCAACTGCGCGGGGTGTTGGCCTCGACCTCGATCTGCTTCGACCTGTCGGTGTGGGAGATCTTCGTCACCCTGGCCGGTGGCGGCTGCCTGGTCCTGGCGGACAATGCCCTGGCCCTGGCGGAGCTGCCGGCCCGCGAGCGGGTCACGCTGATCAACAGCGTGCCCTCGGCCATTGCCGCGCTGTTGCGGGCCGGGCAGATCCCGGCCTCGGTCGGCACCCTCAACCTGGCTGGCGAGCCACTGAAGCAGACGCTGGTGGATGCGCTCTACGCCGGCACCCGGGTGCGTCAAGTGTATGACCTGTACGGTCCTTCGGAAGACACCACCTACTCGACCTTCAGCCTGCGCACCGCCCAGGGCACGGCGAATATCGGGCGTCCATTGGAGAATACCCAGGCCTATCTGCTCGATCCCGGCTTGCAGCTGCTGCCCGCCGGGGTGGCGGCCGAGTTGTACCTGGGCGGTGCCGGGGTTTCCCGGGGCTATCTGGGCCGACCCGGACTGACCGCCGAGCGTTATGTGCCGAACCCGTTCGGCACTGACGGCGAGCGCCTGTATCGCACTGGCGACCTGGTGCGCCAGGGCGAGGGCGAGCGGATCGAGTACATCGGTCGCGCCGACCATCAGGTGAAGATTCGCGGTTTCCGCGTCGAGTTGAGCGAAGTCGAAGCCTGTCTGCTCGAGCAGCCGTCGGTGCGCGAAGCGGTGGTGCTGGCCCAGGAGGATGCGGCGGGCAAACACCTGCAAGGCTATGTGGTGGCGTCGGCCGTGGGCGAGGCCCAGGCGTTTGTCGCCGGTCTCAGGACCGCCCTGGCCGCGCGCTTGCCGGCACATATGGTGCCCGGCCAGTTGCACCTGGTCGAGGCCTTGCCGCTGACCCCCAATGGCAAGCTCGACCGCAAGGCCCTGATCGCCCTGGGCAGCGGCCCCCGGCAGCAGCACTACGAGGCGCCGCGCAGCGAGTTGCAAGGCCAGGTCGCCGCGCTCTGGCAGGAGGTGCTGGGGATCGAGCAGGTGGGCCTGGGCGACAACTTCTTTCAGTTGGGCGGCCATTCGTTGCTGGCGACCCTGGTGGTCAGCCGGATCGGCGAACGCCTGGGCGACAAGATCCCCCTCAAGGAACTGTTCCAGGCCGACAACCTGCTGGCGTTCTGCGAACGGATCGAAGCGCTGCGCGGTGCATCGTCGCCTGTTCAGGATGAATTGGCTAAATCCCTGGAGGCCCTCAAACGTCTATCCCTCGAAGATCTGGAAAAACTGATTTCTTGAGGGGAAGCACGAGTGCAAGGGTTAATCGAGTCGGTGGGGCAACTCTCGTCCAGGCAGCGCAAAGGCTTGGCGGCGCTGCTCAAGCACAAGGGCATCAATCTGTTCGAGGTCGCGCCGGTGTTTCGTCGCGCGGCCGAGGAGCCCCTGCTGCTGTCCTACGCCCAACAGCGCCAGTGGTTCCTCTGGCAATGGGCGCCGCAGAGTTCGGCCTACAACATTGCCACGGCCCTGCGGGTACGGGGCCGGCTCGATGTGGACGCTTTGCAGGGCAGTTTCCAGGCCCTGGTGGAGCGGCACGAAAGCCTGCGCACGGTGTTCACCCAGACCGACGGGCAACCGCTGCAGGTGGTGTTGTCCGCCGCTCGCTTCAGCCTCGATCTGCACACCCTCGACCCGGCCTCTTCGGCGGAGCGTGAGGCGCGGGTCCAGGCCTTTGTCCAGGCACAGAGCCAGACGCCTTTCGACCTGGCCCGTGGCCCGCTGTTGCGGGCCGCGCTGTTGCGGGTGGCGGCCGATGAACAGGTGCTGGTGCTGACCCAGCACCATATCGTGTCGGACGGTTGGTCCTTGCAGGTGATGACCGAGGAGCTGTTGGCGCTGTATGCCGACCTGAGTCAGGGCCGTACGCCGCAGTTGCCGGCGCTGCCGATCCAGTACGCCGACTATGCGTTGTGGCAGCGGCACTGGATGGAAGCCGGTGAGCAGGAGCGGCAACTGGAGTATTGGCTGGGCAAGCTTGGCGGCGAGCAGCCGGTGCTGGAGTTGCCGGTCGATCATCCGCGTCCGTTGTCCCCCAGCTTTGCCGGTGCCAGTCAGGCCCTGGTGCTCGACCCCGGGTTGAGCGAAGGGCTCAAGGCATTGGCCCGACAACAAGGGGTCAGCCTGTTCGCTTTGTTGCTGGCATCGTTCCAGGCGCTGCTGCATCGCTACAGCGGGCAGGGCGATATCCGCGTCGGTGTGCCGGTGGCCAACCGCAAGCGGGCCGAGGTGGAGCGGCTGATCGGCTTCTTCGTCAACACCCAGGTGCTCAAGGCCGAGGTGGACGGGCAGGACGCTTTTGTCGAGCTGTTGCGCCAGGTCTGGCAGACGGCACAAGAGGCCCAGGCCCATCAGGACCTGCCGTTCGAACAACTGGTCGAGGCGCTGGAGCCGGGACGCAGTCTGAGCCACAGCCCGTTGTTCCAGGTGATGTTCAATCACCAGGCGCAGGCTCCGGCCAGTCGGGTGAATCCTGTCGGTGCATCGCTGAATGTGACATCGTCATCGCCAGCAAGCCGGCTCCTACAGACCCCCGCCAACCCTGAAAACACCGCGCCCCCTGTAGGAGCCGGCTTGCCGGCGATGGCGTCGGTGAATCCACTATCGCCGTCCCAGGCATTACGCATCGAACCGTTGCACTGGCAAAGCCAAACGGCGCAGTTCGATCTGGTGCTCAATACCACCGACCAACCCCAGGGTATCGAGGCCGTATTCAAGTACGCCACCGACCTGTTCGAAGCGAGCACCGTCGAGCGCTTGGCCCGACACTGGCTGAACCTGCTGCGTTCGATTACCGCCAATCCCCAGCAACGCATCGCTGATATCGCCCTGTTGGAGCCAAGCGAGCAGCGACAAATCCTGTCCCAGTGCAACCCGGCACCCCGCCAATACCCGCTCGACGTTTGTCTGCAACAGCGGATTGAAGCCCAGGCCGCGTTGCGTCCGGACGCGGTGGCGGTGGTGTTCGCCGACCAGCAACTGACCTACGGCGAACTCAACGCCCGGGCCAACCAGTGGGCTCATCACCTGATCGCCCAGGGCGTCGGCGCGGATGTGCTGGTAGGCGTGGCCTGCGAGCGTTCACTGGAGATGCTCGTGGCGATTGTCGCCGTACTCAAGGCCGGTGGCGCCTATGTGCCGCTGGACCCCGGCTACCCGGATGAGCGCCTGCGCTACATGATCGAGGACAGCGGCCTCAAGCTGCTCCTGGCGCAAGGGCACCTGCTGGGGCGCCTGCCAGTACCGGCAGATGTCGAGTGCCTCGACCTGGATCAACTGCCCCAAGACCGCTCGCGGGACAATCCGCCCTGTGTCACCGGCGCCGATCATCTCGCCTACGTTATCTACACCTCGGGTTCCACCGGCAAGCCCAAGGGCGCGCTGTTGCCCCATGGCAATGTGCTGCGCCTGTTCAGTGCCACCGACGGCGAATTCGGCTTCGGCGCCGATGATGTCTGGACGCTGTTTCACTCCTACGCCTTCGATTTCTCGGTCTGGGAAATCTTCGGTGCCTTGCTCCATGGCGGCAAGCTGGTGGTGGTGCCCCAGGACATCAGCCGTTCGCCCCGGGACTTCCACCGCCTGCTCTGCGATAAGCGGGTGACGGTACTGAACCAGACACCATCGGCGTTCAAGTCACTGTTGTCGGTGGCCGTCGATTCACCGCGCGAGCTGGCCTTGCGTTACGTCGTGTTTGGCGGCGAGGCCCTGGAAGTGCAAGGCCTGCGGCCCTGGTTCGAGCGCTTCGGCGATCAGTCCCCGCAGTTGGTCAATATGTACGGCATCACCGAAACCACCGTGCACGTGACCTACCGGCCGCTGTCCCTGGCTGACCTTGAGCAGGTCGCCGGCAGCCCCATCGGCAAGCCGATCAGCGACCTGTCCCTGTACCTGCTGGACGATGGGCTGAACCTGTTGCCAGCGGGCTGCGTCGGCGAGCTGTATATCGCTGGTGCCGGGCTGGCACGGGGTTACCTGAAGCGGCCGGACCTGACGGCCACGCGTTTTGTCCCCGATCCGTTCGATCCCCAGGGCAGCCGACGCCTCTACCGCAGCGGCGACCTGGCGCGCCTGCGCGCCGACGGCACGATCGAATACATCGGCCGGCGCGACCAGCAGGTGAAGATTCGCGGCTTTCGCATCGAACTGGGGGAAATCGAAGCGCGCCTGCAAGGCCACGCACGGGTGGCCGAGGCTGCGGTGCTGGCGGTGGAAGGCGCGACCGGCACCCAACTGGTGGCCTACCTGGTCCCCGCCGACCCGGCGGTGTTGCAGGATGAATCCCGGACAACGGCCCTGCATGGCGAACTGCGGGACTACCTCAAGGCCCATCTGGCCGACTACATGGTGCCGACCCACCTGGTGCTGCTCGACTCGTTGCCGCTGACCGCCAACGGCAAGCTCGACCGCAAGGCCTTGCCCGCGTCGGACCGCCATGTGCTGCAGCAGGCTTACATCGCTCCGCAGCGGGAAATCGAAGAGCAACTGGCGGCGATCTGGGCCCAGGTGCTGAAGGTCGAACAGGTCGGCCTGCGGGACAACTTCTTCGAACTGGGCGGCCACTCGCTGCTGGCGACCCAGGTGATCGCCCGGGCTCGCCAGGAACTGGGTCTGGAACTGTCCCTGCGCAGCCTGTTCGAAACCGCCGACCTGGGCGGCTTTGCCGACAGTGCCGAAACGGATCAGGCCCGGAATGCGCCGGCCTTCAGCCTGGTCGACCGTGACCAGCCGCTGCGCCTGTCCTATGCCCAGCAACGCCAGTGGCTGCTCTGGCAACTGGAGCCGGACAACAGCGCTTATCACATCCCGGCGGCCCTGCAACTGGAAGGGGCCTTGGATCGCGAAGCCTTGCGCCGCAGTTTCGAGGCCTTGATCGACCGTCATGAGAGCCTGCGCACCACCTTCGGCCAACTGGACGGACAGGGCGTGCAGCGGGTGCAACCGGCCGGGGTCTTTGCCCTGGCCCTGGACGAGTTCAACCCGGTTTTGGGCGAAGATCCCGAACGCTGGGTCAAGGCCCGGGTGGCGCAGGAGGTAGAGGCCCCCTTCGACCTGCAATACGGGCCGTTGCTGCGGGCCTGCTTGTTGAGCCTTGGCCAGACCCGCCATGTGCTGGTGGTGACCCTGCACCATATCGTTTCGGATGGCTGGTCGATGCCGATCATGGTCGACGAGTTGATCGAATACTATGCCGCCTTCAGCCAGGGTCATGCGCCCGCGCTCAAGGACTTGCCGTTCCAGTACGCCGACTATGCCCACTGGCAGCGCGACTGGATGGCGGCGGGCGAGGAAACCCGGCAACTGGACTACTGGCGCGGCCAGCTGGGCGACCGGCAACCCGTGCTGGAATTGCCCACCGACCGGCCGCGCCCGGCGTTGCAGAGCAGTGCCGGTGCGCGCCTCGAGGTCGCGTTCGAGCCGGCCTTGCTGGTGCCGCTCAAGGCGATTGCCCGGGAGCAGGGCGTGACCCTGTTCATGCTGCTGCTGGCCTCGTTCCAGACCCTGCTGCATCGCTACTCGGGTCAGGCCGATATCCGCGTCGGCGTGCCGATCGCCAACCGCACCCGCACGGAAACCGAGGGCCTGATCGGCTTCTTCGTCAACACCCAGGTGCTCAAGGCCGAGTTCGGGCTGCACAGCACCTTTGGCCAGTTGCTGGCCCAGGTCAAGCAGACGGCGCTGGGTGCCCAGGCACACCAGGACCTGCCGTTCGAGCATCTGGTGCAGGCCCTGCAACCCGAGCGCAGCCTCAGCCACAGCCCGTTGTTCCAGGTGCTCTACAACCACCAGACCGAACGCAAGGGCGCGGTGCGCCAGGTGCCGGGCTTGCAGATCGAAGGACTGGACAGCGGCGGCCATAGCGCCCAGTTCGACCTGGCGCTGGACACCTTCGAAGGTGAAGAAGGCCTGCGGGCCGCCCTGACCTACGCCACCGCGCTGTTCGATGCCGCTACGGTCGAGCGTATGGCCGGGCACTGGCGCAATCTGCTGCGGGCTGTCGTCGAACAGGGGGTGACACAGCGTATTGCCGACCTGCCGCTGCTCGGCGACGAAGAGCGCCAGTGCATCCTGCAACGCTGGAGCCGTATCGACGGCGTCTACCCGGACGCACCCTGTGTCCACGAGCGGATCGCCATCCAGGCCCGGGCGACTCCCGAGGCCACGGCGCTGATCTTCGGCGACGCGCAGTTGACCTATGCCGAGCTGGAGCGCCGGGCCAACCGCCTGGCCCACAGGCTGCGGGCGCTCGGCGTCGGCCCGGAAGTGCCGGTGGGCATCGCGGTGGATCGTGGGCTGGAGATGGTGGTCGGGCTGCTGGCGATCCTCAAGGCCGGCGGCGCCTATGTGCCGCTGGATCCGGAGTTCCCCCGCGAGCGCCTGGCCTACATGATGCAGGACAGCGGCATCGAGTTGTTGCTCTGCCACGCTCATCTGCTGGCGCAGTTGCCGGTGGTGGCTTCGCTACGCACGCTGTGCCTGGATCAGATCGAAGACCAGCTGCCGGGGATCGACGATGAAGCTCCGGCCAGCCAGGTGCAGCCGCACAACCTGGCCTACATCATCTACACCTCCGGCTCCACCGGCCAACCCAAGGGCGTGGCCATCGACCATGCCGCCCTGAGCGCCCATAGCCACGTCGCCATCGAGTATTTCCGCCTGCAACCCGAGGACCGCGTGTTGCTGTTCTCCACCCTGAATTTCGACGGCTTCGTCGAACAGCTGTTCCCGGCCCTGTGTCACGGAGCAGCGGTGGTGGTACGCGGCAACGAGGTCTGGGACAGCAACACCTTCCACCAGGAAGTTCTGCGCTCGGGCATCACCGTGGCGGATTTGAGCACCGCCTACTGGTACCTGCTGGTGCGGGAGTTCAGCCGCCAGGCGCCCAGGGATTTCGGTCCGCTGCGCCAGGTCAGCGCCACCGGCGAGGCCATGCCACCGGAAGGCCTCGAACTGTGGAAACAGGCGGGGCTGGGCCATGTGCGCCTGCTCAATACCTACGGCCCGACGGAAACCACCATCACCGCCAGTTACCTGGAGTGTGACGCTTATGTTCGCGGCGAACTGCCCAAACCAGCGTCGATGCCGATCGGTCGGCCGCTGGGGGGCCGGCGCATGTATATCCTCGACAGCGATTTCACCCCGGCGGTCCAGGGCGCCACGGGCGAGTTGCTGATCGGCGGCGCCTTGCTGGCCCGGGGTTATCACGGCCGCGCGGCGCTGACGGCCGAGCGTTTTATTCCCGATCCGTTCGACGGGCAGGGTGGTGGTCGGCTGTACCGTACCGGCGACCTGACCCGTTACCGCGACAAGGGGCTGATCGAATACGCCGGGCGCCTCGACCATCAGGTCAAGATCCGTGGTTTCCGTATCGAACTGGGCGAAATCGAAGCGCGCCTGCAACAGCATCCGCAGGTGCGCGAAGCGCTGGTGGTGGCCATCGACGGCCCGTCCGGCAAGCAACTGGCGGCCTATCTGGTGCCCGCCGATCCGGCCTTGCACGACACACCACAGCTTTTGCGTGATGCCCTGCGTGACGATCTCAAGGCCAACCTGCCGGACTATATGGTCCCGGTGCACTGGGTGGTGCTCGACGGCCTGCCGATGACCCCCGGCGGCAAGCTGGACCGCAAGGCCCTGCCCACGCCGGACACGAGCGCCTGGCAGCAAACCTACGTGGCCCCGCGCAGCGAGCGCGAGCAGCAACTGGCGGCGATCTGGGCGCAGGTGCTGCAGGTCGAGCGGGTCGGCCTGGATGACAACTTCTTCGAACTGGGCGGGCACTCGTTGCTGGCCGCCCAGGTGATCTCCCGGATTCATTCGGGCCTGGGGATCGACATACCGCTTCGGATGATTTTCGAGAAACCTCAATTGAACGAGTTTGCACAGGCACTTGAAGGCACTGGCCTTTCCCTGACCGATGACGGGCTGTCCGACATTGAACGCATGATGAACGACATGGCGGAGGCTTGAGATGGATACCACCACGGCACAACGGATTGCCCGGCGCTTCGTCGGCTTGCCCCTGGACCAGCGTCGCCAGATCCTGGAAAAGATGCAGGCCACCGGGCAGAGCTTCAGGCTGCTGCCGATTGCCGTCACCCGTCACGAGGTCCCGCGCATTCCGCTGTCCCATGCCCAGCAGCAGATGCTGATTCTCTGGCAACTGGAGCCGGGCAACAGCGCCTATAACGTGCCGATGGCCGTGCGCTTGAGCGGCGGGCTGGATGAGGCGGCACTGGGACGGGCCCTGGAACGGCTGGTGCGGCGGCATGAAAGCCTGCGCACGCGGTTTGTCTCGGATGAGGGCGCGTTTCATCAGGAGATTCTTGAGCAGTCCGTGGTGAGCCTGGTGCGGGTTGACGTCTCGGGGACTGTCGCCGACAGTGCCGAGGAGCACCTCAAGGGGTTGGTCGCCGCCGAACTGAGCGCGCCGTTCGACTTGCTGGAAGGGCCGTTGCTGCGGGTCAGGCTATTCCGCCTGGGCGAAGCCGAACACGTGCTGACCCTGTGCATGCACCACATCATCTCCGACGGTTGGTCGGGAGAGGTGTTGGTTCGTGAATTCATCCGTTTCTACCTCGGCGAACTCGAAAGCGCCGCTAACCCTGTAGGAGCCGACTTGCTGGCGATGACGGCGGTGAATACAACATCGCAATCGCCGGCAAGCCAGCTCCTACAGGGACCGCGTCTGGCCTTGCCGGAGCTGCCGATCCAGTACGCCGACTTCGCCATCTGGCAACGGGCCTGGCTCGAAGCCGGCGAGGGCGAGCGCCAACTGGCTTATTGGAAAGAACAACTGGGCGACGAACATCCGCTGCTGGAACTGCCACTGGACCACGAGCGTCCGGCGCAACCGAGTTACCGCGGCGCTATCGTCCACAGCGACCTGACGCCGGCCCTCTCGGCACAACTCAAGAGCCTGGCCCGGCAGAACGGCCAGACCCTCTTCATGCTCAGCCTGGCGGCGCTGGCCGTGGTGCTTTCGCGCTACAGCGGCCAGGCCGATATCCGCATCGGCGCGCCGAATGCCGGACGCAGCCGCGAGGAGCTGGAAGGGCTGATCGGCTTCTTTATCAACACCCAGGTCCTGCGGGTACAGGTGGACGAACGCGCCAGCTTCCAGCAACTGCTGGAACAGGTGAAACAGGTGGTGACCGGCGCCCAGTCCCATCAGGAGCTGCCTTTCGAACAACTGGTGGAAGCCCTGGCTCCGGAGCGCCACCTCGGTCATAACCCGCTGTTCCAGGTCAAGATCAACCAGAACGTGCTGGCTGCTGCCAGCGCTGGAGACAAGGCCCCGGACCTGAGCGTCGAAGCCTTCGCCATCGATATCGTCGACGCCCGCTTCGACCTGGCCCTGGATTTCACCGACACTCCACAGGGCGTCGAGGCCAGCTTCACCTATGCCACAGATCTGTTCGAGGCCGCGACCATCGAGCGCATGGCCGCGTCCTGGCGTCAGGTACTGGAGCAATTGGTGCGCACCGTTGAACAACCGTTGCTGGAACAACCCGTTAGCGCTGCCCAGCCCATCGAGCACCAGGCCGCGCCATGGCCCTTTACCGATTTTCTCGCACTCTGGGAACAGGGTCGGCAGATCGGGCGTGGCCAGCCCGCGTTACACGCTGCCGGTCAATCGATCGACTACGACGAACTGGAGCGCCGTTCCAACCGGCTGGCGCACTACCTGCACGCCCAGGGCATCGGTCGCGGTGATGTGATCGCCCTGTGCCAGGAGCGTTCCTTCGAGTGGGTGATCGGGTTGCTCGCCGTGCTGAAAACCGGTGCGGTCTACCTGCCCCTGGATACGGCGCAGCCGAGGGAACGTTTGCAGCAACTGCTCAAGGACAGTGCCGCCACGCTGCTGATGCATGCGCCGGGCGATAACAAGTCCGCCGGCCTGGGTGTTTGCCCGGTGCTGGCCCATGACCCCGGACAATGGGCCGATTGCAGCGCCGAATCCCTGGCGATCCGAGTCCTGCCGGAACAGCCGGCCTATATCATCTACACCTCCGGTTCCACCGGGCAGCCCAAGGGTGTGCTGATCAGCCATCAGGCTTTGGCGAACTATGTGCAGGCGTTGTTGCAACGCCTGGAGCTGGCGCCCGGGACGAGCATGGCGCTGGTCTCGACCATTGCCGCCGACCTCGGTCATACCCAGTTGTTCGGTGCCCTGGCGTCCGGTCGCCCACTGCACCTGATGGCCGCCGAACACGCCTTCGATCCCGACGGCTTCGCGGCCTATATGGCCAAGCACCAGGTTGATGTGCTGAAAATCGTCCCGAGCCATTTGCAGGGCCTGTTGCAGGCCGCGCGGCCGGCGGATGTGCTGCCCCGGCAATTGCTGGTCCTCGGTGGCGAAGCCAGCCCCTGGGCGCTGATCGAGCAGATCCGGCACCTGGCGCCGGAGTGCCGTATCGTCAATCACTACGGGCCGACGGAAACCACCGTGGGCATCCTGACCCACGAAGTCCGGGAGCGCCTGGTGGGTTGCCGCACGGTGCCGGTGGGGCGGCCCCTGGCCAACGATCAGGCGCGGGTGCTGGACGCCTGGCTCAACCCGGTGGCGGAACGTGTCGCCGGCGAGCTGTACCTCGGTGGCGCCGGTCTGGCCCAGGGTTATCTGGGACGGGCGGCCATGACCGCCGAACGTTTTGTGCCCGATCCCGAGTCCCGGCACGGCGAGCGCCTGTACCGTGCCGGTGACCGGGCGCGGATGATTGACGGCCGGGTGGAATACCTCGGTCGGGCCGACGACCAGGTGAAGATTCGTGGCTACCGGGTCGAGCCCGGCGAAGTCGCGCAGGTGCTGCAAGGCCTGGACGGTGTACGTGAAGCAGTGGTCCTGGCCTTGCCGCTGGACAGCGATGCCTCGCGCCTGCAACTGGTCGCCTATTGTGTGCCTGTCTCCGGCACCGAACTGGCGGTCGAGACCTTGCGCCAATCCTTGCTGGCCGAACTGCCGGAGTATCTGGTGCCGGCGCATATCGTCGCCCTCGAACGCCTGCCGCTGACCGCCAACGGCAAGCTCGACAAGCGTGCATTGCCGAAACCGGGCGTCGCCGGCAAACGTTACACCGCGCCGGTCGGCGAGATCGAAGAGAAACTCGCGGCGGTCTGGGCCGATGTGCTCAAGCTGGAGCGGGTCGGCAGCAGCGATAACTTCTTCGAACTGGGCGGCGACTCGATCCTCAGTCTGCAGATCATCGCCCGGGCCAAGCGCCAGGGCATCAGGTTGAGCCCCCGGCAGTTGTTCGAGAAGCAGACCATCGGCCAACTGGCGACGGTGGCCCGGCTGATCGAGAAGAAGGCCGAGGTGGTCGAGACGGTGCGGGGCAACCTGCCGCTGTTGCCGATCCAGGCGCGCTTTTTCGAATTGGACATCCCCCAGCGTCAGCACTGGAACCAGGCGCTGATGCTGGAACCGTCGACAACCCTGGACCCGGCGCATCTGCGCAATGCCTTGCACATGCTTATCGAACGGCACGAGGCCCTGCGCCTGAGCTTCGAGCTGAGGGACGGCGTCTGGCAGGCGAGCTTCCGCGCGGGCCCCGCGATTGATCCGTTGTGGGTGCACGAACTCGACGATCCGGCACGGCTGACCGAGCTGGCCGACGAAGCCCAGCGCAGCCTCGATTTGAAACAGGGGCCGTTGCTGCGGGCACTGCTGGTCAACCTGCCGCAAGGGCAACAGCGTTTGCTGCTGGTGATTCACCACCTGGCGGTGGACGGGGTGTCCTGGCGTGTGCTGTTTGAAGACCTGCAACAGGCTTACACCGCTTTGGCGGCGGGCCGCTCGCCGGTCCTGGCACCGCGCAGCAGTTCGCTCAAGGCTTGGGCCGAGCACCTGCAAGGTTATGCCCATGGCCCGCTGCTCAAGGCCGAACGCGACTACTGGTTGCAGAGTCTCGGGGATGTAGAAGGCGAGTTGCCCCGGGATAATCCGCTGGGGGCCAATACCCGGCGCCAGGTTCGTTATGCCCGTTCGTGCCTGAGCAAAGACCTCACCCAACAACTCTTGAAAGTGGCCCCGGCGGCCTATCGCACCCAGGTCAACGACCTGCTGCTGACCGCCCTGGCCCAGGTGCTGTGCACCTGGAGCGGGCAGGCCTCGGCACTGATCCAGTTGGAAGGTCACGGTCGCGAGGACCTGTTCGAGGACCTTGACCTGAGCCGCACCGTGGGTTGGTTCAGCAGCCTGTTTCCGCTGCGGCTCACGCCCGAGGGCGAGCCGGGCGCGAGTCTGCGCGGCATCAAGGAACAATTGCGCGCGGTGCCGAACAAGGGCATCGGCTACGGCATTCTGCGTTATCTCGGCGATGCCGAAACCGTCGCGGCTTTGCAGGCGTTGCCCGAAGCCCGGGTGACCTTCAACTACCTGGGGCAGTTCGATACCGACGCCGCTCCTGGCGAGCGCGCGCTGTTGATCCCGAGCGCCGATGACAGCGGTGCGAGTCAGAGTGAAGAGGCACCGCTGGGTAACTGGCTGAGCCTCAATGGCCAGGTCTACGACGGCCAGTTGCAACTGGACTGGAGCTTCAGTGGCGAGGTCTATCGCGGCGAAACCATCGAGGGCCTGGCGGTGGCGTACGAGCAGGCGTTGGCCGAGGTGATCGCGCACTGTGTCCGCGATGAGCACCACGGCGTGACCCCGTCGGACTTCCCGCTGGCGGGCCTGAACCAGGCCCAACTGGATCGTCTGCCGGTGGCGGCGCGGGACATCGAGGACGTCTACCCGCTGTCGCCGATGCAGCAGGGCATGCTGTTCCACAGCCTGTCGGCACCGGCCTCGGGCAACTATCTGAACCAGATGCGGGTCGATGTGACGGGGCTCGATGTGCCGCGTTTCCACGCCGCCTGGCAGGCCGCCATCGACCGTCACGAGGCGCTGCGGGCGCGCTTTGCCGAAGGCAGCGGACAACCGCTGCAGGTGATTCGCAAAACCGAGGCCCTGGCGTTTGTCGAGCAGGATCTGCGTGGCCGCGACGGCCTTGACGCGTTGTTGGCCGAGCTGGCCGAAGTGGATCTGCAACGCGGCTTCGACCTGGCCTGCGACCCGCTGTTGCGCCTGACGGTATTGCGCACCGCCGAACAGCATCACCACCTGATCTACACCAACCACCATATCCTGCTGGATGGCTGGAGCAGTGCGCGGCTGTTGGGCGAGGTACTGGAACATTACAACGGGCAAGTGGTGACGCCGCCCGGCAGTCGCCTGCGCGACTACATCCAGTGGCTGCAACGCCAGGACAGCGGCGCCGATCAGCGTTTCTGGACCGAGCAGATGGCCGCCTTCGTCGAACCGACCCGCCTGGTGCAGGCGTTCAAGGCCGGTGGTGTGGCCGAGGCCCGGGGTTATGGCGAATATCGCCAGACCCTCGACACAGCGCGGACCCTGCAGCTGGGCGAGTTCGCCCGCGAGCAGCGGGTTACCCTCAACACCCTGGTGCAGGCGGCCTGGCTGTTGCTGCTGCAACGCTACACCGGCCAGCGCAGTGTCACTTTCGGCGCCACCGTGTCCGGGCGTCCGGCGGACCTGCCCGGCGTCGAGGAACAACTGGGCCTGTTTATCAACACCCTGCCGGTGCTGGGCAGTCCGGGGCCGGAGCTACAGGTCGGCGACTGGGTGCAGCAAGTGCAAGCGCGCAACCTGGCCTTGCGCGAGCACGAACACACCCCGCTCTATGACATTCAACGCTGGGCCGGCTGGAGCGGCGAAGCACTGTTCGACACCTTGCTGGTGTTCGAGAACTACCCGACCTCGCAGGTCCTGGAGCAGGGCGCTGACAACGGACTGTCCTTCAGTGGCTTGCAGAGCCGGGAGCAGACGCACTATCCGCTGACCCTGGTGGTGGAGGTGGGCGAGGTCATGTCGGTGGACTACCGCTATTCCCGGCAGCAGCTCTCGGACGCGGCGGTGGTGCAGTTGGCCGGGCATTTCGAACACCTGCTGCTGGTCCTGGCCGATTCGGCCCGGCAACGCCTGGGCGAACTGCCGATGCTCGCTGGCGCCGAGGCGCGGCAGACGCTGGACGCGTGGAACCTGACCCATGCCGACTATCCGGGACCCTGGTGCCTGCACAGCCTGATCGAGGCCCAGGTACAACGCTCGCCGGAGGCGCCGGCGCTGGTGTTCGACGGACAATTGTTGAGTTATCGCCAGCTCAATGCCCGGGCCAATCAACTGGCCCATCGCTTGCGCGAGCAAGGGGTTGGACCGGATGTGCTGGTGGGTATCGCCGCCGAGCGCAGCCTGGAGATGGTCATCGGCCTGGTGGCGATCCTCAAGGCCGGTGGCGCCTATGTGCCCCTGGACCCTGAATATCCTCGCGAACGCCTGGCCTACATGATCGAGGACAGCGGCATCGACCTGCTGCTGACCCAGCGCCATCTGCTTGAGACCCTGCCGATCCCGGCCCATGTGCGCAGCCTGTGCCTGGATGCTCCCGAGTCGTTTACCGCCAGCGAGGAAAATCCGCGCAACCTGACCTTGCCGGACCATCTGGCCTACGTGATCTACACCTCGGGCTCCACCGGACGGCCGAAGGGCGCCGGCAACAGTCATCGGGCGCTGTACAACCGTCTGGCCTGGATGCAGAAGGCCTATGACCTGAAGGCCCACGACACGGTCCTGCAAAAGACCCCGTTCAGCTTCGATGTGTCGGTCTGGGAGTTTTTCTGGCCGTTGCTGACCGGCGCCCGCCTGGCCATTGCCAGGCCAGGTGAGCATCGCGATCCGCAGCAACTGATGGAAAGCATCGAGCGTTATCAGGTCAGTACCCTGCATTTCGTGCCGTCGATGTTGCAGGTATTCATGGCCGGGGTTGATGTGCGGCGCTGCCGCAGCATCCGACGCCTGGTGTGCAGTGGCGAGGCACTGCCGGCCGAGTTGTCCCAGGAGGTGCTGAAGCGTCTGCCCCAGGCGGCGTTGTACAACCTCTATGGCCCGACCGAAGCCGCCATCGACGTGACCCACTGGACCTGCACGGCGGATGACAAGCTGAGCGTGCCGATTGGCCGACCGATCGACAACCTCAAGGGCCATGTGCTGGACAACGGCCTGCTGCCGGCCGCGTTCAGTGCCGCCGGTGAGTTGTACCTCGGTGGCGTCGGTCTGGCCCGTGGTTATCACCGACGTCCGGCGCTGACCGCCGAGCGCTTTGTCCCGGACCCGTTCGATGAGCACGGTGGCCGTTTGTATCGCACCGGCGACCTGGCCCGTTATCGTGACGAGGGGGTGATCGAGTACGCCGGGCGTCTCGATCATCAGATCAAGATTCGCGGTTTGCGCGTGGAGCTGGGTGAGATCGAGGCCCGGTTGCAGGAGCATCCGGGTGTACGCGAGGCCAACGTCATCGATATCGACGGGCCGCTGGGCAAGCAGTTGGTGGCGTACCTGGTGCCGGTCGAGCGCGATCTGGTTGATGCCGGAGCTGTGGCGCAAGGCCCGTTGCGTGATGCGCTCAAGGTCCATCTCAAGGCGCAATTGCCGGAGCATATGGTGCCGGCCCATCTGGTGCTGCTGGAAGGCATGCCGCTGAGCCCGAACGGCAAGCTGGATCGCCGGGCGTTGCCGGCGCCGGATGTGAATGCCTCGGGGCCGGGCTACCGGGCCCCGCGTACCGAACTGGAGCAGCGCCTGGCGGCTATCTGGGCGCAGGTGCTGGAGGTCGAGCGGGTCGGGCTGGATGACAACTTCTTCGAGCGTGGCGGTCACTCGCTGCTGGTGATCGCCCTGGTCGGACGCCTGCGTGAGGCGTTTGATGTGACGATCAAGTTGCATGATTTCCTGTTGCTGCCGAACCTGGAAGCGCTGGCGGATTTCCTGCTGGAAGGGGAGGCGCGGGTCAAGTCGCCGGTGATTGCCATGAACGCCTGCCGCAATGACCGGAGTCCGCTGTTCTGCCTGCCGCCCGGTGGTGGTGGGGCCTACGCCTACTACCCGTTGGCCGGGACGCTGGGCAATCAGCGCCGGGTCTATGGGCTGGTGAACAGGAGTTATGTGGTGCCGGGCTGGTTCGATGAGTCCTGGGATGGCATGGTGGCCTACTACCTGGAGCAGATCCGCGCCACCCAGCCGCACGGGCCTTACAACCTGTTGGGCTGGTCATTGGGTGGGGCGTTGGCCGTCGAGGTGGCCCATCGTCTTGAGCAGGCGGGTGAGCGGGTGGGTTTTGTCGGGCTGGTGGATTCGCTGATGCCCCAGGGGGGCGAGGAGCACCCTGCCGAGCCTGAAGTGCGGGCTGATGCGCAAGTCGAGGAGCCTGGGTTGTATGGGCCGTTGTTGAGCAGCCTGCTGGCTTTTGTGCCTGGGGTCGATGAAGCGACGGTGCTGGGCTTCCTGGAACAGGCGCGGGCGAGCTTGAGTGATGAACAAGCAGTGGTCGAGTGGGTGATCGAGCAGGTGGCCGAGGTAGGCGGGGTGAGTGTCGAGCGCTTGCGCGAGATCCACCGCGATATCGCGTTGCAGGACGAGATCGAGACCGGGTATCGCCTGCTGCATGCCAATGCAGTGTTGAGCGAGGCCTTCAGCCTGAAACCGCTGGCGGTGAAGGTCGATTGCTGGTGGGCGACGGGCAGCCGCAGTGCCGCGCGGATACATGAGGCCGAGGCGCGGTTGCTGCGTGAATGTTCGGTCAATGGCCTGGCGGGGTCGCGGGTGCTGGAGGAGACTCATGACAGCGTCATCCTCAGTCCGGCGTTGTTGAATGCAGTGCTGGAGTGCCTGGCCGCTGAATAAGGCCAGCCCACGATCCTTGTAGTGGCGGTGCTGATCCTGGCCCGCCATTTGGATCGACACGATTACCTGTAGGAGCCTGGCTTGCCAGCGAAGAGGGCCTTGAGGGCGCAAAGAGCTTCGCGGGCAAGCCAGGCTCCTACAGGTTTATGGTGTGTTCCCGATGGGGGGCGACAGATATTTCTGCAGCCATTAAAAAAGCCAAGGGTATGGGCCCTTGGCTTTTTTATGCACGCCTGGTGGGTTTACCCACCAGGTTGCTTCGAGGATCAGAAGTCCGCGCGGACGGTCAGCATATAGGTGCGTGGATCGCCGTAGTAGTTGCCACGACGTAGCTCACCCAGGGACTTATAGTAGGCCTTGTCGAAGACGTTCTTCACGTCCAGCCCGACCTTCCAGTTCTTGTCGATCTTGTACGATGCCAGCGCATCCCACACCGCACGTCCGCTGTTGGATATGTTCGGACCAAAATCATTCGTCGAGTAGCCGCTCTGTGCCGAGACCCCGCCGCCCACGGTCAGGTGGCTCCAGTCGCCTTGCAGGTTGTAAGTGGTCGAGGCCCGCAGCATGTGCTTGGGCGTCTGGTAGTCGGTCGGGCCACCAGTGCTCGTATTGGTGACGTTGAAGGTATAACCGCCAGCCACCTGCCAGCCCGGCAGCACTTCCCCGCTGGCCTCCAGTTCGTAACCCTTGCTGCGTTGGATTGAACCGCCGAGGTAGCAGTAGCCACTCGGGTCATTCGAACAGAAAGCGTTTTCATCCGGATCCACTGTCGCGACGTTTTTCTGCTTGATATAGAACACTGCCGCCGAGACGTTCAGGCGTCCGTCGTACAGTTCGCCCTTGATGCCGGTTTCGTAGTTGGTACCGATGGCCGGGTCCAGCAGCTTGCCGCTGGAGGTTTGATACTGGCTTTGTGGCAGGAAAATATCCGCGTAGCTGGCATACCACGACCACTGATTGTTGAAGTCGTAGATCAGGCCGGCAAAGGGTGTGAACTGATGGTCCTGGCGGTTCGATTGCTTGCTACCGGTATACGCGTTCTTGGTCTGGTACTGGTACCAGGATAGTCGCCCACCCAGCACCAGGCTTAGATCTTCGGTCAGATGCAGGCGGGTATTGCCGTAGACGCCGTAGCGACGGGTATCGTCGTCGGTGATCTTGTCCCAGGCGGTGCGCAGGGGCTCGGCAACAGCGTTGTGGTCGGGGTCGAACACATTGATAGGGGTGTTCAGGTCTATGTTGGTTTCCTTGCTGCGCAGCTTTTGGTCCGACCAATTGGCCCCCACCATCACCGAGTGCTCCAGGCCAAAGGCATTGAAGTTACCGGAGAGGTTGCTGTCCAGCCCCGTGCTGACCACCGAGTCCTGGCGGAACAGCGCGTCATACAGTTTTGATCCTGTGCCTGTGACCGGATCGATGCTGCCGCGTGGCAGGGCTACCTGTTGATCGTAGGCTCCCTGGCTGCGGGTAACCGAGGTCTTGCTCTTCCAGTCGTCGTTGAAGCGGTGTTCCAGCTCGGCGAAGACTTCGGTCTGCTGGTTTTCATGACGGTTCCAGTTCTGGGACAGCGACGTAGCGCGGGATATCCCCAGTGGCTGGCCATTGCTGTAGCGCGGCAAACCGAAGATCGAGTAGCCATTGGTCACGCTGGTCTGGTTACGCAGGCCTACGGACAGGGTGGTGTCGTCGTTCAGGTCGGCCTCGACGATGCCATAGAACACCGGCTTGCGGCTGCTGGCTGAGTCATAAAAGTAGTGCCGGTTCTCGTTGGCGACCACCATGCGCCCGCGTACCGAGCCCGAGTCGTTGAGGCGCCCGGTGGCGTCCAGGTCCATGCGATAGAAGTCGTTGGAGCCGATGCGGGTGGTGATGGAGTAGTGCGGGTCGGCACTCGGCCGCTTGCGCACCAGGTTCACCGCGCCGCCGGGGTTGCCGTTGCCCACCAGCAGGCCGGCTGCGCCACGGAGGATTTCCACTCGGTCAAACACCGCGGTGTCTGGGGTGATCCAGCCGGTAGGGCTGTAGGTCAGGCCGGGCACGCCGTCGATCATGTAGGCGTCGGCCCCCAGCTCAAAACCCCGAGAGTTGTACTGGTTGTCACCGAAGTTACGGCTCTGCAAGGTAATGCCGGTGGCCTGGTCCATCACCTGTTCAAGGGAAGTGAGGTTCTTGTCGTCCATCTGCTGGCGGGTCACCACGGTGACCGACTGCGGGGTTTCGCGCAGGGTCTGGGCGGTCTTGCCGATGGTTACCGCGCCGGTGGTGTAGGAGCCGGTGCCGTCGGTGTTGCTGCCCAGGGCCTGGCCGCTGATGTTGGTGGCGGCCAGGGTCAGGCCCGAGCCCTTGGCGGCGGTATCGCTCAGGGTCAGGGTGTCGCCCTGCAGGTTGTAGTCGACGCCGGTGTTCTTCAGTAACTCACTGGCGGCCTGGCCGGGCGTAAACACGCCTTTGACCGGCGCACCGTGAAGACCCTGGACCCGCTCCGGGTTGTACAGAATCTGGATATTGCCCTGGCGCCCCAGTTCCTGCAGGGCGCTGCCCAACGGTTGGGCGCCGATGTTGAATTCGAACTCCTGGGCCTGGACCTGTGCCGCCAGGGGCAGTGCCAGCGCCATCCCCATGACGGCCAGCGAAGGTGGCGAGCAGAACAGCTGGCGAACCAGCAACGCTTTGCTCAAGGGTGTGAGGCGGTGTTGTTTTGGCATTGTGTCTGCTCTTGTCAAAATTGCTGGAAAAGCGAGTGAGAATTTTTTGCATTTGAAATAAAGACGTACGAGGGCGACAAAGACGGAAAAGAAAAGTGAAAAAAATGGTGACGGGAGGGCGCTGCGGTCTCTATGTGTAGGGGCCGGCTTGCTGGCGATTGGCCCTCAAGCCTTACATCGCTCTCAAGGTCGCCATCGCCAGCAAGCTGGCTCCTACACGGGGTGTGGGTGTTACGAGAAGGCGTTTTCAGTGAAGGCGTGCTGTTCCTCGCGACGCTCGACCTTGATCTGTCCGGCCTGCATCCGCACCAGTTGGTCGGCCACCGGGAAATAACGGTCGTCGTGGGAAATCACGATGATCGTCTTGCCCTGCTGGCGCAGCTCGGGCAGCAGTTCGGTGTAGAACACCCGGCGGAAGGCCGGGTCCTGGTCGGCGGCCCATTCGTCGAACACCAGCACCGGACGCTGGTCCAGCCAGGCATTGATCAGCGCCAGGCGCTTGCGCTGGCCGGTGGACAGGTCGGTGGTGGTGAAGCGTCCGTCGCGGATGCTGACCTTGTGGGCGATGTCCAGGCGTTCCAGGTACTTGATCGATTCCGGGGGTAGCAGGTCGTCGCCCTGGAGCACTTCGTCGAACAGGTAGTAGTCGGCAAAGATGGTGGTGAACAACTGCCGGTAATCATCCAGGCCCTCGGCGGTCACCGCCTGGCCGTTGAGGCGCACCTCGCCCTGTTGCGGGCTGTACAGCCCCAGCAGCAGCTTGATCAGGGTGGTCTTGCCGCAACCGTTCTCGCCGACGATAAAGAGGATCTCGCCCTGTTTGATGGTCAGGTTCACCGGCCCCAGGTGGAAGGCCTGGCTGCCTTCCACCTGGGGGTAGTCATAACGCAACTGATGCAGTTCGATGCTCTGCAGCGGCGCCGGGGCGGCCTGGCGGTCCTGGATCAGCAGGTGCGGTTCCGGCGAAGAGAACTGCCAGGACAGCTCGGCGATCCGGCGCAAGGCGATTTCCGCGCGGCTGATGATCGGCAGGGTGTTGATCAGGCGTTCCAACGGACCTTTCATATACAGCATGACCAGCACGAAGCCACCCAGCACGGTGCGGTCAGTCCCGGGCCAGAGGGCCTGGAAGGTGATGGCGATACCGATCACGGCGAAAAACAGCATCGAGCCGAAGGTTTCCGCGCTGACGAAGATATTCGCCGCACGGATGTTGGCCCGGCAGATCCGCTCGGTGGTGCCGTGGATCTGTTCATCGTGCATATGCTGGCGGCGCTTGCGCTGGATCCGCAGTTCCTTGGCCCCGGCCGAGATCGCCTGGTAGTGCTTCTGCAATTCGTCTTCGCCGTCGCGGGCGCTGAGGATGCTGCGCATGCCGTAGCGGTGCGCCAGCCATTGGGCGCCGGAGCCGATGATCACGGTGACCACGGTCAGCAGCAGGATCTGCCAGGAGAGCATCGCCAGGTAGGACAGGCAGCCCAGGGTCACGGTAAAGGCGATCACCATCGGCGCCACCGACAGGGCGAAGGTGCTCAGGGTGCTGACGTCCCCCAGCAGTACCGGAATCAGCCGGTGGGCGCGGTAGCGTTCGAGTTGCTCGATGGGCGCCACCAGCACCTGGGCGGCCAGTTCGCGGCGCAGGCGCGCGACCACCTGTTGGCCGACATAGTTGGTCAGCAGGTTGGACAGGGTGGAGCAGGCCAGGGTCAGCAGGCACAGGCCGCCGAACAGCAGGGCGGTGTGGCTGTCGGGCCCGGCGGCGGCGTTCATGGCGTTGTTGACGGTGGCCAGCAAGCCGGTGACGCTGAGGCCGCTGACGATCCCCAATACGGCCGAAAGTACGACCAGCAGCCAGAACGGCTTGAGGATCCTGAAGGTTTCCCGGGCGAGACTTGGGGCTGGGGCAGGCATGGGGGCTACTCGTGAAGGGGCTGTAGAAGCGGGCGCCCCGGAAGGCGCCTTGAACTCTGTAGACGAGTCGATGGGGCCGGGATTTAGGGCGCTACGGTCCCTGTAGGAGCCGGCTTGCTGGCGATAGCGATTTCCCAGGCGATGGTGATGTCGACTGTCAGATCGCATCGCCAGCAAGCCGGCTCCTACAGGTGGGGCTCAGAGCTCGCGGGCGACCCGGAAGCCCAGCCAGTCGCCACGGGTAATGGCGCTGCGTTCATTGCGATTGCCCGAGCGCGAGAACACCGGCGCTTCGCTCCAGTCGTTGCCACGAATCACCCGGCGGTCCTCGCATTCCTTGCTGTCCAGGCGCGGGCTGCCGTCGGCGGGCGCGCCGACATAGCTGTCGACGTAGCAATCGGCCGTCCATTCGTAGACATTGCCGTGGCCGTCATACACGCCATAGGCGTTCGGCGGGAAGCTGCCGCCCGGCGAGGTGTAGCTGAAACCGTCCGCCGGGCCGTAGGTGTTGGCGTGCTCGGCAATGCTGTAGCCCTTGTCCTTGTCGAACGGGAAGGGGAACGAGCCACTGGTGCCGCCACGTACCGCGTATTCGCGCTGCGACTCGCTGAGCAAATGGTATTTTTTTCCGGTCTTTTTCGACAGCCAGTCGGCATAGGCCTGGGCTTCGTGGGCGTCCATGCACACCGCCGGTTGCCGGTCGCCCTGGGGGTAGCGCGGCTGGCCGGCCAGGCACTCGCGGCCGGGGCGGGTATCGCCGTCCGGCATCTTGTAGCCGGTGTCACGGATGTAGGCCTTCCACTCACCGCTGAGTACCTGGAAGCGGCTGACGGCGAAGGCCCTCTTGAAGGTTACCGGGTGCATCGGACCTTCATCAGCTTCACGTCCGACTTCGTCCTCGGGGGTGCCCATGGTGAAGGTGCCGGCGGGCAGCACGACCATCTCCGGGCAATCCTTGCAGTCCTTGAACACCTTGCCCGGCAGTGGCGGGTTGGCGGCCAGGGCTGCGTTCGGCAGCCAGGCGCCGAGCAGGGCGCTGAGGATCAGTGCGGGCCAGAGGCCGACGCGAGACCGGGAAACAAGCAGGTGGAATTTCATGAAAGTTCTCGCAGGCAAGGAATGGAAATCGGAAAGCGCTGGCGGTCATAACTGTTTGCCCAGCAGGGCCATGAAACGGTCGATCTCGGCCTCGTTGTTGAGCAGGCCTGGCGCGGTCCTTACGACCGGCCCGACATCGCGATCCACCGCATCGACCACCACCTTGTTGCGCATCAGGTAGGCGGCGACCTTGTCGCTGTCCTGGCCCTTGACCCGGAAGAAGCTGAAGCCGGCGGACAGTTCGGGGTTGATCGGCGTGACCAGTTCGATCCGTGGGTCGGCTTGCAGGCGTTGCTTGATCAGGCTGTTCAACTGCTGGATACGCGCCTGGACCTCGGCCTTGCCCAGTTGCAGGTGCAGTTCGAAGGCCTTGTCCAGCGCCCAGCGATGCTCGAAGGCGTGGTAGCCGCCGGGGCTCATGGAGGTGGCGAAGTTGGTGTCTTCGGAGAAGGTCGGCAGCAGTGGGCTGACGTCCCTGACCTGTTGCGAGCGGGCGCAGACAATGCCGGTGCCGCGGGGGCCGAACATCCACTTGTGGGTGCCGGCGATAAAGAAGTCGCAGTGCATGTCCGGGAAGTCGAGGTTATCCACGCCAAAGCCGTGCACGCCGTCGACCACGTAGAGGATCCGGTCCTTGTCGTCGCGCTGGCGATTGTGTTCGGCGACCAACTGGCCGATCTGGCCGATCGGCAGTTTCACCCCGCTGCCCGATTGCACCCAGGTCATGCCGAGCACCCGGGTCTCGGGTTTGATCGCGCGGTCGATATTGCCGATCACCTCGTCGGCCGAAACCAGCGCCGGGTCCTTGAACAGGCTGATCTTGCGGACCCGGGTACCTTCGCGCTCGCTGCGCAGGCGCAAGAGATTGCGGGTCGAATAATGTTCGTGTTCGGTGGTGAGGATTTCCTGGTCGGGGCGCACATGGATGCCGCCGTAGATCATCGCCAGGCCCTCGGTGGTGCTGCCGGTCAGGGCGATCTGCCCGGGCTCGGCCTTGAGGTAGCGGCCGGCCCACAGGCGGACCTGGGCTTCGCGTTTCCAGGTTTCCTGCAGGTCCCAGTCCATGGCCAGCCCCGGGTTGCGGTCGATGGCGGCGCGGTGCTGCTCGATGGCCTCGCGCACGGGGCGAGGGTGGGAGGTCACCAGGAAGTTGGAGAAGTGCAGGTAGTCGGGGTCCTGGTCGAACAACTGGCGCAACCCGGCCCACTTGTCCGTGGACAATGCCGGGTTCTCGGCTGTGACCGGGCTGGCGGCCAGCGCATTCAGGCTGGCACCGAGGGGCAGGCCGGCGGCGAGTACGCCGGCCTGCTTGAGAAAGGTTCTACGATCGGTCATGGGCAATTCACTGGCGCGAGAGCGTGGCGGTGGGTGACGTGGTGCCGGGGCGGGCGGCTTTCTGCACCTGGTCCCAGACCCGCAGGAAGTTGCCGCCCCAGAGCTTGGCGATATCGGCTTCGGAGTAACCGCGATCGAGCAGTTCGGCGGTGACGTTGCGTGCCTCGCTGACATCCTTGAAGCCGTCGATGCCGCCGCCGTCGTTGAAGTCGGAACTGATGCCGACGTGATCGATGCCGATCTTCTTCACCGCATAGTCGATGGCGTTGCCGAAGTCCTTGAGGTCGGCCTTGGGTTCCTCGTCGAGAATGGCGTAGAGGGCGCTGGCGTATTGGCCGAAGCGTTGTTCCGGCCAGACGGTGATGATCGGGTCGCCGGGCATCAGGGCCATGGCCAGGTTGGGCAGGGGCGGCAGGTCGAAACGTTTGCGCAAGGTGTTGAGCTTGTCCTGGGTGCGCTGGCTCAGCGGGCGCAGATAGGCCGGGAACGCGACGATCTGGACCACGCCGCCGCTGTTCTTGATCAACTGCATTTCCTTGTCGCTGAGGTTGCGCGGGATATCCACCAGGGCGCGGGGCGCCGAGTGCGAGGCAACCATCGGTGTGCGGCTCAACTGGCTGACCTGTTCCAGGGCCTTGGTCGACATCTGCGAGACATCGATGATCACCCCCAGGTCGTTGAGACGATGCACGGCCTGCTGGCCGATCTCGGAGAGGCCGTCGAGGGCATCCGGGGTGTCGTTGAGGAACGGCAACGGGCGCGAAGAGTCGGCCCAGTCGTTGTTGCCCACGTAGCTGAAGCCGAACATGCGCATGCCCCGGGCGGCCCACAGGTCCAGGCGGTCGAGGTCGTGACCGAGGGGATAGGCGTTGAGCATGCTGATGAAGATCGCGAACTTGCCTTCGCCGTGCAGGCGCCGCATATCGTCGGGGCTGTAGGCGATGCCGACGCGGTTGGGGAAGTCACGGACCAGGCCGCTGATGATCTGGTAGCGCACCTCCTGCTGTTTGCGCGCCTCCTCGACAAAGCCGGCGGTGGGACGGTGCGGGGCATTCGGGCCGTTCCAGATTTCCGGCCAGCCGAACACCGTCAGCGCGGCGGCGGACAGCCGTCCGCGGCCGGTCTTGGCCAGGTCGAACTGGCCGCTGCCATCCTTGTCGGCTTCGCGGCCTTCGGTGCCGAAGGTCAGGGGCACGGTGATATGGCTGTCGAAGCTGATGATCCGGTCCTGAAGCTCGTCGGCCTGCTTCATGATCTTCAGCGAGTAACCGGGGTTGGGCCACAGGTCCCAGGTCAGCCAGGCTGCGGCGGCGCAGAGCCCCAGGGCCAGGGGCAGGCCGATGTAGAGCGCCTTTTTCGAACGCGGTTTTATCATTGCCATCTCATTGTGGTTTGCCGATGTTGCTATCTGGGAAGAACGGATGGCGTTCGTTCTGATTTAGGCGCCGCGCCCGGCTAAATTTCCTACGCAGTGCAACGTTCTAGCTTGGATAAAGCCTGCTTCAGGGCTGACACAGGTAGGGCGATGACGATTTCTCGACGAGGCTTCATGGCGGGCCTGGCGCTCACGGGCGTAGCTGTTCCCGTGGCTTATTACGCGCACCGCGAACTGACCCGGGACAGGGAGCCCGTCACGCCGGGCGAGGCCACGGTCGATCTGCTCGACATGGCCGGCCGGCGCTTGGCCAACAATCTGCGCGGGGTCTGGAGCCTGCATTTCACAGGACGTGACGCGGGCCTGGATGGCCTGCCCCTCGAAGGCCTGGAACTGTTCCTCGATATCGCCCCGCGTGGTCGCGGCTTGCGCGGTTTCATTGACACCGCCCAGGCGTTGCGGGCTGATGGTCAACCCCGCTGGCGGCTGGTCGGTGACCTTGCCGAGAGCGACGGCTCGCGGCTGTTCTGGCGCCTGAGCCTGGGGGACGCCGAGAGGCCGCTGTATGAATTCAGCCTGGTTCTGGATGAAGTCTGGGCCACGTTCGGCAACGCCGGCAGTGGCACCTTGAGCGGTCATGTCGAGCGCCTGGACCGGCCGCTGGCCTTGCCGCAACTGGACAACCGCTTTGTCGCGGTCAAGCAGGTGTTTCCCGAAGCCCGCGAACGTATCGGCCTGGGCGCGCCCCTGCTGGCCTGGCTGGTGTCCCCCGAGCACCGCTTGTTCCACCAGCTCTGGCATGCTTCCCGGGACAAGTGGCACACCCTCCCCGAAGACAAGCGCAATGGCTTGCGCGGGATCGGCTGGCAGCCCGGTCCCCGGGACAAGGAGCGCGACGCCCGTGGCAAGCGCAAGGATCGCAACGGTTCAGGCATCGACTTTTTCTTTATGCACCGGCATATGTTGCGCATGGCCCGCTCGTTCCAGGCCTTGCCGTCATGGCGCGCGTTTCCGCTGCCCCAGCCGGAGCTGGAGCGCGATCGCCAGGGCTTTGCCCGTTATTTCGATAACCACGATGGCTGCGCCGTGCCGCCGACCTGGCTGGCCGACGGTGACGACGAATACAGCCAGTGGGTCGGCGATATCAAGAGTGCCGAGACCTGGCACAGCAACTTCCAGGCCTGGGAGTCGCGTTACAGCGATCCGCGTTATCTGTCCCGCTTGACCCTGGGCCAGTTCGGCTCCGAGGTCGAGCTGGGGCTGCATGACTGGCTGCATATGCGCTGGGCTTCGGTGGCGCGCGATCCGTCCAATGGCGCGCCGGTGCCCATGGCCCGGGAGTTCACCGACTTTGCCCCGCGCTGGTATGCGCCGCAGAACGACTTTCTCGGCGATCCGTTTTCCTCCCATGTGAACCCGGTGTTCTGGATGTTCCATGGTTGGATCGATGATCGGCTGGAGGATTGGTTCCGGGCGCACGAGCGTTTTCATCCGGGGGAGGTCACGCGCCAGGAGGTCAATGGCGTGCCCTGGTTCGCTCCCGGGCGCTGGGTGGAAGTGGACGATCCCTGGCTCGGGCCGACCACCCATGGTTGCAGCACCACGCCGGGATTGAACATGGGCAAGACGGTGGAGATGGACCCGGAGACCATGAAGCTGGCCTTGCGGATTACCTTTACGCCGGAGAAGGACCTGGCCGGGTTGTTGCGTCGGGTACCGCGCCGGCCGTGGTATGCGCGGCATCTGTCGATCAAGGATCGGTTGCTCTGATACTCGCTCGCCACAGGAACGCGCTCGGCTTCAAATTTCCTTGGCCGAACGCCCTTCTTGTGTCTGCCAGCCGCCACCAAGTGCTTTGTACAACGCAATACTGGCCTGCACCCGCGACAGGCGCAGCTGTACATTCTGGTCCTGGGCCGCATACAACGTGCGCTGGGTTTCCAGTACCGTGAGCAAATCCTCTGCCCCGGCCTGATAACGGCTCTGGGCAATCTCGAAGGCCCGTTGCGCCTGCTTCAGTTCTTCATCCTGCCAACGCCTTTGCTGATCAAGGCCACTGATGCTGTTCAGGGCTTTTTCGACATCGGCGAAACCGTTGACGATCGCCCCCCGGTAGCTTTCCAGCAACTCTTCCTGGCGCGCCGTGGCCCGGTCGCGTTCGGCCCGCAGGCGGCCGTTGTTGAAGACCGGCGCGAGCAGGCCGGCACTCAGGGTGTAGAAGGGCGTGCGCAAGGCATCGGCGGCCCGGGTGGATTCCGAGCCCAGGCCGGCACCCAGGGTGAGCTTCGGCAACAAGGCCGCCCGCGCCACCTCGACATCCGCCTGCGCCGCCGCCAGTTGCGCTTCGGCCCGGGCAATGTCCGGACGTCGGCGCAGTAGTTCGCTCGGTACGCCGGCATCAATCGACGGCCAGCTCAGGCTGCTGAACGGCTGGGCACCGATCCGCAAGCTCTGGACCGGCTGGCCCAGCAATGCCGCGAGGGTAATCAGCGACTCCCCGGCCTGCTGGCGCACCAGCGGTAATTGTCGTTCCTGGCTGGCCACCAGGCTTTTTTGCTGGGCCAGTTCCAGCGCCGTGGCCGAGCCCGAGTCGTAGCGGGTCCGGACCAGTTCCAGCACCCGTCGGGCATTGCTCAGGTTCAACCCGGCGATAGCCTCCTGCTCGCGAGCGGACAGGGTGCGGGCATACTGGTCGGCAACACCGCCGAGCAGCGTCAGTTCCACCGTTGCCCGGTCATATTCGCTGGCCCGCAGGCTCTGCACGGCGCTGTCGCGGGCAGCGGCGACACCCCCCCAGAAGTCCACCTCGTAGCTGGCGCTGAGGTTGGCGCCATAACTTTTGCTGCTGTTGTCACTGTCGGCATTGTCCCGGTTGTTCAGCAACTGGCTGCGGCTGCCGTTCAAGCCCAGGGTCACCTGCGGCAGCAGCGGGGCACCGGCGATCACCGCCGTGGCCTGGGCCTGGCGCACCCGGGCGAGGGCGGCGGCGAGGTCATGGCTGTCGACGCGGGCCTGCTCGATCAACCGGTCCAGCTCCGGACTGCCGAACCTTTGCCACCAGAGGGTGCTGGTCTGCCGGGCGCTGTGTCGTGTTTCGAACTGCCAATGAGCCGGTGACGGCGTGCCGTCGTCCGGACGCGGTGCGGGCCCGCCGCAGGCATTGAGCAGCAGGCAAATGGTCAACAGGGAAAAGCGCGGTTTCATGGGTTCGATCATTCACTGGTAAGCGCTGTGACCGGGTCGAGCCGGGCAGCTTTGCGGGCCGGCATAAAGCCGAAGAGGACGCCGGTGACCAGGGCGCAGGCAAAGGCGCCGATCACGGCGCCCAGGGAAAACGCCACGGCGACCTTGGCCAGCAGCAGGACGCCACCGACCGCCAGGGCGAGGGCCACTCCGGTCAGGCCGCCGACCACCGAAAGCATCACCGCTTCGGTGAGAAACTGGCGCAGGATGTCGCGCTGGCGGGCGCCGGTGGCCATGCGGATACCGATTTCCCGGGTGCGTTCGCGCACGGTCATGAGCATGATGTTCATCACCCCGATGCCCCCCACCAGCAGGGAGATGGCGGCAATCGAGCCAAGCATCAGCGACAGGGTGTTCTGGGTGCGGGCCTCGGCCTGGATCATCGCGGCGTTGTTGGTCAGGCGAAAGTCCCGGCGGCCGTCGTGCATGCGCAGCATCACCTGGTCGATGGCCTTCTCGGCGTCGCGGACATTGCGCCCGTCGCTGGTGGCGATGGCGACATATTCCGGATTGTGCGTACCGAACAGCCGGACACTGGCGGCCGAGTAGGGGATCGCCACGCGGTCGTCGCTGTCGGTCTCGCCGGAGGTGGCGCCTTTTTCCTGGAGCACGCCGACCACCTGGAACGGCACGTTTTCGATGAGAATGTACTGACCGATGGGGTCGGCCACCTCCTTGAGCAGTTTGTCGCGGACCTTGTGGCCGATCACCGCCACGGCGGCTCCGGCATCGGCATCGGCCTGGGTGAAGTAACTGCCCTCGACCACCGGCCAGTTGAAGATCGCCGGGAACTGGGTGTCATTGCCGCCGACATAGGCGGTGTGGTCGAGGTTGCCGAAGCGCACCACGGCGTCGGCGCCGTTGACCGGCATGATCATTTTTACCTGGGGCAGTTCCGCCAGCGCCGCCACGTCGTCCAGGCTGATGATCCCCAGCGGGGCCCGTGGCGCGGCCGGCGCGCCACTCAGGTAGATGATGTTCGAGCCGAACGCGCCCATCTGCGCGATCACCTGGCGCTTGCTGCCTTCGCCGACCGCAAGCATCACCACCACCGAGGCGACCCCGATGACGATGCCGAGCAGGGTCAGGGCGGTGCGAAAGCGGTTGATCCACATCACCCGCCAGGCCGCTTGCACGGCGTCCACCAGCTCGCTTTTCCAGGCGCCACGATAGGCGCTGCCGTCACTCAGGCGCTGGCGCAGGTCGATCGCCTGCAGGGCGACGGGGTCGTTGCCGCGCTGCAGCTCGGGGTTGTCGCGGGTGCTGTCGCTGACGATCAGTCCGTCGCGGATCTCGATGATCCGTTTGGCCCGGGCGGCGACTTCACGGTCGTGGGTAATAAGGATGATCACATGGCCCTGGCTGGCCAGTTCGTCGAGCAGCGCCATGACTTCGGCGCCGCTGTGGCTGTCGAGGGCGCCGGTGGGTTCGTCGGCGAGAATGATATGGCCGCCGTTCATCAGGGCCCGGGCAATCGATACCCGCTGTTGCTGGCCGCCGGACAACTGGTGCGGGCGGTTGCCGCCACGGCTGGCCAGGCCCAGGCGCTCGAGCAGGGCGGCGGCGCGGGCCTGGCGCTCGGCGGCCGGGGTGCCGGCATAGATCGCTGGCATCTCGACGTTCTCCCGGGCCGAGCCGGACGGAATCAGATGATAGCCCTGGAACACGAAACCGAAGGCCTCGCGGCGCAGCCAGGCGAGGGCATCGCTGTCGAGTTCGGCGACGTTTTCACCGGCGAACAGGTAGCGTCCGGAGGTCGGCCGGTCGAGGCAGCCGAGGATATTCATCAGGGTCGATTTGCCCGAGCCGGAGGCGCCGACGATGGCGACGAACTCGCCGGCATGGATCCTCAGGTCGATGCCGCGCAGCACCTGCACCTCGGGACTGTCGCCGCCGCCATAGGCCTTGCGGATGTCCTGCAGGTCGATCAGTGGCGTTTGCATTCAGCCTCCACTGCCGGTCGCGGGGCCGATCAACAGATGGTCGCCCTCGGCCAGCCCGTCGAGGATCTGCACCCGTAGCCGGTCACTCATGCCGGTACGCACCTGGCGCGTCTGGATCTCGCCGTTACTACTGACCACCCGGGCCGTCTGCAGCGGCGCCCGCGAGTCGCCTTGCAGGGCGGCGATCGGCGCGGTGAGGACGTTTTGCGCCTGGTCGGCGACGAAAAACACCTGGGTGGTCATGTCCGCCATCAGCGCCTGGTCGGCGTTGTCGACATCCAGCAGCACGGTGTAAAGCACCACCCGCGAGCTGCCGCTTTTGTTACTGCTGCTGGAACTGCTGCTGCTCTGGCTGCCGGCTTCGAGGGGCTTGGGCGGTACCGGGAGGATCTGTCGGACCGTGCTGGTCCAGCGCCGGCTGCCGCCACTCAAGGTGGTGAAATAGGCGTGCATGCCGGCTTTGACG
The DNA here is from genome assembly GCF_023242345.1 of Pseudomonas sp. MWU12-2037. Lineage (NCBI taxonomy): Bacteria > Pseudomonadati > Pseudomonadota > Gammaproteobacteria > Pseudomonadales > Pseudomonadaceae > Pseudomonas > Pseudomonas sp. MWU12-2037. Next base: position 120,556 of record NZ_JALLIZ010000004.1, on the reverse strand, counting down.
TGGCCGATATCGGCCTCCGAGACTTCCGCCCAGACCGTCATCGGCGACAATCGGGCGATGCGCAGGATCAGCGGCGTCTGTTGCTGGGCGTTGAGGGTCTGGCCTTCGCGGGCATCGAGGGCGACCACGGTGCCGCTCATGGGCGCATAGATCCGCGTGTAACCCAGCTCCGCCTCGTCGCTGCGCAGGCTGGCCTGGGCCTGGAGAATCTGCGCGCGGAACATGTCGATGCGCGCCTGGGTGGTGCGCAGCTCGGCTTCGGCCGCCTGCACATCCTCGCTGCGGGTGGCCCCGCCGGCGCTGAGCTGTTGCTGGCGCTGGTACTTCTGCCGTGCCAGGTCATGCAGGGCACGTTGTTCCTGCAACTGGGCCTTGAGGTTTTCAATCGAATAGCGACCGGCATCGAGCTTGGCCTGCTGGGTCGACGGGTCGATCTCCACCAGCAACTGGCCTTCCTTGACCTGATCGCCGATTTCGACGTGGATCTTGTGGATCTGTCCGGAGGCCTGGGCGCCGACGTCGACGTAGCGACGTGGATGCAGGGTGCCGAGGGCGGTGACGCTGCTTTCGATATCGCCACGGGCGACCGTGACGGTGGCGAAGCGATCATGCCCCGGTGGCAGGATCTGCCAGGCGGCCAGGGCGACGACGGGGATCAGGCAAAGCGTGACAAGCAGGGCGCGGCGGGTGCGTCGGGGACGGTTCATGCAGGGTTCCAGCCGATGGAAAGTCGGTCCGTGACGACGCGGCGGGCACACGGGGGCACCGCGGCACTCGTTGTCGCCGGGCGACAAACACGGGAGCTGCAAGATAGACGAGAGGTCGGCGCGGGAATTTAAGTCCGGTCCGTGGACTTTTCGAGGTATTTGCGCCGGGTGGGTAATGGAAGATTGGAATCTATATGAGAATTATTATAAATTACGCCTGCTTCAAACAGCCATTGTCATGAGGTCCCGAGCCGGACGCTGCCGATCATGCTCAAGGACAGTCCCGCCGGGTGTGCGGACAGGAGTCAGGTTGGAAAGCTACTACCGCGAGTTGGTGTGTTTCCTCAATGCCCGGCTGGGCAATCGCCAGGCGGCCGAAGACGTTGTGCACGATGCCTACCTGCGGGTGCTCGAGCGTTCGAGCGAGACCCCGATAGGGCAGCCGCGGGCGTTCCTCTATCGCACGGCGATGAATCTGCTGATCGATGAGCACCGGCGCAATACCGTACGCCAGAACGAATCCCTGGACGTGCTCGACAACGACGAGCGGTTTTTCAGCCCGTCGCCGCAAATCTCCCTGGACCATGGGCTACGCCTGGACATGTTGCAACGGGCCCTGGCGGAGCTGCCCGGGCCGTGCCGCGACAGCTTCACGCTGCGCAAGATCGAAGGCCTGTCCCACCCGGAGATCGCCGAGCGCCTGGGGATTTCCCGCAGCCTGGTGGAAAAACACATCGTCAATGCCATGAAGCACTGCCGCGTGCGCTTGCGTCAGTGGGAGGCGAGCTGAGCCCTGTGCGCTGCCATCATTCTGTTCATGTGAATGTGCTATGTCTGCGTCACCGCGTGCAGACACGAGAGCTTCCATGCAAGCCCTGAACAACATCAACCTCGATTCCCTGATCGACACCTTCGTCAGCCTCAGCGCCGCCTTTATCCTTGGCGGCCTGATCGGTTTTGAACGCCAGTACCGCCAGCGCACCGCCGGCCTGCGCACCAACGTCCTGGTGGCGGTGGGGGCGGCGATTTTCGTTGATATGGCCAACCGCCTGGGCGGCTCCGAAGGCGCGGTGCGGGTGGTTGCCTACGTGGTCTCCGGCATCGGTTTTCTCGGCGCCGGCGTGATCATGCGCGAGGAGGGCAATGTCCGTGGCCTGAACACCGCCGCGACCCTCTGGGCCTCGGCGGCGGTCGGTGCCTGCGCCGGTGCCGACCTGATCCTCGAAGCCCTGCTGGGGACCCTGTTCGTCCTTGCGGCGAACACCTTGCTGCGGCCGATCGTCAACTACATCAACCGCCAGCCCCTGGACGTGGTCTCGGCGGAGGTCACCTATCTCCTCTACCTGATTGTCCGACGGGCCCAGCAGAAGACCGTGCTGTCGTTGCTCGAAAAGGAACTGGAGCGCAGCAACTACCCGGCCAGCGATGTCGAGGTGCGACCCTTCGGCGACGAGGAAGTGGAAATCGAGGCGACCCTGGCAATCACCTCGGTGGACGGCGACGAACTCGATGCGCTGGTGGCGCGGCTGTCGACCTCAAGCATGGTGCAGCAGGCATTCTGGAGCCCGAGTACCACCGACTGACCTGCCCTTCGCGGGCACCGTCCAGTCGGTGCCCCCTATTGCCGGATCCGTGCAAGCTTCCTGGAAGTGACGGGGATCTTGGGATTTTCCCTACAGATGCTCCCGAGGCCTCTCGCTAAAGTGGCCGACCTTGTTCAGCCCTCACGCCCTGAACCTGACCGCCACAGGCCGGAATGGCCGCAGGCCCACTGTCCAGCCACAGCAGGAATTGAGAATTTTCCTATACTGTATTTCGCTATTTCCCTGTCTTTTTTCGATGCAAGCACGTTCCCGTCTCAAGCAGTGGCTGGCGTACTTCTTGAGGATTTGTAATGCGCACAGCCCTGATAGTTGACGATCACCCGTTCATTCGCATGGCCATCAAGGTCTTGTTGGAAAAGGAGGGGTTCAAGGTCGTCGCCGAGGCCGATAACGGCGTCGATGCGGTGCAGTTGGCGCGGGAGCTGGCGCCGGACCTGATTGTCATGGACCTCAATATCCCCCGGCTCGATGGCCTGGAAGCGATCAAGCGACTCACCGACCTGCACCTGCCGAGCAAGCTGGTGGTACTTACCGAACAGGCGCCGGAGTTCTACTCCGAGCGCTGCATGCGCGCCGGCGCCATGGGTTATATCTCCAAGACCGCCGAGTTGATCGAGCTGCGCCTGGCGATCCAGGCGGTGATGCTCAACAAGAGCTTCTTTCCGCGCCTGGAAGGGCATGTTCAAGGCCAGGGCGCCAGTGTGTCGGAACCGGTGCTGATCGACAGCCTGAGCAACCGCGAACTGAGCATCCTGCGCTACCTCGCCCGGGGGATGAAGAACAAGGACATCAGCGAACTGATGCTGCTCAGCGACAAGACGGTCAGTACCTACAAGACCCGCCTGATCGAAAAGCTCAACCTCAAGTCGGTAGTGGCGCTGGCGGAGTTTGCCAAACGCAACCAGTTGATCTGAGGTTTCCATTCCGGTCGGAATGCATTTCTGAAAACACCACCGACCTGTAGGAGCCTGGCTTGCCAGCGAAGAGGGCCTCAAGGACGCTGAAAGCTTCGCGGGCAAGCCCTGCTCCTACAGGTTTGCGGTGTTTTCAGGTGTTCGCAGTCAGCGGGGAAGGCCTCAATCCCACTTCGGCGCCAGACCCGCCGGGCTGGTCAGGCGATGGGCGCGTTCGAGGCCGGCGATCTTCGCCATTTCTTCGTCATTCAAACGCAGGTCTCGGGCCTTGAGGTTGCTCGCCAGGTTCTCGCGCTTGGTCGACGACGGAATCACCGCATAACCCAACTGCATGGCCCAGGCCAGGGTCACCTGTGCCGGAGTCGCCTGGTGCCGCTCGGCGATCTGGCGGATGACCGGGTCCTTCAGCACTTCCCCGTAGGCCAGGGTCATGTAGGAGGTGATCTGGATGCCCTGGTCCTGGGCCGCTGCCACCACCTTGCGGTTCTGCAGGTAGGGGTGCAGTTCGATCTGGTTGGTGGCGATCTGATCGGCACCGACGGCGGCAATCGCCTGCTGCATCAGCTCGACGGTGAAGTTGGACACCCCGATCTGCCGGGTCAGGCCCAGTTTCTTGGCCTCCAGCAACGCGCCCATGAATTCGGCGACCTGCACCTGGGCTTCTGGCGATGGCCAGTGGATCAGGGTCAGGTCCAGGTAGTCGGTCTGCAGTTTGCGCAGGCTTTCCTTGAGGCTGGGGATCAAGGCGTCCTTGCCGAGGTTGGCGATCCAGATCTTGCTGGTGATGAACAGTTCGTCACGGGGGATGCCGCTGGCGGCAATGGCCTGGCCGACCTCGGCTTCGTTTTCGTAGATCTGCGCAGTATCGATGACCCGGTAGCCCAGCTCGAGGCCGGTGCTGACCGAGTCGATGACAACCTGGCCTTGCAGGCGGAAGGTACCAAGGCCGAAGGCGGGAACGGACATGAGTGACTCCTGAAGTGACAGTGGGAATGAGCAGGAGTATCCCCACCCCGATCTTTGAGAAAAAGTAGGGGTTGGGAAAAGGACTCTTTACCCGTGCGCACGAATAGCCGGAGTGTCGGGTCACAGGAGGGAGGGGCTGCTTCTGTCGCATGCCTGGATAGTCAGGCCAGTGGTCGAGCCGCGGGATAAACCATCTGTCCAGTTCAGGCAGGTTTAGCCAGGGGTCCTTGAAAACCGTCGCCTACAGTTAAAGGGTTGTTCCCAAGGTCACACGGAGTCATGTAGCCATGACTAAAAAAATTGAATCGCAGGTGCCGGTTATCGATAGGGGGTACGAAGTCATCCAATTATCGGCAAGAGCCTTACCTCGCGGCATTGCACTGAGTCCAGATGGAGATTGGGCTTGTGTCTGTAATTTCGGCCTGGACAGCGTATCGCTGATCGATACCCGGCAACGGGTGGTGGTTGCCAATATCCCGGTAGGGGCGAACCCCTACCATGTTGCGTTTGATGCGGACAAAAACCGCTGCTATGTCACTTGTCTCAATGAATTTGCGATTTTTGTGATTGATACCGTGAATCACCAGGTGGTCAAGGAAATCGCCGTCGAGGTTCCACCCCGGCGAGTCACGGTCGATTCAATCAACCGACGGGTCTATGTCGTTTGCCCCTACAGCCAGCTCGGAAATGCACAAATCATCGTCCTGGACGCCGACGAAGAACGAATAATCGACACCATTGAGTTTGAATCGGGAAGCCTTGATAACGCCCTTACTGTTGACCCCGTCAAGCAGCGTGCTTATATACCGGTCAGCTACAGTCCGTATGATGCCGTTATCGGCGTTATCGATACACGAAGCCATAAAGTGATCCAGTTGAGCCCGTATATTCCCGGTTCGCCGAATTCCTCCGCGTTGAGTCCGGATGGCGCATTGCTCTATGTCCCCGCGGGTCGCATCGTGGAGACGTCAGTGGTGGATACGAACACCGGGAGCATCCGTTCCATCTTTGCCACGGGACAGTATATCCATCTGAGTCCCGAAGGCGATCGTGCTTATTATCTGAGATACACCACGGAGGGGATGGACCAGTGGAGTATGTTGCAAACGGTTGATACCCGTACTGGCACGATCCTTGGCGATATCATCATCGCTCCGGACGCTCCATTCGCCATGGCCCTTTCATCCGATGGCAGGTATGCCTATATCACCAGCTACGGTCGTCCACCTGACTACAGTGGCCCTGTCCGGGGATCCAGGGTGATGGTGGTTGATGTCACGGGTATCTAGCCAGGTGATTTCCGTACACGCGCCCAGGTGCCCAGTAGTCCCTGAGCGCGTAACGGCTTCTTCAGAGGGGGGCGACCCTCGGTTGTGGTCGCATCGCACCCTTGTCTGCCAGATCAGTCCTCGACGGCCTCAAGCAACGTCGCGATGCCCTGGCCGCCAGCGATGCATTGCGTGGCAATGGCGTAGCGCCCGCCGGTGCGTTGCAGCAGGGCGGCGGCCTTGCCGGTGATGCGCGCGCCGGTGGCTCCCAGGGGATGACCGATGGCCAGGGCGCCGCCGTCCAGGTTGATCCGGCCGCGATCCAGGTCGAGTTCCCGCAGGCAGGCCAGGGACTGGCTGGCAAAGGCTTCGTTGATTTCCACCAGGTCGATATCGCCGATCCGCAAACCGGCCCGTTGCAGCACCTTGCGGGTCGCATGGACCGGACCCATGCCCATGATCTCCGGGGCGCAGCCGGCCACCGCGACCGCCTTGATCCGCGCCAGGATCGACAAACCGCGCTCGCGGGCGAAGGTTTCGCTGCACACCAGCACGGCGGCGCTGCCATCGGTCAAGGGTGAGGCCGTGCCGGCGGTGACCGTGCCGTCGAACGCCGGTTTCAACCCTCCCAAACCCTCCAGGCTGGTGCCGGGACGAATGCAGCCATCTTCCTTGACCCAGCCGTTCGCGGTCTGGATGGCGATGATTTCGTCCTCCAGGCGGCCCAGTTCGCGAGCCCGGGCGGCCTTGGCGTGGGACTCGACGGCCAGGCTTTCCTGCTCGGCCCGACCGATGTCGTAGCGCCGCGCGACTTCTTCGGCGGTGTAGCCCATGGGCATATACACCTCGGGGTGATCGCGCATCAGCGTCGGGTTCGGCGAGATATTGAAACCGCCCATGGGCACGCGGGTCATGGATTCCACCCCGGCGCAGAGGAAGGCATCGCCGGCCCCCAGCAGGATCTGCCCGGCGGCATAGTGCACGGCACTCATGGACGAGCCGCAGAAACGGTTGATCGTCGCGCCGCCGAGGCTGTCGGGGAAACCGGCGCGGAAGCTGGCGATACGGGCGATATTCATGCCTTGCTCGGCTTCCGGGTAGGCACAGCCCATGACCAGGTCCTCGAGTTCGGCGGGGTCGAGGTCGAGTTTATCCACCAGGCCGCGCAGCACCTGGGCGGCGAGGTCGTCCGGGCGGATATCGATCAGCGCGCCTTTTTTCGCGAAATGAAAGGGGGAACGGGCGTAACCGGCGATCACGATGGAGGTCATGGCGAAACTCCTGGGTAGGGCGCAAGGGGCGTGGCGGTTGCTCAGCCGCGCGGTTGGAGAATCATGCAGGTGGTCGATCCGGTGGCATAAAGCCGGCCGTCGACGTCATAGATCCGCCCTTCGGCCAGGGCGGTGGAGCGCCCGAGGTGGACGATCTTGCCCTCGGCGCGGATCGGCCCGCTGCTGTCGGTCAAGGCCCGCACGTAGCTGATGCGCAGGTCCAGGGTGGTATAGCCCTGGCCCTTTTGCAGGCGGGTGTGGATGGCGCAACCCATGCACGAGTCGAGCAGGGTCGCCGCGTAGCCGCCATGGACGCTGCCCAGTGGGTTGTAATGGCGGGAGTCCGGGGTGCCCTGGAACACGAAGTGGCCCTCGGCCCATTCGATGGGGATAAAGTCCAGCAAGCTGCCGATCGGCGGCGAGGGCAGTTCGCCGTTGCCGATGCCGTTGAAGAACTCGGCCGGCGTCAGCTGGCTGACTTCGGCCAGGGTCAGGCTGCCGGGGCCTTGCAGGCGCTCGCGCATGGCCTGTTCCTCGGCGATCCATTGGGCGAGCGTGACGTCGCGGTTCGGGGTCTGCATGGACGGCTCCTTTCTTGATATAAAAAATTATGTTCGTAATATTTCGCTTCATATTATGTCTGAAATATAAATTAATCCAGCATCCTGGGCTCTGTGGGTGGTCGTTCCAGTAGTGGAACGATGAAGCTGATTTTTACCGTCTAGCGCCAAAAATCAGTTGAATCTAAGCTGTGCCCCATATTGATGGAGGTACCCATGAAAAAGATTCTTGGTCTCTACACCAGCCCCAGGGGCCATTGGGTCGGCGATGGCTTTCCGGTGCGCACGCTGTTTTCCTATGACAACCTGGGCCAGCACATCAGCCCGTTCCTGATGCTGGACCACGCTGGACCTGCTGATTTCACTCCCACCACCCAGCGCCGTGGCGTCGGCCAGCATCCCCATCGCGGCTTTGAAACCGTGACCATCGTCTATGACGGTGAAGTGGAGCACCGCGATTCCACCGGTGCCGGTGGCGTGATCGGCCCGGGCGACGTGCAATGGATGACCGCCGCCGCGGGGATCATCCACGAGGAGTTCCATTCCGAAGCCTTCGCCAAACGCGGTGGCCGCCTGGAAATGGTCCAGTTGTGGGTCAACCTGCCGGCCCGGGACAAGTCGGCACCGGCCGGTTACCAGGGCATTCTCGACAACGATATTCCCAGGATTCCCCTCAAGGACCAGGCCGGCAGCCTGCGCCTGATCGCCGGTGAGTTCGACGGCCGGCAGGGGCCAGCGCGGACCTTCACACCGATGGATGTCTGGGATATCCGTCTGGCCGGCGGGAAAACCCTGGCGCTGGACCTGCATGAAGGCCGCAGCACGGTGCTGGTGGTCCTGCGCGGTGGTGTGCGGGTCAATGGCGAGCAACTGGCGCAACCGGGGCAGTTGGTCGTCTTCGAGCGGGTCGGTCGCGACGTGTCGCTGCACGCCGACGGCGATGCCGTGGTGCTGCTGCTCAGCGGCGAGCCGATTGACGAACCGATTGTCGGCCACGGCCCCTTCGTGATGAACAGCGAAGCCGAGATCCACCAGGCCTTTGCCGACTTCCAGGCCGGGCGCTTCGGGCAGATGCACGACTGACGCCGTCAGGCGGTCCTCGTTCCCCGAGGGCCGCCCACCACTTCGAATATAAAGCTATAACTCCATGAAGCCGTTCTGTGCGATCTTCGCGCCGCCGACGGTTTCTTTTCATGGAGTGGCTCGATGCTTGACCTGTTGTCTGAACATCCCCTGTCCTGCGCTTTTCTGCTGATCGTGATCGATCTGGTGTTGTGGCACCTGATGGGCAGCAAGAGCGATACCTGGAAACTGGCGGTGCGCCTGACGGTGTTCTCGCTGTTCAGCCTGCTGCTGTTCAACGAAGGCATGAACCCCTTGCAGACCCCGCCCTGGCCGGATGACATCCCCCGGCACCTGGCGGCCACCGGCTTGCAGATCGGCTGGTGGCTGTTCGGTGCACGGACCCTGACGGTGCTGCTCGGCACGGTGATGATGCAGCGGGTCGGGCATGCCGGACGGCTGGTGCAGGATGTGCTCGGGGCGATCATCTTCCTGATTGCGATTGTCGCGGCGGCGGCCTATGTGCTCGACCTGCCGGTCAAGGGCGTGCTGGCGACGTCCGGGGCCCTGGCGATCATTGTCGGCCTGGCCTTGCAGAGCACCCTCAGCGATGTGTTCTCCGGGATCGTGCTGAATGCCACCAAGCCTTATCAGGTCGATGACTGGGTGGCCATCGACGGTACCGAAGGCCGGGTCGTCGATATCGACTGGCGCGCCACGCGCCTGCAGACCTCCCAGGGCAGCATGGCGGTGGTGCCCAACTCCCTCGCGGCCAAGGCCAAGATCGTCAACTTCAGCCGGCCCAGCGATATGCATGGCCTGTCCATCAGCGTCCAGGTCAGCCCGCATTCCCGGCCCCAGGTGGTGATCGATGCCCTGGAGCGGGCCATGCTCGGCTGTCGCGCCTTGCTGCCGACCCCGGCGCCTTGCGTGACGCTGAAAAGCTCCAGTGCCGAGGGCGCTGAATACGAAATCAACGGTTTTGTGGTGTCCATGGGCGAGAAGCGCGAAGTGCGCAATCAGCTCTACGACCTGGCGTTCCGCCATTTGCGCGCTTCGGGGGTGAGCCTGCTGTCGAGCGGGGAGACTGCCGCGCCGGTGAATTTATCGCGTGCGCGAAGGTTGTTGGAAAGCTCTTCGATTTTCTCCACCTTGCGTTCGGAGGAGAAGGATACGTTCAGCGAGAACATGCAGGCGCAGATGTTCCGTGCCGGCAGCGAGATCATGGCCCGCGGCGAGGTCAGCGATCACTTGTTCATCATCGAGTCCGGTGTGGTCTCGGTGACGCTGTTGCGCGGCGGCGTGCCGATGGAGGCAGGGCGCATGGGGCCGGGCGAGGTGATCGGCGAGGCCGGGGTGCTGGCCGACATGGCGGTGGTGGCGGACTTCACCGCCAAGACCGACTGCGTGCTGTATCGCATTGAAAACGAGTACCTCAAGCCGTGCCTGGAAGCCCGGCACGATATCGGCGAGGCCATGAAAAGCCTGCTCGACCGGCGCTTGAGCGCGGTGCAGAACTTTACCCGCGAGGTGCCCAAGCCGGTGGAGAAGCGCGGGTTTATGCAGTGGTTGCGCAGTCGGACTTGAGGGGGGATCAGTCGCGAAGAGGTCCTTGAGATCGCCAAAAGCCTATGGTTTAGAACGAGAACCCCAGCGCCCCCACTGCCAGCAACACCGCCGCCATCACCCCGACCAGCGCGAACAGTTGCTGCAATCGGGGCCCGGCCAGATGCCCGGCAACCTGGCGCCCCAGCACCAACCCGAGCACCGCCCCCACCGCAAACGGCCCACCGACTGACCAGTGCATGGCCCCGGACAATGTGGCCGTGACCACGCTACCCAACGACACCAGAGCAATCACCGCCAGGGACGTGGCAACGATGCTCTTGCCGTCCAGGTTGGTGTAACGCGTCAACGCCGGGATGATGACAAAACCGCCACCGACCCCGAGCAGCCCCGACAACAATCCCGAGAGCATGCCGGTCACGGTCAGCGCGCGGGCGCAGGGCAGGGTCCAGCGCAACCGGCCTTGCAACGGATTCAGCACACAGGGCTGAAAGCCCGGTCGCGGCGCCGGACGGCCGTGTTGCAACTCCTTGCGGGCCTTGAGGAAGATCCGGCCGCAGGCATAGACCATCACCGCGGCAAACCCCAGGGCCAGCGGCTCGTTGGGCAGATGATGGGCCAGCCATAACCCCAGGGGCGTCAGCAGCACGCCGACCCCGGCGATATAGGCCGCTGCCCGATAGCGGACAATCCCCTGGCGCAAGCCGAGCAAGGCCCCGACACCCGCCGCCAGACCCACCGCGAGCAAGCCGATGGGCGCTGCTTCGACCATCGACAAACCCAGCCCGAACACCAGCAGCGGTACCGCGAGAATGCCGCCGCCGGCCCCGGTCAGGGCCAGGATCGCGCCGATCAGCGTACCCAGTCCCGCCCCCAGAAAAAGATGTTCGTTCATGGTTGGGTTTTGGCCGCCGTCAATGTCGGCCGCGCCAGCCATTCACGGCCCTTGAGCATGCCGCGCCAGTACAGTGGCGGCAGGATCCGCTCCTTCAGCCACCAGGCCAGCCGCGTCGGCCTGCGCCCGTCCAGCAACCAGGGGGCGAAGGTCGGCGCCAGCTTGCCGCCGTAGGTGAATTCGGCGAGAACGATCTTGCCGCGCTCCACCGTCAGCGGGCACGAGCCATAACCGTCGTAGCTGGCCTGCCGGGGCAGGCGGCCGAGGGCCACCAGCACGTTGTTAGCCACCACCGGCGCCTGCTTGCGCGCGGCGGCGGCGGTCTTGGCATTGCTGGTGTTGGTCACGTCGCCCAGGCCGTGGATATTGGAAAACTGACGGTGTTGCAGGGTGGCCGGATCGACATCGACCCAGCCGGCCGCGTCGGCCAAAGGGCTTGAACGGATAAAGTCCGGGGCCACCTGCGGCGGCACCACATGCAGCATATCGAACGAGCGGACCAGGGTTTCCCGGGTGCCATCGGCCAGGGTGCGGGCGAAGGTCGCCTGTTTCGCCGGGCCATTGACCGCCACCAGGCTGTGGCCGAATTGCAGGTCGATCGCGTACTTGTCGATGTATTCCATCAGCGCGGGGACATAGTCGGCCACGCCGAACAGCACGGCGCCGGCGTTGAAGAAGCGCGCGTTGATCTGCTCCAGGCGTCCGCTCCCGAGCCAGTGATCGCAGGACAGATACAGGGCCTTCTGCGGCGCACCGGCACATTTGATCGGCATTGGCGGCTGGCTGAACAGGGCCTCGCCCTCCTTGAGCTCCTGCACCAGTTTCCAGGTGTAGGGCGCGAGGTCGTAGCGATAGTTGGAAGTCACGCCATTGCGCCCGAGAGTCTCTTCGAGCCCGTCGATGGCCGTCCAGTCGAGTTTCAGGCCGGGGCAGACGATCAACTGTTCGTAACCGACCCGGCTCTGGTCGGTGAGCACCACTTCGTGGCCGTGGGGGCCGAAGGCGCTGACCGCCGCCTTGATCCAGCGCACGCCACGGGGAATCAGTGACGCCATGGGCCGGGCGGTCGACTCGGGACGAAACACCCCGGCGCCGACCAGGGTCCAGCCGGGTTGGTAATAATGGGTGTCGGCCGGGTCGATGATCGCGATATCCAGGTCCGGCGCCCGGGCCAGCAGGCTGGCGGCCACGGCGATACCGGCCGCGCCGGCGCCGACGATCAGGATCTGGTGATGGGAAACGGCAGTCGAAGACATGGTGTCGGGTCCTGGTTCAGAGGGCATTGAGCGGGATCTTCAGGTAGCGCACGCCGTTGGCTTCCGGCTCGGGCAGGTGGCCGCTGCGCATGTTGACCTGCACCGCCGGCAGCATCAGCACCGGCATATCGAGGGTGGCGTCGCGGGCCTCGCGCATGCTGACGAAGCTGTCTTCGTCGATGCCCTCATGGATATGGATATTGTCCGCGCGCTGTTCGGCGACGGTGGTCATGTAGCGCAGCTCGCGACCGCCCGGCAGGTAGTCGTGGCACATGAACAGCCGGGTCTGGGGTGGCAGCGCCAGCAGTTGGCGGATCGAGCGATAGAGGGTGCGTGCGTCGGCGCCGGGGAAGTCGCAGCGGGCGGTGCCGTAGTCGGGCATGAACAGGGTGTCGCCGACAAAGGCGACCCGTTCGTCGCCGGACTCGATCAGGTAGCTCATGCAGGCCGGGGTATGTCCTGGCGTGTGCAGGGCGCGGGCCTTCAGGGTACCGATGCTGAATTCGGCATTGTCCCCCAGCAGCACGTCGAACTGGCTGCCGTCGCGCTGGAAGTCGCTGCCGGCATTGAAAAGCTCGCCGAATACCTGCTGGACCACGGTGATATGGCTGCCGATGGCGACCTTGGCGCCGAGTTGTTCCTTCAGGTAGGCCGCCGCCGAGAGGTGGTCGGCGTGGACGTGGGTTTCCAGGATCCATTCCACCCGGGCGTCCAGTTCGTGGATCCTGGCGACCAGGCGATCGGCTGATGCCGTGCGGGTGCGCCCGGACTTGGGGTCGTAGTCGAGCACGCTGTCGATCAGTGCGCAGCAGCGGGTACTGGTGTCCAGCACCAGGTAGCTGATGGTCCAGGTATCGGGATCGAAAAAAGCTTCTACGGCTAGCTTGTCGCCAAAGGTCATTGCGTACTCCTGGTGTCATCGGCGGGGATGGGGTTCACACGGTCCTGTAGGAGCAGGGCTTGCCCGCGAAGCTTTTAGCGTTCTCAGGGGCCCCTTCGCGGCGATCCGACAAGCCCTGCTCCTACAGGTTAGGCGGTGTGTTCAATGTCCCGGTCCTGTCTGACAAAGAGTTCAATAAGCATGCCAAGCTTAGTTTTTTATTTTCTGCTGTGTTTGCTGATTTATATCAACCTATTCGCCGACGTTTTCTGATTTAGAAGCATTTGGCAGATAAATTGGCAGTCATTCTGGCAGTCGATGGCAGCTAATGGCAGAAAGCATTGGCATGGATTAAGCTCCTGCCTCCACCCGGGAGTTGCCATGACCATCCTTGCCACCGATCTTGCCCGAGCCGATATGCGGGCCCTGGTGTCCTATCTGGAACACGACCTCCAGCCGACCATCGTCCTCGACACCGACTACAACATCGTCGCCGCCAACACCGCCTACCAGCGTCAGTTCGGGGTAGAGGGGCGTCCCCATGTCGGCGCGAAATGCTTTCGGGTCTCCCATCAGTTCGCGGTGCCCTGCGACCAGGCCGGCGAGCATTGCCCCATGCGCAAGGCCCATGAAAGCCGCTTGCCCGAGCGGGTCCTGCATATTCACCACACGCCCCGTGGCCCCGAGCATGTCGACGTGGAACTGCGGCCGTTGCTGGACGCGCAGGGCGAAGTGGTGGGTTATGTCGAACGCTTGAATACCGTCACCGTGGCCTCGGCCCAGCCGCAGCATCAGGGCCTGGTGGGTCGCTCGGCACCGTTCAAGGAAGCTTTGAGTGCCTTGCAACGGGCGGCGCCGTCGCCGATTCCGGTGTTGCTGCAAGGCGAGTCCGGTACCGGCAAGGAACTCTTTGCCCGCGCCCTCCACGAGGGCAGTCCACGGGCCGGCGGGCCGCTGGTGGTGGTCGATTGCACCGGCCTGACCGAAACCCTGTTGGAGAGCGAGCTCTTCGGTTACGAAAAGGGTGCTTTCACCGGCGCTGTGCAGCGCAAGATCGGCCTGGCCGAGGCGGCCCATGGCGGCACGCTGTTTCTCGACGAGATCGGTGAGGTGCCGTTGGCGATGCAGGTCAAGTTGCTGCGCCTGATCGAGTCCGGCAGCTTTCGCCCGGTGGGCAGCCTGCGTACCGTGCACTCGGACTTCCGCCTGGTCTGCGCGACCCACAAGCCGCTCAAGGATATGGTCGCGGCCGGGAGTTTTCGCCAGGATCTGTTCTACCGTATCAGCGCCTTTCCGATTCGCCTGCCGGCCTTGCGCGAGCGCGGTGACGACCTGCCGTTGCTGATCGACAGCCTGTTGCAACGCCTGGCGCCGACGGCGGTGCCGCGTATCGACCCGCCGGCGATGAAGGCCCTGGGGCTGCATGACTGGCCGGGCAATATCCGCGAACTGCGCAATGTGCTGGAGCGGGCCCGGCTGTTTACCGACGATGGGGTGATCCGGCTGGCCGATCTGCCCGCCGAACTGAGGCGTGAAACCGCGTCGGCGGCACCCCAGCGACGGCGTGGGCGCAACGAGTTGGAGCAATTGGCCCACGCCCTGGCGATGTTCGATGGCTCGCGCAGCGAACTGGCGAAAACCCTGGGGATGAGCGAACGCACCTTGTATCGGCGCTTGCAGGCGCTGGAAGGGAAGGCCTGAGGTGCGGAAGCCGTCACTCCTGCACCGACGTCGTTCAATCGTTCGTCAGCAATGCATTGGCGAAGAGCGCCGGGTCGGCATTGCCCCCTGACAACACCACCACCGCGCAGCGACCTTCCAGCGCGATGCGCCCGGCCAGCAATGCCGCCAGGCCGACCACGCCGCCCGGTTCGACCACCAGCTTGAGGTTTTCGAACGCCCATCTCAGGGCGAAGCGGACCTCGGCGTCGGTGACCGTCAACGCGCCGCGCAGCAGCCGGCGATTGATCTCGAAGGTCAACTCGCCCGGTGCGGCGGTCAGGATCGCATCGCAGATCGAATGGCCGCCCGGCGCGATACTTTGCCGGCTGCCCGCGACCAGGGAGCGCCCGGTGTCATCGAAACCCTCCGGTTCCACCGCATACACCGCGACCTCGGGAAACTGACTGTGCAGGGCCACGCTGACCCCGGCAATCAGGCCCCCGCCGCCGCAGGGCACCAGGGCCACGTCGGGACGCAGGCCCAGCGCCCGGGCCTGGCGGGCGATCTCCAGTCCCAGGGTGCCCTGGCCGGCCATGACCCGTGGGTCGTCGTAGGGCTTGACCAGCACCGCGCCGCTTTCGGCGGTCAGTGTCGCGGCGATGGCCTCGCGGTCTTCGGTCTCGCGGTCGAACAGCACCACCTGGGCACCATATTCGCGGGTGCGGCGGATCTTCAAGGCGGGTGCATCCCTGGGCATCAGGATCGTCGCCTGGATGCCCAGCAGCCTGGCCGCGCAAGCCACGCCCTGGGCATGGTTGCCGGAGGAGAAGGCCAGCACGCCACGGGCGCGTTCTTCGGGACTGAGGCTGGCCAGGGTGTTGTAGGCGCCACGGAACTTGAACGAACCGGTTCGTTGCAGCACTTCCGGCTTGACCAGCACCCGGCCCTGGCAGTGTTCATTCAGGCTGTGGAATTCCAGCAATGGCGTTTCCACGGCGTGCCCCTGGATACGCAGGGCGGCCTGTTCGATATCGGCCAGTTGAATGGGCTGTGAGGTCATGTCGCGCTCCTGGGTGGGCAAAGGCCTAATCTGCGGTTTTCCGCTGCCCTTGAAAAGCGCTTGTTCACGGGGTTGAACAACGTAAAATCCGTGGATGGACACTCTATTTCTCGAAACTTTCCTGGCGGTGATCGACTGCGGTTCCATTGCCGCGGCGGCGCGTCAACTGGACCTGGCGCCGACCACCGTGGCCCAGCAGATCAAGGCCCTGGAAAAACAGCTCGACAATGCCTTGCTCAGACGCAGCGGGCATACCGTGAAGCCGACCGCGGCGGCCCATCGGATTATCGAGCGGGCGCGGCTGATTGTCCGCGAAACCCGCGACCTGCGGGCCAGTGCCTCCAGCGGTGTGCTGCCGGTCGGGCCCCTGCGGCTGGGGGCGACCCAATATGCCTTGATGCAACTGCTGCCGCCGTCGCTGCATGAATGGCGTCGACGTTATCCCGAGATCGAAATCTATATCGAGCCCGGCAACTCCCAGGAGTTGATGGAGCAGGTGGTGAGCGGCGACCTGGATGCGGCGTTGATCGTGCATCCGTTGTTCGCCTTGCCCAAGAGCTGCGAGTGGGTGGCGCTGGTGGAAGAACCGCTGGTGCTGATCACGCCGACGGCGATGCCGGTCGAGGATGTGCTGGCCACCCTTGTTGAAGAGCCGTTTATCCGCTTCAGCCGCAAGGTGGTCGGCGGCAAGCTGGTGGAGGCTTATCTGCAGGGGCATGGCCTCAAGCCGAAGTCCCAGTTCGAGCTGGATGGCATTGATATCATCGTCAAGTTCGTCGCCGAGGGACTGGGGGTGGCATTGGTGCCTGACCGGCCGAAGGCCAATCACGAGGGGCAGGGTGTGCGCCGTTGGGAAGTGCCGGAGCCGAGGCTGTTTCGGACTTTGGGGATTGTCTGGCAGCGGGCGTCGGTGCGGGCGCCGTTGGTGGTGGCGCTGAATGAGTTGATGGCCGGGCAGGCGATATAGCTGGCCCGTTCCGAACGCTGCATAACCCTGTAGGAGCCAGC
The DNA here is from genome assembly GCF_023242345.1 of Pseudomonas sp. MWU12-2037. Classification (NCBI taxonomy): domain Bacteria; kingdom Pseudomonadati; phylum Pseudomonadota; class Gammaproteobacteria; order Pseudomonadales; family Pseudomonadaceae; genus Pseudomonas; species Pseudomonas sp. MWU12-2037. The sequence continues at coordinate 103,877 of NZ_JALLIZ010000004.1, read as the reverse complement.
TTGCTGGCGATAGCGATTTTCCAGGCAACGGCGATGTCGGCTATCAGATTGCATCGCCAGCAAGCTGGCTCCTACAGGGTTATGCAGCGTTCACACGTATGGATCAGACCAACGGCGCGATATTCAACCGGGTCGAACATGCCAACAACGAACGCCGTTGCGTCGCCGCATACAGCTGCAACTCATCAATGGTTTCACGCCCCAGCGCCTGGTGGAACTGCTCGCGGTTGGAGCTGCCGGTGTAATGCGCCTGGGCATCATCCCCCAGGTTCGACTGGAAGATCCCGGCCGCGCTCACCGGCAAAAAGTCCTCATACACCAACGGCTCGAAACTCACCTGGCCGGCTTCGATCAAGGCTTCCAGCTCCCGCAGCGGCAATTCGCTGCTACGTGCCGCAATGCCTTTCTCGGTGGGGAAGTAGCGGAAGTACGCCAACCCCTGCTTGCGCATCTCGCTGTAGTTGTCGGGGAAGGCCTTGAAGGTGTTTGCCATGATCTGCTCATAACGCGCGGCATTGGCCTCGTTGGGGAAGTCACCGAGTTCCTCCCGCGCGGCGTTCAGCAAGCGGTCGTAGAGCAGGCGGCCCTTGGGTGTCAGTGCCGCGCCGCGTTGTTCGATTTCGCCGAAACGGGCCGAGTGGCTGCCGGTTTCGCTGGCGTCCTGGCCGATAAAGGTGATGGCTTCCTCCAGCGCCTTGAAGCTGGTCTGGCGCAACAGGATCGCGCACTCACGGCGGGGCGGGCCTTCGATCACCGCCTTGGGGGTGATGCCCTTGCCCGGCATGGCGGCTTGCACCGCGTCGATGTCCAGGGTGCGCGGGGTCAGGTGGTTGATATGCGGCCCCCTGAACGCCACCACATCGGCGATCAGCCGATGCTGGGCATTGAGCTTTTTGTACTCGTCCAGGGACACCGTGGCGCTGTTGTGCCAACGGAAGGTTTCCAGTGCCTGCTGGACGAACTCGGCGGCATCGGCGGAATCGAGGCCGCCATTCATCTCGGCCTTTTCGATCAGTTCGATGGTGCGAGGGGTGAAGATATTCCGCCGGCTGAGGATCCATTCGGCGAATTCCCGCAGCCCGTCTTCCTCGATCAGTTCCAGGCGCAGCAGCGAAGTGAAGACGCGGAACGGGCTGACCTGCAAGGCCGTTTCATGCACCGCGCGAAAGGCGGTCGAATGCACCGGCACGCCGGCCGGAGTCAGGTCGTAATAACCCACCGGTTCCATGCCCATCACCGCGAACAGTCGGGCCAGGGTCGCCAGTTCCGCCGCCGTGCCGACGCGAATGGCGCCGTGGCGTTCCATGTCCAGGCGACGGATCTCGCCGGTCTGGCGCAGGCTTTCGGCAACCTGGGCATTGTTGCCCAGCACCTGTTCGTTGACCTGCGCGACCAACTCCATCAGCGCGCCGTAGAGCGGCACTTCGGTCTTGTACATCTGCGACATGGCACGGGAAAACTGCGCGCGGATCTCGTCGGGGTGGGCGAAGACAGCGGTGCTCATGGGGGTGGTACTCCGCAAAATCGGGATGACTGGACTTGCGCTGAATTCTGCGGGTGGTGGGGGGCGGGTTCAAACGAATTAAGGTCCAGGGATCATTCCAAAAAGGACTGACCTGGGTGCACCTCAGGGGCGGCGGGGGGAGTCCGGGCAATATCCGCCAGCAGGTCAGGCGGCTCGGCATCGGCTACCCGGTGGCTGTCGACAGCGACTACAGGATCTGGCACGCCTTCGATAATCAGTTCTGGCCGGCGCATTATCTGATCGACGCCAAGGGCCATGTGCGCTACAGCCATTTTGGCGAAGGCGCTTATGCCGAGCAGGAAAGGGTGATCCAGGCCTTGCTGGAGGAGGCGAAGGGGACTGAGCTGGCCGGCAACCCGGGTTGAGCGGCTGAGGCAGGTCGCGACGCCTTGGGGATGATGTATTAATCTGGCTGCCTTATTTGCAAGCAGTACAAGCCGGATGAATATCAACAATACCGATCTCAACCTGCTCAAGGTCTTCGAGGCCCTGCATGACGAGGGCAGCGCCAGTCGCGCGGCGTTGCAGCTCGGGCTGACCCAGTCGGCGGTCAGCGCCGCCTTGAATCGCCTGCGCGCGATGTACGGCGATCAACTCTTTGTCCGCACCGGCCGGGGCCTGTCGCCGACCCTGATCGCCAACCAGCTCAAGCCGGTGATCTCCGACGCCTTGAACAAATGTCGCCAGAGTTTTTCCCTGGTTCAGCCGTCCCTGGCCGGTTATGAAGGGCGTTCTGTGACCATCGGCCTGTCCGACGACTTTGAAATCGCCCTCGGTCGCCAGCTGATTGAAACCGTGGCGCAACGGGCGAAAAACCTGCGGCTGATCTTTCGCCAGACCCACAGCCAGATCGCGGTCGATGCCCTGATGGAGCGCCAGTTCGATCTGACCATCACCGCCGGCGGTATCCCCAATCGGCTGCTGGGTCGGCAGTTGCTCGGGGAGGGCGGTTATGCATGCCTGGTGGATCGCGCCAGCCTGGGCGACAGGACGACCCTCGATCTGCAGGACTATGTGGCCCGCGAGCATATCCTGATTTCCTCGGGGGGCTTTATCGGCATCGTCGACGAGGGGCTGGCGGCTCGCGGCCTGAGCCGCAAGGTCGTCACCGCCACCACGCATTTCGCGGCACTGCCCTTCCTGTTGAAGGGCTCGTCGGCGGTGGCGACCTTGCCCACCCATGCCGCCCGGGCGATCGCCGGGTTATGCGATATCCAGATGCTCCCCTGTCCGATCGACCTGCCGCACTATCCCATCGAGCTTGGCTGGCGCACCCATGCGCAGACGGATGGCGCCGTGCTGCTGGTCAAACAGGCAATTATCGACAGCTTTGCGCTCTGACGGACTGCGCTGAGCCGTTGAGAAGGGCGAGCACCGGAATCAATTGCGGCTATTAATAGGAAGCATTACTATTTGAGCTCCGCCTTCATAGCCTGTCGCCATGAATCTCCCTCCACCCCGCAGACCCGGTTTTTTCGAGCATTACGAGGAGTTGATCGGCACCTGGACCCGTCGGCTGAGAAACCGTCAGCAAGCCGAGGACCTGGCCCACGATACCTTTGTGCGGGTACTGGAAAGCCAGGCCGCCGGCGTCGAGCAACCACGGGCCTATCTGCACCAGACCGCGCGCAATATCGCGGTGGATACCTATCGTCGCGAAGACCGGCGTGGGGCCCTGGAGCTGGAAGCGATTGACCACAGCGCACCGCCTACCGGCGACCCGGAGCATTTCATGCACGCCATCCAGCTTGCCGACTCCATCGAGCGGGCCCTGGGCGAGTTGCCCGTCAATTGTCGCAAGGCCTTTGTCTGGCAGAAGATCGAGGGCCTGACCCAGGCGGAGATCGCCGAGCGCCTCGGGCTGTCCAAGAATATGGTGGAGAAGTATATGATTCGCACCCTGCGGCATCTGCGCGAGCGCCTGGATGGAGCGGATCAATGAGGCTCCCGTGCGTTTCTACCCGTAGGAGCGAGCTTGCTCGCGATGATCTCCAGGGCACTGCGGTCAGTCAGAGGCTCCGCGTTATCGTTGACGTTTATCGCGAGCAAGCTCGCTCCTACAAGGATTTTGCATGATGGAGAATCGTGATAGCGCCACGGTTCGCGATGAGGCCGCCACCTGGTTCGTGCGGGTCCGGGAGGCGCCGTTGAGCGCCGGGCAACAGGCCGAATTCGACGCCTGGCGCCATGAGCATCCGTTGCATCAGGATGAGTTCGACTTGCTCCAGGGACTCTGGAGCGCCACCGACCTGCTGCCCCAGGCGCGTTTGCAGGCGCTCTGCGACGAGCCTCCAGCGCGGCTCAAGCGCCGGCCGCTGCTGCGTTATGCGGTGGCCGCCGGGGTGGTCGCGGTGGCCTTGGCCCTGGGGCTGTTCAGCGGCCTGAATCATCCGGCGCCCTATGACGCGACCTTTGCCAGCGTGCTTGGTGAGCGTCGACACGTGGCCTTGCCCGACGGTTCGATCATCGACCTGAACAGCCGCAGCCGGGTCCGCGTGCATTACCAGCGCGACCGGCGCGCGGTCGAGCTGGAGCAGGGCGAGGCGATGTTCAGTGTCGAGCACGACAGCAGCCGTCCCTTTGTGGTCCAGGCCGGGGTCGGCAAGGTCACTGTCACTGGCACGCGCTTCGATGTGCGCCGCGATCCGGCGCAGACCCGGGTGGTGGTCGAGGCGGGCACGGTGAAGGTCCAGGGCCGCGACGCGGCGGACGGGGATTTCGTCAATCTCACGGCGGGCCAGGGCACCCGTGTCGATGAGCAGGGCCGGGTGGCCGCGGCGGAAGCGGTGAACGCCGACGAACTCACCGCCTGGCGCAGCGGCAAGCTGGTCTTCAACAATGCCCGCCTCAGCGATGTGGTGCAGGAAGTCTCGCGTTACCGGGACAAGCCCCTGGGTGTCGCTTCTCCGGCGGTGGGCAATCTGCGCTTGACCTGCGTGTTCAAGCTCAACGATACCGAGGCCCTGCTCAGGGCCTTGCCGAGCATCCTGCCAGTGGCCGTCAGGACCCGTGCCGACGGTGCCCAGGAAATAATTGCAAAATAGATTCAGGTTTTTTTCGAGTTCTTCGTCTTCTTGTCCAGCTGCAACTGGTTTGCATTAACAATCGCATGCAATGGCGAACTACAGGACAAGGTCAGACGTGAACAACACACCCAACGCGCTTTACCAGGCGATCCGCAACGCACTGCCCAGTTCCCCGGTCTTTGCCCTGGCCCTGGCGATCAGTGCCGTTGCCCCCCTGAGCCAGGCGGCTCAGGGGGACGCGGCCATCCATATCCAGGCCCAGCCCCTGGCGTCGGCCCTGAGTCAGTTGGGACAGCAAACCTCCCTGCAAGTGTTTTTCAGCCCGCAACTGGTGGCCGGCAAGCTTGCCCCGGCGGTCGACGGCAAGCTGTCGCCGGAAGAAGCCCTGAACGTGCTGCTGCGCGGCAGCGGCCTGGACTATGACCTCAAGGACGGCTCGGTGACCTTGCGTGCCGCCGCGCCGGCCACCGCCGGTGCCCTGGAACTGGCGCCGCTGGATGTCAAGGTGGTGGGTGACTGGCTCGGCGACGCCGACCAGGCGATTGTGCAGAACCATCCGGGGGCGCGGACCGTGATCCGTCGCCAGGCGATGGTCGAGCAGGGCGCGATGAACGTGAAGGACGCCCTGCGTACCGTGCCCGGCGTGCAGGTGCAGGAAAACAACGGCACCGGCGGTAGCGATATTTCCCTTAACGTCGGCGTGCGCGGCCTGACGTCCCGTCTGTCGCCACGTTCCACCGTGCTGATCGACGGCGTGCCGGCGGCGTTCGCCCCGTACGGCCAGCCCCAGTTGTCGATGGCCCCGGTGTCGGTCGGCAACCTGGACAGCATCGACGTGGTACGCGGTGCCGGTTCCGTGCGTTATGGACCGCAGAACGTCGGCGGCGTGATCAACTTCGTGACCCGGGCGATCCCCGAGAAATTCTCCGGCGAGATCGGCAGCACCCTGGAAACCTCGCGTTACGGCGGTGTGAAGCACCTCGACACGGCGTTCCTCGGCGGCACCGCGGACAACGGTTTTGGCGCGGCGCTGTTGTATTCCGGCGTGAAGGGCGAGGGTTATCGGGAAAGCAACAACGGCAACGACATCAACGATGTCCTGCTCAAGACCCACTGGGCGCCTACCGACCAGGACGACTTCTCCCTCAACCTGCATTACTACGATGCCAATGCGGACATGCCCGGCGGCCTGACCCAGAAACAGTACGACGCCAATCCTTACCAGTCGGTGCGCAACTACGACAACTTCACCGGCCGGCGCAAGGATATCTCCTTCAAGTACAAACGGCAGGTGGATGACCAGACCCAGGTCGAAGTGCTGACCTACTACACCGACAGTTTCCGTGGCAGCAATATCGCCGCCCGCGACCTCCAGACCCTCAGCGCCTACCCGCGCAGCTACTACACCTTTGGCATCGAGCCACGGGCGTCCCACGTCTTCGACCTGGGCCCGACCACCCAGGAAGTCAGCGTCGGCTACCGCTACCTGAAGGAAGGCATGCATGAGGCCACCAGCCGCGTGGCCCTGGTCAACGGCGTGCCGACCCTGACGCCGACCTCCGACGGGCATATCTACCAGGACCGCACCGGCGGCACCGAGGCCAATGCCTTCTACCTCGATGACAAGATCGATATCGGCAAATGGACCATCACCCCGGGTATCCGCTTCGAGCGCATCAGCAGCAACTGGCATGATCGGGCCGTGCCGGGGACCAACTACGTGCCGGTCCAGGAGAAGTTCCGCAGCGTCGACAGCAACGAGCCGCTGCCGGCCCTGAGCGTGATGTACCACCTCTCCGATGCCTGGAAAGTCTTCGCCAACTACGAAACCTCCTTCGGCAGCCTGCAATATTTCCAGATTGCCCAGGGTGGCAATGGCAACAGCACGGCCAATGGCCTGCAACCGGAAAAGGCCAAGACCTACGAACTGGGCACGCGCTATGACAACGGCACCTGGGGCGCAGAGATGACGTTGTTCTACATCGACTTCTCCGATGAGCTGCAATACGTCAGCAACGATGTGGGCTGGACCAACCTGGGCGCCACCGCTCACCGGGGTATTGAAACCTCCGCGCATTACAACCTGGCGGACCTCAACCCGGCGCTCGAGGGCCTGACCGCGAATGTCGGCCTGACCTACACCAAGGCGACCTCCCAGGGCGATATCCCGGGCTTCAAGGGCCGTGACCTGCCGCTGTACTCGCGGGAGGTGCTGAATGTCGGTTTGCGTTATGCGGTCAATCGCTGGACCTACAACCTCGACGGTTTCGCCCAGTCTTCCCAGCGCGCGCCGGGGACCGGGAGCAACGCCGACGGCAGCTTCAACGGCAACTACATCACCACGCCGACCGCTGACGGCCAGTACGGCAATATTCCCGGCTACATGACCTGGGATCTGCGCGGTGCCTATGATTTCGGCGCGCAGCTGTCGAACCTGAAATTGGGGGCGGGGGTGCGTAACGTCTTTGACCAGCAGTACTTCACCCGGTCGAGCGACAACAATGCGGGGATCTACGTGGGTGAACCACGGACCTTCTTTGTGCAGGCCAGTGTAGGGTTCTGATCGACTGACGGCTGACCCCATCCTGTAGGAGCCGGCTTGCTGGCGATGGAATCGACGCGGTGTCCTGTCATACCGCGTCGCCTGGATCGCCAGCAAGCCTGCTCCTACGAAGGTTGTGTCATTTCAGGTGCGCAGGATTCGCCCGCTGACCGCCACTCCCACCAGCATCACCGCGATCACCATAAAGGCCAGGTTCAACGAACTGGCATGGGCGATAAAACCGATCGCCGCCGGTCCCGCCAGAATCCCCGCATACCCCAGGGTGGTAATCGCCGGCACGGCGATGTTTTCCGCCATGACCTTCTGCTTGCCCACGGCGGTGTACAGCACCGGCACGATATTCGAGCACCCGGCGCCCACCAGCGCATAACCGATCAACGCGGCTTCCCAGGCCGGCACCAGCGTGGCCAGGGCCAGGCCGGCCGCGGCGGTCAGCCCGCCGAAGACAATCACTTTTTTCGCCCCCAGACGCCGGACGATGGCATCGCCGGTCAGCCGTCCGACCGTCATGGTCAGGGCAAAGGCCGCGTAGCCGAGGCCCGCATAGGCGTCCGCGACCTGGCGCTCGGCGCTGAGAAACACCGCGCTCCAGTCGAGCATCGCACCTTCGGCGAGGAACACCACAAAGCACAGCAGGCCGATAAACAACACCACGCCATGGGGCACGGCAAAGGCCGGTCCCGAGCTTTCACTGCCATAGGGCAACAGGTGCGGGGCGGCCTTGTACAGCGCCGCCAGCAGAAACACGATCACCACGCCAATCGCTCCCAGGGGCGACAGCCCCAGGCCCAGCAGCGTGCTGACCCCGGCGGCGCCGGAGATCCCGCCGAGGCTGAACAGCCCGTGAAAGCCCGACATCATGGTCTTGCCGCTGGCGCGCTCGACGATCACCGCTTGCAGGTTGACGGTGGAGTCCACCGCGCCGAGCCCGGCGCCGAACAGAAACAGGCTGGCCACCAGCCAGGGAATCGAACTGACCGTGGCCAATAGCGGCAGCGCGAGGCAGATCAGCAAAGTGCCGACGCTCAGCACCCGTCGGCAACCGAAGCGTGAGGCCAGGGCACCGGCCACTGGCATGGCGATGATCGAGCCGACCCCGAGGCACAACAGCAACAGCCCCAGGGTGCCCTCATCGAGCCCGGCGCGGGCCTTGGCGTAAGGCACCAGCGGTGCCCAGGCGGCGACGCCGAAACCGGCGATAAAGAAGGCGATACGGGTCGACATCTGTTCCAGGCGTCCCGGTTTGACCGGGGCGTGGGCGGTGAGGGCAGTCATGAAAAATCCTTGGCGGGCCGGCAGACAACGCTGTGCAAGGGAACATCCTTGCACATCGTGTCCGGCGAGGCCAAGGACCGGTTTTATAACCGCCCGGTCAGGCTTTGCGACGAGCATCCAGGCTCAGGCGACCGCCACCGAAAGCGACCACCTGCAACAGGCCACCGGCCATGGCGATGTTCTTGAAGAAGTGGATGAACTGGTTCTGGTCGCCCAGGTGATTGTGGAACGCCAGGGCGGTGACCACGGTGAACAGTGCCATGACCAGGGCGACCGCGCGGGTGCGGTAACCGAGGATCAACAGCAGGCTGCCGCCGACTTCGACGACGATCGCCGCGATCAGCGCCAGCTGTGGCAGGGGCAGGCCCACCGATTCGATGTAGCCGATCATACCGGCCGGGTTGGCGATCTTCGAGAAGCCCGAGAGCAGGAAGATCGCGGCCAGCAGGACGCGTCCGGCGAGGGCGATGGCAGCCGAAGCGCTGGCGCTGTCGGATTGACTGTGGAGTGCGGAGTTGGCATTGGCGGTGTTGGACATGGACTTGTACCTATGAGAGCGACGCGACCACCATGGTGCGTCGGAGTGGTGTGCAGTCTGCCATCGCGCTAACGTACGCAATAGCCGAATAATTTCGAGGATTAGGTTCGAAAATATCGAACGCCTCCAGGAGCCCGCCCCATGATTCCCAATCCCGGCACACCGACCCTCGACCAATTGCGGGTGCTGCTGACCGTGGTCGAAACCGGCAGTTTTGCCGCGGCCGCGCGCAAGCTCAGTCGCGCCACTTCGGTGATCAGCTACACCATCGCCAATCTGGAACTGCAACTGGGGGTGCAGTTGTTTGATCGTACCACCACGCGCAAGCCGCAGTTGACCGACGCCGGCCGTACGGTGCTGACCGAGGCGCGGACCATCTACAGTGGCATCGATGGCTTGCGGGCCAAGGTCAAGGGGCTGCTGCAGGGGCTGGAAGCCGAAATTCACCTGGTGGTCGATGTGATGCTGCCGGCGGCGCGCCTGGTGGATGTGCTCAAGGGCTTTCGCGCGCAATTCCCCACGGTGCTCCTGCACCTGCACGTGGAGGCCCTGGGGGCGGTGGCGCAACTGGTGCTGGAGGGGCGCGCGAGTGTCGGTGTCAGTGGTTTTTTCAGTCGCGGCATGGCGGGGCTGGAGCGGGTCGGGGTGGGCAGTGTCCAGCTGATTTCAGTGGCCTCGCCCAGTCATCCGCTGGCCCAGGGTGTGAACCTGCCCGGGGCTGGCCGTGAGCATGTGCAATTGGTGCTCTCGGACCGTTCGAGCCTGACCCGCAACCAGGAGTTCGGCGTGCTCGGCACCCGCACCTGGCGCCTGGCGGACCTGGGCTCGAAGTTGATGCTGCTGCGCGAAGGGGTCGGCTGGGGCAACATGCCCGCGCCGATGGTGGCCGAGGACCTGGCCAGTGGGCGCCTGGTCAGCCTGGACCTGCCGGATATGCGCGGCGGCCCTTATGGGCTTGATGCGATTTATCGAACCGACACGCCGCCAGGTCCGGCGGCGTCCTGGTTGATTGCCCGGCTGGTGGCGCAAGTGGAGGCTCCACCCGCCTGCACGGCCGGCTGAGGGGCTTCGGCGCGGGGTGCAATGGCGCGGGCCCTTGCACCACCGTGCCGCTTCAGCGCAGGTGTTCGACGATATCCGCGACGCTGCTGAGCAAGTCCTTGGCCAACTGCTTCGAGCGCTGGCCGGACCAGCCGGCGTGCAGGTCCGGGGCGTCGTCGTTGTCCTTGAAGGGCATTTCCAGGGTCAGCGACAGGCAGTCGTAGCGCTGGCCGACGCTGTTGCAGGCCAGGGTCATATTGGCCTGGCCGGGCAGGCTGCGGGCGTAGCCGTGGGTGGTCTGGAAATCCGCCGTGAGCGCGCTCAGATGACTGCGAAAGCGGCTTTCCAACTGGGCGATACGTGGTGTGTAGCCGGGGTTGCCTTCGCAGGCGGCGGTGAAGATATAGGGGATGGTCTCGTCGCCATGGACATCGACGAACAGATCGACGCCATGCTTGGCCATCTGCTGCTGGACGAACAGGACTTCGGGGCTGATTTCCTGGCTGGCGTTCTGCCAGGCACGGTTCAGGTCCTGGCCCATGGCGTTGGTGCGCAGATGCCCGTGGAAGGCCCCGTCCGGGTTCATATTGGGCACCAGGTAAAGGTCGGCGCGGGTCAGCAGGTCGCGCAGCTCGGCATCGTCCTCCTGTTGCAGGCGCTCGATCACGCCTTCCATGAACCATTCGGCCATGTGCTCGCCCGGATGCTGCTGGGCGATGATCCAGACCTTGCGCCGGCCCTCGGCGCCGTTGCCCTTGCGCAACAGCTGGATATCCCGGCCTTCGACACTTTTACCGACGGCCAGCAACTCGGTGCCGGCGTGGGTCAGGGCCTGCTCGATCAACCAGTCATGGCGTTCGCGGCTGTAGGGTTCGAAGTAGGCGAACCAGGCCTGCTCCTGTTCGGCCACCAGGCTGATATGCAGGCTTTCGCCGTCGAAACGGGTGTCGACGCGGAACCAGTTCTGGTGATCATAGGAGGCGACGGCGCGGTAGCCGGTCCAGGCCTTGTTGTAGGAGGACTGGCTGGCATTGCTCAGTTCGAAGGTGTAGGTCTCGCCCACGCGCAGGCCTTCAACCTTGAAATGGAACCACTGGAAGTGCTGGCTGCGGGTATCCGGCTCGATGGCCAGGAGCAGGTGGTGCGGGTTGCTGGTGTCCAGTGCCTGGATATTGCCGCTGTCGAAGTCGCTGCTGATTTTGAGAGGAGATAGAACCACGGGTGAGTACCTGAAAAGGCTTTTTGTGGTGGCTACTCTACACCTCGATGGCGTATTAGCCGAGGCGCGAGGTCATGACTGCCCACCCAGAGGGCAGTGCACCTGTCTTCATCAGCCTGAAGCCAAGCCCGCGAATAAAGCGGGTGCAAAAAAAGACCCGGCAAAAAGCCGGGTCAAAAACCGTGATTAGCCTGATGAGGAGATAATCCAGGAGTCCGACCTGAGGTCTCCGGGTTATCGACCGATCTCGCGATCAGCTTGTAGCAATAATAATCATTATCATTTGAAGATCAAGTCTTTTCCCGTTCTTCGCGGATATTATTTTCCCATTCCTTCCCCAAAGTCGGTTATCCCCTGGCTATGGCGGACTCACGTCGTGCGGGTTTGTATCTGCACGACGCGGTCCACCAGGGCCTTGGCCATGTCGATCATGTACACCACCGAACAACCCAGGTCGCGGTTCGCGCTGTTCGCGGCTTCGTAGGCGGCCGCCGCCGCGCAGCGCAGCAGGTCCGAGGCCTGGATCATGGCGTCCTCGATATCCAGGTCGTCGCGTACGGCAAAGAGCTTCTGGTGGAGGGGGTCATCGCTGGTGTTCGCCGCGCAGGCGGCCGTTGAAACAGCTGGTTTCAAATAATAGTCGAGTGCACGTTGGGCGGCGGCGCGATCCTTGAGGGATGCGAGGGGGCTTTTCGAGTCGGTTCGAGGGCTTTCTGTCGTGATGGAAGTCATGAGGGGCCTGCCTTTCAGAGGAAGTTCAAATCAACTCTCCAAGATTAGTACTATTGGTATTGCGTTGCTTGTCACAAACAATACATTTTGTGTATTGAGCGCTGAAGTACTGTCCGTATTGTTCCGTCCATGGATAAATGGATAGCGTTGGTGAAGGCCAAGCTCGAAGAGCTTCGTCTTTCGCAGGAAAAACTTGGCGAACGCCTGGACATCACCCAGGGCGGTGTCGGTCATTGGCTGAACAAAAGGCGCAAGCCTGATCTCGTGATGATGAACAAGGTCCTCCAGGCGCTCGGGCTCGGGCACCTGGAGGTGGTCCTGCTGGTTCGCGACCGCGCGGTGGCGGCCCAGGCCCCCGAGGAGCGGGACGAGCAGGTCTACGACATCACTTCGGCGTTTCGTTACCCGGTCAGCGACTGGCAGGTGGTTGCCACGTTGCAGGACTCGGCGAAGGGCGAGTACGCCGGGCGTTACGAGGTGACCGATCATTACGCCCCGGCGGCGTTCTGGTTGCAGGTGGTGGGGGATGCGATGACGGCTCCGTCCGGCACCAGCGTGCCCGAGGGCATGATGGTGCTGGTGGACCCGGATCGGGAGGTCAAGGCCGGCAGCCTGGTGGTTGCCCGCCTGCGGGAGGGGGAGGAAGCGATTTTCCGCCAGTGGATGGAGGAGGGTGGGCAACCCTATCTCAAGCCGCTGAACCCGACCTGGCCGAAGATTCCGGTTGGCGAGGATTGTTGCGTGATCGGCGTGGTGGTGCAGGCGACCGCGAAGTTCTGAGGGTTGGCTCCGTTCGTGACGCGTTCACCTGTGGGAGCGGAGCTTGCCCGCGAAGAATGCGCTGCGGTGTATCAGGTATACCGCGTCATCGTTCTTCGCGGGCAAGCTCCGCTCCCACAAAAGCCCAGGCGTCCGCAAGATCGATGCAAGACGTGCCGGCCTCATCGCCGGCGAGCCGGCTCCCACAATGTCCGTGGCGAGTCGAGAGTCAGGATTCCAGCTCCACCAACGCACTGCCTTCGCTGACCATTTCACCTTCCTGGCAATACAGCGCCTTGATCACGCCCGCCTGGGGCGCGCGGATACTGTGTTCCATCTTCATCGCTTCCAGCACCACCAACTGGGCCCCGGCCTCGACGCTTTGCCCGACTTCCACCAGCACCCGCACGATGCTGCCGTTCATCGGCGCGCTCAGGCCGCCATGGTGGCCGTGGCCGCTGTCGACGGCGCCAATCGGGTCGAAGCGGGTGATCTTGTGGCACTCGCCCTGCCAATGCAGATAGAGCCCGTCGGCCCCGCTGATCACTCGATGTCGACGGCGAACGCCGGCATGCTCCGTCGACAGGTACTCATCGTGCAGTTCAAGCCGGGTGTCCGACGTCAGGCTGACGGCGCGGTCCTCACCCTCGCAGCTCAGGTGCACCACGCTTTGCGCCGGCATCCCGCTGCGAAAACCGTTGCCCTGGGCCCAAGGCGAGGCGGGGTCGTCCGCCCGTACGCCAGGGGCCTGGCTCTGCAGGAAGGCCTGGGCGGCCGCCTGCCAGAATTCATCGGTACGCGCGCCCGGTTGCGGCAGCAGATCTTCCTGATAACGGGGAATAAAGCCGGTATCCAGTTCTGCCTCGGCAAACGCCGGATGGGCAACGATCCGCCGGAGAAAACCGAGGTTGGTTTTCAGCCCGCCGATCACGAATTCGTCGAGCATCGCCAGCAAGCGCAGGCGCGCCTGTTCGCGGGTCTCGCCCCAGGCGATCAGCTTGCCGAGCATCGGATCGTAGAACGGCGAGACGCTGTCGCCCTCGGCCACGCCGCTGTCGACCCGACGTCCCGGCCCTGGCGCCGACTCGCGATAAAGCTCCAGGCGCCCGGTGGCCGGCAGGAAGTCATTGCCCGGGTCTTCGGCGTACAGGCGCACTTCGATGGCATGGCCATGCAACGGCACCTGTTCCTGGGTGATCGGCAGCACTTCACCGCAAGCCACGCGAATCTGCCAGGCCACCAGGTCGAGGCCGGTAATGGCTTCGGTGACCGGGTGCTCGACCTGCAGGCGGGTGTTCATTTCCATAAAGAAGAAATCGCCACGGGCGTCCAGCAGGAACTCCACGGTGCCGGCACCGACATAACCGATGGCCTGGGCCGCGCGCACCGCCGCCTCGCCCATGGCCTGGCGCAGTTGTGCACTCAGGCCCGGCGCCGGGGCTTCCTCGACGACCTTCTGGTGACGGCGCTGGATCGAGCAGTCGCGCTCGTTGAGGTACAGGCAGTGGCCGTGCTGGTCGGCGAACACCTGGATCTCGACATGCCGCGGCTTGAGCAGGTATTTCTCCACCAGCATCCGCGAGTCGCCGAAGGACGACTGCGCTTCACGCTGGGCCGAGGCCAGGGCTTCGGCCAGCTGGCTGACGTCCTCGACCACTTTCATGCCCTTGCCGCCACCGCCGGCGGTGGCCTTGAGCAGCACCGGGTAGCCGATACGCTCGGCGGCGGCGCGGAAGGTTTCCAGGTCCTGGGCCGCGCCGTGATAACCCGGCACCAGCGGTACCCCGGCAGTCTCCATCAGGGCCTTGGCCGCGGACTTGCTGCCCATGGCATCGATGGCGCTGGCGGGCGGGCCGAGGAACACCAGGCCGGCGGCCTCGATGGCCCGGGCAAAGCCGGCATTTTCCGAGAGAAAACCGTAACCGGGGTGAATCGCCTGGGCACCGCTGGTCTGGGCGGCGGCGATCAGTTTGTCGATTTGCAGGTAGCTCTCGGCGGCCTTGCTGCCCCCCAGGTCGACGCGGATATCGGCTTCGCGGCTATGCCGGGCATCACGGTCGATGGCGCTGTGCACGGCGACCGTGGTCAGGCCCAGGGCCTTGGCGGTGCGCATGACCCGGCAGGCGATTTCGCCGCGATTGGCCACCAGGATGGAAGTGATCACGGGCGTGCTCATCAGCGCGGCTCCTTGGCGGTGGACTCGGCCTGCCAGCTCGGCGGGCGTTTTTGCAGAAAGGCCCGCAGGCCTTCCTGGCCTTCGGCGCTGACGCGGATACGGGCAATGGCGTTTTCGCAATAACGCCGCCGTGCCGGGCTGAGTTCGCCGCTGCCGATTTCCCGCAGCAGTTCCTTGCTCACGCGCATGGCTTGCGGGCTGTTGAGCAGCAGGTTGTCGATCCAGGCCGCGACTTGCTGATCCAGCTCGCCGACTGGGCAGGTTTCCGACAACAGGCCCAGCTCGCGAGCCCGCAGGCCGCTGAAGCGTTCAGCGGTCAGGGCGTAGCGGCGGGCGGCACGCTCGCCGATGGCCTGGACCACGAACGGGCTGATCACCGCCGGGGCCAGGCCGATGCGCACTTCCGAGAGGCAGAACTGCGCATCGTCGGCGCCGATGGCCATGTCACAGGCGCCGATCAGGCCAAGGGCGCCGCCATAGGCCGCGCCCTGGACCACCGCCAGGGTGGGGACTTTCAGCTTGGCCAGGTTGTACATCAGTTCGGCCAGTTCGCGGGCATCGTCGAGGTTGGTGGCGTAGTCGAGCTGGGCCGATTGCTGCATCCAGGCCAGGTCGGCGCCGGCGCTGAAGTGCCGGCCACGGCCGCGCAGCACCAGGAAACGCAGGGCGGCGTTGGCCTGGACCATCTCCAGGGCAAGGATCAACTCGCGGATCATCTCGGCGTTGAAGGCGTTGTTCTTGTCTTCGCGGCTCAGCCACAAGGTGGCAAAGCCCCGGGGGTCGAGCTGCAATTCGAGGGTGTTGAAGTCGGTCACGGTGCGGGCTCCACTGGGAGAGGGGCGGCGATAGGGCCTCATGGTCACATCCGGAACACGCCGAAGCGGCTCGGTTCGATCGGCGCGTTGAGGGCGGCCGAGAGTGCCAGGCCGAGGATTTCGCGGGTCTGGGCCGGGTCGATGACGCCGTCGTCCCACAGCCGGGCACTGGAGTAATACGGGTGCCCCTGGTGTTCGTACTGGTCGAGGATCGGCTGCTTGATCTCGGCTTCCTGTTGCGCCGTGAAGCCTTCGCCATTGCGCTCGTGCTGCTCGCGCTTGACCTGCACCAACACCCCGGCGGCCTGTTCGGCGCCCATCACGCCGATCCGCGCGTTCGGCCACATCCACAGGAAACGCGGGTCATAGGCGCGCCCGCACATGCCGTAGTTGCCGGCGCCGAAGCTGCCGCCGATGATCACGGTGAATTTCGGCACCTTGGCGCAGGCCACGGCGGTGACCAGCTTGGCGCCATGCTTGGCGATACCGCCGGCCTCGTATTTCTGGCCGACCATGAAACCGGTGATGTTCTGCAGGAACAGCAGCGGGATGCCGCGCTGGCAGGCCAGTTCGATAAAGTGCGCGCCTTTCTGCGCGGCTTCGGCGAAGAGGATGCCGTTGTTCGCCAGGATCGCGATGGGGTAACCGTGCAGGTGGGCGAAACCACAGACCAAGGTGGTGCCGAACAGCGCCTTGAACTCATCGAATACCGAGCCGTCTACCAGCCGGGCAATGACCTCGCGCACGTCGAACGGTTGCTTGGCATCCGCCGACACCACGCCATACAGCTCGTCGCTGCCGTACAGCGGCGCGATCGGCGTGCGTTGCTGCAACTCGCCGAGCTTGCGCCAGTTGAGATTGGCGATGCTGCGCCGGGCCAGGGCCAGGGCGTGTTCATCGTTCTCTGCGTAATGGTCGGCCACGCCGGAGATCTTGCAGTGCACATCGGCACCGCCCAGGTCCTCGGCGCTGACCACTTCACCGGTGGCGGCTTTCACCAGCGGGGGACCGGCGAGAAAGATGGTCGCCTGCTGGCGGACCATGATCGCTTCGTCGGCCATCGCCGGCACATAGGCCCCGCCGGCGGTGCAGGAGCCCATGACCACGGCGATCTGCGGGATGCCCTGGGCGCTCATATTGGCCTGGTTGAAGAAGATCCGCCCGAAGTGCTCGCGGTCCGGGAACACTTCATCCTGGCGCGGCAGGTTGGCGCCGCCGGAGTCCACCAGGTAGATGCACGGCAGGCGATTCTGCTGGGCGATGGTCTGTGCCCGCAGGTGTTTTTTCACCGTGAGGGGGTAGTAGGAGCCGCCTTTGACCGTGGCATCGTTGGCCACGATCATGCATTCGACGCCTTCGACACGGCCGATCCCGGCAATCACTCCGGCGGCTGGTACGTCTTCGCCGTAGACCTCATACGCCGCCAACTGGCTGATTTCCAGGAACGGTGAACCGGGATCGAGCAAGCGGTTGATCCGCTCCCGGGGCAGCAGTTTGCCCCGCGAAGTGTGCCGTTCCTGGGCCTTCGGCCCGCCGCCTTGCTGGACCTGGGCCAGCAGGGTGCGCAGGGCGACGACCTGTTCGAGCATCGCCGCGCGGTTGCCGGCGAACTCGGCCGAACGCGGATTGAGTTGCGTGTGCAGGATTGCCATGTGCGCGCCCCTCAGCGGGTTTCGTTGAACAGTTCGCGGCCGATCAGCATGCGACGGATCTCGCTGGTGCCGGCGCCGATCTCATACAGCTTGGCGTCGCGCAGCAGGCGTCCGGCGGGGAATTCGTTGATATAGCCGTTGCCGCCGAGGATCTGGATTGCATCGAGGGCCATCTGGGTCGCGCGCTCGGCGCTGTAGAGGATCACCCCGGCGGCGTCCTTGCGGGTGGTCTCGCCGCGTTCGCAGGCCTGGGCCACCGCATACAGGTAGGCGCGGCTGGCATTGAGCTGGGTGTACATGTCGGCGACCTTGCCCTGGATCAGCTGGAACTCGCCGATGCTCTGGCCGAACTGCTTGCGGTCGTGGATATAGGGCACCACCAGGTCCATGCAGGCCTGCATGATCCCGGTCGGGCCGCCGGAGAGCACCACGCGCTCGTAGTCGAGGCCGCTCATCAGCACCTTCACGCCACCGTTGAGCACGCCGAGGATGTTCTCTTCCGGTACTTCGACGTCATCGAAGAACAGCTCGCAGGTGTTGGAGCCGCGCATGCCGAGCTTGTCGAACTTGTTGCTGCGGCTGAAGCCTTTCCAGTCGCGCTCGACAATAAAGGCGGTGATGCCGTGGGCGCCCTTTTCCGGCTCGGTCTTGGCATAAATCACGTAGGTGTTGGCGTCGGGGCCGTTGGTGATCCAGGTCTTGCTGCCGTTGAGCACGTAGCGGTCGCCGCGTTTGTCGGCGCGCAATTTCATCGAGACCACGTCGGAGCCGGCATTGGGTTCGCTCATGGCCAGGGCGCCGACATGCTCGCCGCTGATCAGTTTGGGCAGGTATTTGGTTTTCTGTTCGTGATTACCGTTGCGGTTGATCTGGTTGACGCAGAGGTTGGAGTGGGCGCCGTAGGAGAGGGCGACCGAGGCCGAGCCGCGGCTGACTTCTTCCATCACCAGCACATGGGCCAGGTAACCCAGGCCGGCGCCGCCGTACTCTTCCGGAACAGTGATGCCGAGCAGGCCCATGTCGCCGAACTTGCGCCACATATCGGCGGGGAACAGGTTGTCCACGTCGATTTGCGCGGCCCTCGGCGCCAGCTCCCGGGCGACAAAGGTCCGCACCTGGTCGCGAAGCATGTCTAGGGTTTCACCGAGGGCGAAGTTCAGGGTCGGATAGCTCATGGGGCACCTGTTGTTATGGGTTGAGCAAGGCGTGGGTGTGAGTGATTGTTCACCTTTACGTTAACGTAAAGGTGATAGGGCTGACTGTCAATCGGACATTTTCGACGCAGCAGCCCGTTCGCCACCTGTTTCGGCCTGGCTCAGGGCCGCAGCCTCTTTGGGTTCAGCTCGCCAGTCCGTGCTCGCGCAACGCCTCCAGGGTCAGGCGCTCCATCTCGTCGCTGTGTTCACGTCCGATGGCTTCGTAGAGGGCCTGGTATTCGGCGTCGGTCATGGGCCGGGCAAATACTTCCTGCTCGGACTTGCCCAGGGTGCCGGCCGAGGCTTTTATAACCGCTTGCAGCCGGGTCTTTTCTTCCTCGGGCAGGTTTCCATTGTTGAACCAGCGTTCCTGTGCCGATTGCAGGTCCAGCAGGGCATCGCTCTTGGTCTCGCGCAGCGCCTCTTTCGCGCTGAGCTCCTGCAGATACTGGATCTCCATGTACTCCTTCCAGAACTCCTGCCCGAGGATCTGTCTGACCCCATCCAGCGGCTGCTGCTCCTGCTCGAGGATGGCCAGGTAAGCGGCATCCACCTGGGCCGGGGTGACCCCGGAAATCTGGTGGTAATTCATCTTCGAGGCCTGCCAGGGCAGTTCCAGCCGATCCCCCAGGCCGATGCGAAAGGCCAGGTAGACTTCCGCTTCATCGGGACGTCGACCCTCGGCCCGGCGTTTGCCGATCAGGTCCCGGGCCTGGGCGTTGACGCGATCCAGGCGCGATTTTCCCTTGGCCAGTTGCAGCAGTTTCAACTCGATCTTGCGGGCGTCCGGTTCGGTGTAGGCTTCATGCAGCAACACGTCGAGGCCCATGTCGCTGAAGGCCACGGTGATGCCGTCGGCACAGGCGTCCGATTGCGGTGCGTTGGCCTTGGCGAAGAGTTTCTCCCGCAGCGCGGTGTCATCGACCGCGGCGCTGACCATGCGCCGGACCTTGTCCATGAGTCCGGGACGAGTGGCGCTGTCGGCATAGTCGGCCGATTCACGCAGATCGCCGATCACCCGGAAAAACGCTTCGGACTCATCGACCGGTTCCTCGCCGGCCAGGCGCAGCCAGGTGTCGCGAAAGGCCTCCTGCGCCTGGCTGTCGAGCCCTTGCAACCAGGCACTCTCATCCCGTGAGACGGGCCCTCGCGGGCCATACGGACTATGGGCCGGCGAGTCGCCGCCGCTCACGCTGGCTTCCGAATCCGAATCGACCGGCATATCCAGCCCCAGGTCGATCCCGGTTTCCGTGTTGTAATCCACGGCGTCATCGAAAAAGTCCCTTTCGATGGGGTTGTGGTAGAGGTTGATGGCCCTGGCGATGCGTTGCCCTTCTTCGCTGGTGTCCAGGACGGTACTGGGGATAGTGGTCAGGTGATTCGAGCTCAGGTCGAGTCGGGTCAGTGCTGGCAGTTCCTGGTAGCCGGTCGGCCATTGGGTAAGTCCGGTGTTGCGCAGGTCGATACGCTCCAGTTCGAGCATCGCGCTGAAATCCGGCGAACGGCCAAGGGTCGGGTTGCTGGAAAGGTTCAGTTCCCTCAGGTGGGTCAGCCCTTCGAGGAGGTTGGCCGTTTCCTCGGTCAGGACGATACGGTTGCCGCTCAGGTTGAGGTGGACCAGTTCGCTCATCGAACCCAGCGCGGGGGGAATCTCGGTCAGGACGCCGCCGCCGATATACAGGCGCTTCAACTGGGGGAAACCCTCGAGGAAACGGTTCAGTCCCCGGGTGATGTCCGGGTGGGTCCCGCTCATGAACAGTTCGGTGACATGGCTGAAGTTGGCCGACAGCGTCGGCAGCCGGGCTGTCGAGTCGTAAAGTGAGAAATTGATCTGATAGCCTTCCGGGGCGCTGCCCAGGAAGGGTTCCCGGCGCCAGCATTGCCTGATCGCCCGGGCAATATAGTGCCTGACCGTCACGCCTATCTGGGGATCCGGCGGTGTACTGACCCAGGTTTCGAGCTCCGTGGACAAGGTGTTGTATTCGCTTTCCAGTGCCTCGAGGCGTTGCACCGCCGCGCCTTCGTTCAGGCCGCGCAGGTCGAGAAAGGCCTCCACATTGCGCCAGTCATGGGTGGGGTAAAGACGTTGCGCAAGCTCGGTGAAGGCCGGGGAGCGGGCCCCCACGATTCTTTCTGCCGCCTCGGGCCCGGCGGCAGACGGGCCGGGCCGGCGGGCGGCCAGGCGCCTCGGCGGCGTTTCGTTGGGTTTGGTGGGGGGCAGGCCGAGGAGTTTTTCCATCTCCTTGCGCGGCGGCAATGGCTGATCGAGCACGGTCTGCTTCAGGCCGGCGGCCTCATGGGGGCCGGGAAAGCCCAGGGCCTTGCGCTCGGTGTCGGGCAGGGCGTGCAGGACACTGCTGTACAGATTGTCCGGGCCGTGGAGTTCCTGGCCCAGGGCGTCATGGGCTTCGTACTGGTCGCCATTTTTAACCAGTACCTTGCGAATCGGTGCCTGCTCCGCGCCAAGGCTGTCGAGCAAGGGCCCGCTGAAGTAGGGCTGGCGGATTTCGAGACGCACCTGATCCGACCAGCCCGGCAGCTTGCCGATCTGGTTGAGGATCAGCTTGTCGGTATCGGGGTTGCTCGTCGCGTCGAGATAGAGGCCTTCCCGGGCGCGCGCCAGGCGCAGATTGCGGCTGTAATAGCGGGCCTCTTCGGCCAGTCGCAACGGTACACGCCTGGCGTTGAGCAGAACCCGCTGTTCGGCCGGACTGGCGTTTCTGGACAATTCCTCCGCGATCGGCGTCGACAGACTGGGAAACTCTTTGCGGATCACCGCAACGGCGGGGTCGTTGCTCTGGGTGCGATAGCGATAGTGTGAATCGAACAGCGCCGCCTGGCGATTGCCGGCCTGGGTCGCGAGCTTGCGCCGGAGGGCCACGGCACGGGCATCCAGGCTGATGGGACCGGTGCCGAAATCTTCGCCCAGCAAACTGCGGATCTCGGCCTCGTCGAGGTTTTCCAGGACCTTGCGCAGCAGTTGGTTGGCGTCGAGCCCGGGCCAGCGCAGGTCGATACGCTGCAAGGCTTGCGCCTGGCCGGCGGGGTATTCCTTCAGCGGCACGCCGTGGCTGTCCAGCAAGCGCAACACTTTCGAGGGCGGCCAGACCGGTTCGCTGGTGAGCAGTTGCAGTTCCATGTGCAGTTCGTCGATTGAGCTGTTGGCCGCGCCACCGCTTTGCAGGCGTTGCACCAGGCGCTTGAGGTCGCGGTCGAGCTTGAAGCGGGTCACGCTGTCTTCGAGCAGGGCCGGGGGCGGTTCCTGGTCCAGGTGCAGCAGGCGCAGGGCATCGTCGTCGACCCCGCTCAACTGCATGATTTTTTCCGCCGACGCCGGGTCCAGGCTGGCCGCATCCGGCCCCAGTCGGGAAAACAGCTGCGGTTGCCGCCACTGCAAGGGTTGCTCGAATTCATGGCGCCAGGCGCCCTTGCCGTTGTGATGGATCAGCGGGGCGTAGGCGTCGGGGTTGTTCGGGTGTTGCAGGCGGAAGCGGTTGGGGCTTGTGCCGGGCTTGATCCGGTAATGGCGGCCGTCAAGACCCAGGAAGGTCTTGTCCTGATGGTGATAGAGCCCCGCGCCATCGGGCTGCAGGTCCAGCGTGTCGGGCAGCCGGTGTTCATAGGGGGTCAGGTCGGGTTTCCAGAGTGCCTGTTCGCCTTGGGCGGTGTTGATCGGCTTGAGCCCTTCGATAAACGTCGAACCTTCGAAGTCCAGGGTCATGACGGCCCCCAATCCCAGCAGTTCAACGTTCAGCAGCACGCCCATAAAGCCGAGCACCGCCTGCATTTTCTCTTCATGGCTCCATTCCTCGATGCCGTTGTAGAGCTGCACGATCAGTTGCGCGGCGGCGACCGCGAGCATCGCCTCGCCGAGCCCGGGCACTAGGAACAACAGATTGACCCCCCAGTTCAGCAACGAGCGCAGGCGCGCGGTGCGGGTCTTCTTGTCCTCGTCGTCCGTGGGCACCGCGCTGATCCGGGCGTCGTCGAGCTTCTTGACCGTTTGCAGAACGCAGAACTCGCTGAAAGGATTGTCGCCCAGCGAGCCTTTCTCCAGGCGCAAGTTGGCTTGCGGGGCCGGTTTGCGCTGTTCGCTGACGGGGTCGAGGGGGCTCAGGCAATCCTCGAGGGCACGCAAGAGTGCCGGTTGGGTGCGCAGGTGAACATAACGCTTGAAGAACGCCTGATAGGTTTTATCCCGCAGCCGTTCCCTGAGTTCATTGTGGAATGCGTTGAAGGACGGATAGCGCTTGACGGCCTGGAGCGGATCACCCGACAGGTAGACCACGCAGGGGCGCTCGCCGGTGCTTGAGAGAGCGTCGTGCTCGATCAGCAGCACGCCCTTGAGCAACGCGCCCCAGGCGCCGCTGTCGACGTTCGGAAAGTCGAGCAGGGTCAGGGAGTAGCAGTGCACGGGACGGTTGTCCCAACGGGGTGTTCGCGTCGGATCAAGCAGGCTTTGCAGCATCCGGTAGGCCGACTGATCCAGGTGGCCCTTGATCAGGGCGATTTCCGCTTGCACCGCCAGTTCGTCGCGCTCCTGTTGCTCGAAGAGGTTCTTGAAGCGCGGGCTTGGGCGGTTGCGTTCGGTGGGCAGGAGAAAATGTTCGATGTGTCGCTTGTACTGGCCGCCCAGGTCGAGCCGACGGCAGAGGGCGGCGAAGTCCGGAGGCGCGATGGGCTTTTTCAGGACAGCGGTACTTTTACGTTGGATGGCCGAGCCGTGGTCGAAACCGAAAGGGCCGGTTTCGCTGCTTTCAAAGTTCTGCAGGGCGGCTTGCAGCAGGCTCTGCACGACAATGTTCTCCCGACGCGGTTCGCCGAGGGTGGCGGCGGCGAGGATATGCACATGCCGGAGTTGGTCGTGGTGAATGTCCAGGCCCGGGCCATAGTGCTCGTCCAGGGCCCGGGAGAGCAGCGGCGCGGCAAAGTCCTTGGCGCTTTTGAGACCGTGTAGATGGCGCGCCAGTGCGGCTTTGGATATCTGGCTCTGCCTGAGGCGCGTGGCGAATGCCTGGCGTCGTTCGAGGGAAGCCTGGGTCAGCCAGGAGGGCAGCCGCTTGAGGATCAGGCGATGGTTCCTGGTCGATCGCGCCTGGCTGGCGGAGGCGGCAAGTGGGCGTTGCTCGGTACTCATGAAGATCAACTTTTTCCGTGAATAAGGCTTTCAGCTTATGCCGAACGCCTGCACTTAAAAGTTGAAAAAGTTGAGTTAAATCAGTTGGTTAATATCAATAATCCGCGTCTGTAAAATAGTCGGTTATGGCCTTTTGACCAGCGTCTCGTGCTAGCTGGCTCTTGTGGGAGCAGAGCTTGCTCGCGAAGAGGCCCGTGAGAGCGCTAAAAGCTTCGTCGGAACACCGCCCGGACCAAGCCCCGCACACACAGGCACCGCTCCACTCGAGCCCCGCGTCTATAGGTCGTGTTGCCGCAGCAACTGTTCGGTCAACTGCTCCAGAGTGTCGCTGTAGGCTTTGGCGATATCGCTGGACAGTCTCAGATAGGTGCTGTCGGTCATGGCACTGGCGAAGGCTGCATCGGGTGTCAACCCGAGTGTCTGGGCCGATTGTTTTATCGTCTCGGCCAGGTCGGCGTTCTGCTGCTCGTCCAGGGGATTGCCGCCGAACCATTCCCGTTGCGCACTCAACAAATCGTCGAGCGCGCCGATCAGCTTGTCGCGCTGCTCCCGTGGCGCCTTGAGCGGTCCCTCGTGAAAGCGTTCCTCCAGATAGTCCTTCCAGAACGGCTGGCGGACCAGGCGTCCGGAGGTTTCGCCGGGCTGACGCTCGTCGGCCAGGATGGCCTGGTAAGCCTCGTCGAGTTGCTGGCTGCTCACGCCGGCCACCCGGTCGTGATTCATTTTCCGGGCTTGCCAGGGCAACCCGAGCCTTTCGGCCAGGCCGATGCGAAAGGCCAGGTAGATTTCCGCTTCATCGGGATCTACCCCGCTGGCCTTGCGGGTGTCGATCAGATCCTTGGCCTGGCGGTTCACCCCCTCCAGACGTGATTTTCCCCGGGCCAGTTGCAGCAGTTCGGCTTCACGGGCTTCGAGGGGCAGGGCCCTGGCCTCGTACAGCAGGACATCGAAGCCCATATCGCTGAACACCACGCTGATCCCGTCTTCACAGCTATCCGGATCCGGCGCATTGGCACGCCTGAACAATTGCTCGCGCAGCTCGGTATTTTCCGTGGCGGCCCTGACCATGCGCCAGACACGCTCGGACAATTCGGGACGATGTTCGGCGCTGATATAGTCGGCGGAATACTTGAGGTCTTCCAGCACCCTGAAAAACGCTTCGGAGGCTTCGATATCGTCGCTGGCCAGCCGCAGCCACAGGTCGCGTCTGGTTTCCCGTTCCGACCTGCTCAGGCCCTCGAGCCAGTGCGTGTTGTCACGGGGCACGGGCGAGGGCGAGCCCCAGCGGCTGTGGCGGGAGCTGGCGCGCGATTGCGGGCGCGAACCGCTGCTCCACTCTGACTGATCGTCGCTTTCGATCAGTACGTCGAGGCCCAGGTCGAGATCGGTTTCCTGGCGGTAGCGGTCGACACGCTGGCGCAGTGCGACCGGTATCGGGTTGCCTTCCAGGTTGATCGCCCGGTTGAGGCGTTGACGTTGCGGGTCGGTCCCGAAGACCTCGTCGGGAATGGCGCTGATGCGGTTGTCGCTGAGGTCGAGGCGTCTCAGGGCCGGGAGATTGGCATAACCCGGCGGCCAGTCGCGCAGCCCGGTATTGCGTAGGTGCAGGTAGGCGAGGCGGGTCAGCGGGCTCAGGTCGGGGAGCATGGACAGGCTGGTATTGTTTTCCAGGATCAGTACCTCCAGGTGGATCAACTGGGTCAGCGGAGCGGTACTGGCCGGGGTCAGGACGATCTGGTTGGCCTTGAGGTCGAGGTGCCTGAGCGCCGTCAGCCGGCCCAGGGCCGCCGGCAGCTGGGTCAGGGCATTGCGGCTCATGTCCAGTCGTTGCAGGCGCGGGAATGCCTCGAGGAAACTGTCCAGCTCCGGCGATACGCTAAGCGCCAGGCCGCGCAGGTGCAGTTCGCTGACATGCTCGAAGTTCGCCGAAAGTGTCGGCAGGTTGCCCACCGGATAGCCTGCCAGGCTGAGCTGGCGACCGCCGATGGGCAGGTCGTCGGCATCGCGGGCCAGCTCTGTTTCATGGCGCCAGCAGCGCTTGATCTGCAGGGCGATCTGTTGTTTGCCGTGGGCCTCGGTAGAGGCCTGGGGGGCGCCGAGCCAGGCGTCAAGCTCGTCTTCCAGGGTGGCATATTCGAGTTCCAGCGCCCGCAGTCGCGCTATCCCCGCGCCCAGGCTCATGTCCCGCAAGCCATGCAGGGTTTCCACCTCGGAGAGACGCAGGGTCGGATACAACTCCAGGGCAAGGCGGTTGAATTCGAATGAGCGCAGTGCCCGGCCCGCGCCACGCCCGCTCATTGGATAGGCCAATTGCCCGCCGGCCAGGCGCATCGGCGGGATATGGTGCGGTTTGATGGGCGGCAGACCGAGGCTCTCGCGCAGTGTTTCGCGGGGTGGTAACGGTAGCTCGAGGAGCATTTGCCGCAGCTGTGCGCCCTGACCGACATGGGGCAAGCCCAGGGCGGCGCGCTCGGCGTCCGGCAGGGCATGCAGCACGGCCGCATACAGGTCGTCCGGGCCATGCAACTCCTGGCCCTGGGCATCGCGGGCCGCATAGCGGTTGCCCTGCCTGATCAGGACCTTGCGCACGGCGGCCGGCTCGGGGCCGAGGCTGTCCAGCAGTGGCCCGTCGAATGCGGCATCGCGGATTTCCAGGCGTACTCGGTTCGACCAGCCCGGCAGTTTTTCCAGCATGGGCAGGATGACCCGATAGGCCTCGGCCTGGTCGACCGAGCCGAGACAGGCCTGTTCATAGAGCCGGGCGATACGGACGTTGTGCAGGTAGTAGCGGGCCTCCTCGGCCAGGCGCAGCGGCACTGATCCGGCGGCGAGCCGTTGCAGTTCGACGCTGTTGGCCTGGCTGAGCAGTTCCCTGACCACCAGGCTCGGCAGCGAGGAGAAGTCCCGCTGGATCAGCGCCTGCGCGGCGGATGGATGGGTCGAACGGGTACGAAACTCATAGTGAGAGGCGAACAGGCTATTGCGCCGTTTGAGCGCCTCCCCGGCCAGTATCTGCCGCAGTTTGCGGGTGCGCGCCGCCAGGCTGAGGGGGCCTTGCCCGAACTCTTCGTCGAGCAGGCTGGTGATCTCGGGTTCTCCCAGCCGAGTGAGCACAAGTTCGAGTAAGTCATTGGCATGCAGGTTGTCCCAGGTGGCGTCTATGCGCGTCACCCGGGCGTCTGCATCGGGCGGGTACTCGGTCAGCGTGACCTTTTGCTCATCGAGCAAGCGCAACACTTTCGAGGCCGGCCACACGGGCCGGTTGGTCAGCAGTTGCAGGGTCATGTGCAATTCATCCCGTGAATAACCCAGGGCATCGCCGCGTTGCAGGCGGGCGATCAGGCCGTTGAGGTCGCGGTCGAGCTTGAAGCGGATCAGGGTGTCGCGCAGCAAGGCCGGGGGCGGCAGGTTATCCAGATGCACACTGCGCAGCACATCGCCGTTGATGCCGCTGATCTGCATGACGCGCCGGGCAGCGCTTTCGTCGAGGGCCGCGGCCTCCGGCCCCAGGCGTCTGAACGCGCCCAGGTCGTTCCAGGCCAGCGGCTGCTCGAACTCATGGACCCAGGCACCGGCGCCGTTGTGCCGGAAGGTCGGGGTATAGGCGTCGGTTTTGCGTGGATGCCGGGCTTGATAGCGGCGGGACGACGCCTGCGGCTTGAGTTCGTAGTATTTGCCGTCGAGCGGCAGGTAGGTCCGGCCCTGATGGTGATAGAGGCCCATGGCATCGGGCTCCAGGGTCCGGGGCAGGACCAGCTTGTGGGCGAACGGTGCCAGGTCGGGATTGAACAGGCGTATATCGCCGTTGAGCAGCGTCACCGGGCGCAGTCCATCGACAAAGCCGGCACTGGCGATCGCCGCGTTTTCGGCGGCCGCCGCGGAGGCTCCAGCGGCTCCCAGCGCAGTGATCAATGAGAGGTTTTGCAACACGCCGGTCAGGTAGGCCCAGGCTTGTGCTTTTTCGCCCAGGGCGAAGCTGTCTATGCTGTGGAAAATATTGTTGCCCAGTTGTACCGCGACCACTCCCAGCATGATTTCCCCCAGCCCCGGGACAATGAACGCCGCGATATTGAGGATGTTGAGGGCAATATTGAGGTAATGCTGCAGGCGCGCCGTGAGGCTTTGCCGGTCCTTTTGTGCCGTGGGCACCGCGACAAACAGGGCGTCGGCGAAGAAGGTCTCGACCTTCTGTTGGTAGCGCTGGCGAAACAGGTAAGCGCCAATTTCCTCGCCGGCGACATCGAGTTTTGCCCGTGGGTCGGGGGTCGGCTGATAGAAATAGCCGTTCCATTGCTTCGGGTTGAGGCGTTCCTGGAGTTTGTCGAAAAACCGGGTCCGCTCCTGCTGGGGAATGAAGCGGACAAAGAACTTCAGGTAATCGAGGGTCCGCAGCTTTTCCCGCAGGTCGTCTTCGAAGGCGGCGCGGGAAGGGTATTGCTTTACGGGATGGAAGGGATCGTCCGGCAGGTAGACCACCCAGCTGCGGGCGTCGTCGGCGGTGCGTACGACCAGAATGCCGTTGAGCGCGATTCTCAGCAGGCTCAAGGTAAAGCAGCGTTGCGGGTGTCCGGCCGGTACCGGCACCTCCTTGCCCTTGGCCACCTCCAGCATTAGCCGATAGGCGGCCTCGTCCAGATGGGTGCGCAGGAAGGCGATATGCACCTGGGTTTCGAGGGCATAGGCGTCATACACGGTGAAATGGCCACGAACACTGTACTGCGCTTCCAGCGCCGTTTCCCCAGCCCTGGCGGTTGGGAAGAACACCTCATGGAGATGTTCCTGGTACTGCCGGCCCAGATCCAGCTTGCGGCACAAGGCGGCGAACCTGGCTGGCGAGAGGGGCAGCCGCCGCGCGTCCGGATCGATGGGATTGCCGCTGTGGATCGTTGCCGCGTCGCCGGGTGCGTCCAGCTTGCCTTCCTCGGTTTCCCGGGCTTCGTAGTTGTGCAGCGCGGCGTGCAGCAGGGTGGAGATGGATGAGCGGAGATCGCCCGGGATACCCTTGGTCGGTTGAAAGATGAAGGTCCGCTTGGCATCCAGCACCTGCCCGAACTCCTTCTTCAAGGCCTGCTCCAGCAAGGGTTTGGCGAAAGCTTCAATACTGTTCATGTTGCGCAGCACGGCCTGGACCTGGCGCTGGTAGTGCAGGCAGGCGGTGTAGCTCTGATGCAGTTGGCTGAAGATCTCCGGTGCTTCTTTCAACACCGGCAGGTCGGCGGCCAGTGCGCGTTGTCCCAGGGCCAGGTGCGTCGCGGTGTCGGCCTGGACCAGCCATCCGGGGAACTTGCCCTTGACCAGATCATAATGGCGCCCCCGATGCCCTCGGAGCATGGGGGGGCGTTTGGGGGCAGTGGCGGACCCGACGTCCGCCCAGGTATTTGCTGTCATGGTGTGAAGCCCGATTCGTGATTCGAATGGGCAGCGTATGCGGTGTATCGGTTGGGACTGCGGTAGGTATTCACCCGATCAGGCGGTGAAATCAGCTGCTTGAGACGGGCCAGGTCACGTCATCGGCAAAGATTTTCCCGTCGGCGGGCCAATTCAGCACAGTCCCGCCGGCCTCGGCCACCTGGTCGATCAACTGATCGTAGACCGCGCTGTTGTCGACCCCGCTCCAGGTTGCACTCTCGATGTCGGCGGCGGTGTGTCCCGCGGCCTGATGGATTGCGCGGACACTGGCGGCACGGGTCAGGCTGGAGTTGACCAGCCAGATCCGCTCGGCACTGACGCCTCGGTCGGAGACTGAAATATGCCCTTCGATATCGTCATAAGGAAAGAAGTTGCTTCTCTGCGGATCATGGTTGAAAAAGCGATTTTCCTGCCCCGGCACGACCTCGACGTTGCGGGTATCGATCATGTAGATGAAGCTGGTGATCTGCCGGTGCCTGTAGGTGGTATAGCCGCGTTCGCTGTCGAGGGAAATCGGCGCGCCCGAGCCCGACCCGTTCGATGCCGCTTCACTCGGTTGGCGGGTGCTGCCCGAGGCTGACGACGAAGCGGCCTGGCTGGCATTCGACGAGCTCTCATCGGCGCTGCCCTCGCTGTCGGCGTCGCTGCCGCTCTCCGACTCGGGGCGTCTGCCGGGATATTTGTTGGTTTGCCTGTTGTAACGCAGTTGGCCGATACCCGGCCCGCCACCGACGCTGTAGTTTTTCGCGTCGCTCAGGCTGAAGGTGGCGCTCAGGGCTTTTTTCGTGGTCGAGCCCGGTGGGTGGTTTTCACGGGCGAGCATGCAGCCATCCCTGGCCAGCTCGAACGGCGTGCGATCTTCCGTCCTGAACATGGCGGGGATATCCGTGCGGTACAGGCAGCCATGGATGTTTTTCCGGTAGCCGATCTTGAGCAGGAACGCCTCGAGGAATGGCCGGGTGTAGTAGGCGTCGAAATCCGGGTCGAGCGAGTGCGGTTCAAAGTTGCGGATATTGCGGATGTGCGGCAGCACTTCCTGTTCCAGCAAGTCAAAGCGCCGTGGATCGGTCTCGGTCGCCGACTGAAGTTTGTGCGTCTGTGCCCAGTCAGGGACTCTGGCGTGTTCCTGAAGTGCCTGTTGCAGGCGAGGCAGCATGCTCGGCAGCAGGTTGTATCCTTGCAGGATCTGCCCGCGTTCTTCCGCGCTCTTGTCGGGATGGGCCCATTTCAGCGCCCGGATCAATTGCTCCCTGGTCTTGCCTGCCTGGCTGGCATTGGCCCATTGCGGCTGTTTGCCGGAGGTTTCGACCTCGGAGCGGAAGCGCGTTATGTCGTTGCCGTGAAGCCCGTAGTGTTCCCAGATCTCGTGGTCGGTCCAGGCGGGCAGTCGTTCGGCGGCAAGCGACTGACCGTTTGCGTCCATCCGACCCTCTGGCGGGTCAACCAGCACCCAGTTGTCGTCGTCCTTGCTGAATGCGTACACGCTGTCTTCGGTGTTATCGGCATCAAACTTTTTCAGGCGATAGTAACCCTGGCTGTCAGGGCCCGCGAGACGGGTGTAGGGGGGCTGGCCGGAATAGCTGAATTTGGCCACGACGACAGCGGACGCCCGTGGTGTGTCGGCCGCACGGCTATCTTCTGCCGATGGCTTGGACTCGGCCGCCGGCTCGTCAACCAGCCGTGGCCGTTTGCGCGGTGGCGGGCTGGCCGTGGCCTGATCGACGGAGGCCGCCATGGGCTCCGTTCCCCAGGTGCTGCCGTTGCCTATCCGATAAAGCGCGGGGCCGGACGGCAGCAGTTCATTGGAACGTTTTGCCCGGTAGGTC
The DNA here is from genome assembly GCF_023242345.1 of Pseudomonas sp. MWU12-2037. NCBI lineage: Bacteria > Pseudomonadati > Pseudomonadota > Gammaproteobacteria > Pseudomonadales > Pseudomonadaceae > Pseudomonas > Pseudomonas sp. MWU12-2037. Next base: position 72,988 of record NZ_JALLIZ010000004.1, on the reverse strand, counting down.
TCGAGTTGCGTGTCGTACGCGACCATGACCGTGCCACCGCTATCGAGATCGACATAGTGACGGTTCTTGATGATCCGCAGGCCCTGCGGGTCGGGCGGCGGCAATGCCCGGCTCGTGCTGACCCGGTAGCTCTCCAGTGAACGGGAGGTGGCGCTCCTGGCCTGATCCGGAAGATCCGTCAGTTGCAGGTTCTGCTCCGTTGGCGTGTTGATTGCCGGTCGACCAAGGGCGGGCGCCTGACCGCCGGAAACCGCCGGGTTGTCCAGGTGGTGTGGGCGCAGGCCGCTGGCATGTGGCCCCGTGGGAAGTGATGGGCGCAAGGATTCGGGAAGGTCCGGCGTCTTGGGCACAGGTATCTTGATGGTGGACGACGTGGGTTTGACCGGGGTTCTTGGAGACATGGTGATACCTGCCAATTAAAGAAATAAACATCCTGTTCAGGATCTGTCATCAGTCGGGTATTGATACGGGGCGATCGCACAGGAGGATGGCCGCGTAGGCAGGTTCAGTATCCGCTCCATGAATTCGGCGGATGCGGTACATAGATAGGCACAAGGAGGATTTGTCAGCGAATGACAGGAAGGCGGAAACACGAAGGGGAGCCGAAGCTCCCCTTGAATGTGTTGTTGTATGCTCTTTTCTTATTATTGAGGGGCGGTCTGTTGTTGTTTTTGTCGACCGTGACCCTTTCTCGCCGTTTAGGTGACCCCCATCCGGGGTCAAAGAGCAAACGTATTTTTTTGAGCGCTGATCTGCTTTATCAGGTGATCCAACCAGTTCGGGAGCTACCTTGAGGTAGTTTTATTGTTCTCTGTCCGGTTGCGGGTGACCCGAGGGTTCCCTGAAAGCACACCTTCTCCAAAAAAATCTGTTAGCTGCGTCTCTGCCGTGTTGTTTTTGTTATGTCAGAGTCGGTACGTCTTATTTTTATGGGTTTGCTGCTTTTTATTCTTGTTATGCAAGAGATATAGCAGGTGGCGTGCCAACTTTTTAAAACCCTTTAAAATCAATGCTTTGATATTTTTCGTGAACCTTCGGCCAAGGGCAATGTCGTGAATCTGTTTCCGTGTTACTCGTTTGTGTTTCCAGACGGTAACACCCGGACACATTCACACCGCCTGCCGTGCCTTGGCGACCCGTGAGCCAGTAACACGTCCCAGCACGGCACAGATTTCCTGGCCCGCGAGGAGCAACTGGTCGAGGTCGACACCGGTGTGGATACCCAGGCCGTTGAGCATATAGAGCACGTCTTCGGTGGCGACGTTACCGCTGGCGCCCTTGGCGTAGGGGCAGCCGCCCAGGCCTGCGATGGAGCTGTCGAAGACCGCGATGCCTTCCAGCAGGCTGGCGTAGACATTGGCCATGGCCTGGCCATAGGTGTCGTGGAAATGCCCGGCAAGTTTTTCCCGCGGCACGCTGGCCGAGACCACCTCGAACATCCGCCGGGTGGCGCCCGGGGTGCCGGTGCCGATGGTGTCGCCCAGGGACACCTCGTAGCAGCCCATGGCATACAGCTCGCGGGCCACGACGGCGACCTGTTCGGCGGCGACCGGGCCTTCATAGGGGCAGCCGAGCACGCAGGACACGTAGCCGCGCACGGTCATGCCATGCTGGCGGGCGGCGTCCATGATCGGTACGAAACGTTCGAGGCTTTCGCTGATGGAACAGTTGATATTGCGCTGGGAGAAGGCTTCGGAGGCGGCGGCGAACACCGCCACCTCCTTGACCCCGGCGGCCACGGCATCTTCGAAACCGCGCAGGTTGGGGGCCAGCGCGCCATAGGTGACCCCGGGCTTGCGCTGGATCTGCGCGAAGACTTCGGCGGAACCGGCCATCTGCGGCACCCATTTGGGCGAGACGAAGCTGCCGACTTCTATATAGCCCAGGCCAGCGTCGCCGAGACGGTCCACCAGGCGGACCTTGTCGGCCACGCTGATGGGTTGGGCTTCGTTCTGCAGGCCGTCGCGGGGGCCGACTTCGATCAGGCGTACGTGGGTGGGCAATGACATGGGGGGTACCTTGTTGGTGAGTAGGAACAGGGTCTGGCCGCGAAGCTTCTAGCGCTCTCAAGAGCCCCTTCGCGAGCAAGCTCTGCTCCTACAGGATGGGGTCGGCCTGTTGTTCGAGGGTCTGCAACGCCTGATGGCAGCGCTCCTCGGCAGTGTCGAGTTCCAGTTGCATCTGTTCGATATCCAGCAGTTGCTGCTCCAGCTGCGCCCGGCGCTCGGTGATCTTCGCCAGCATGCTGTTGAGCTGCTTGTGGTTGCCGCTGGTGGGGTCGTAGAGTTCGATCAGTTCGCGGCACTCGGCCAGGGAAAAACCGATGCGCTTACCCCGCAGGATCAGTTTCAGGGTCACCTTGTCCCGGGCCGAGTAGATGCGTTCCAAGCCCTTGCGCTCAGGGCTGAGCAGGCCTTGCTCTTCATAGAAGCGAATGGCCCGGGTGGTGATGTCGAGCTCGCGGGCGAGGTCGGAGATGCTGTAGGTCTGGCTGCTCATGAAAGCGCTCGAGAAAGGTCATGGCGCTAAGCTAAGGGCTGCTTGACGTATACGTCAAGCATGCGTGAGGCATGCGATGACCTTTGTGGGAGCGGAGCTTGCCCGCGAAGGGGGCTTCAAGATCGCCAAAAGCTTCGCGGGCAAGCTCCGCTCCCACGGGGTATGCGTTCAGATTCAAGTGAGTAGTGTTTTCCCCAGGCTCAGGCCTTGTCGAGCTTCTTCTCATGGGCCGTGACCTGCTGGCACAGTTCGATCATCTGCTCGCGCATCCAGCGGTTGGCCGGGTCCTGGTCGGTGCTTTCGTGCCAGTAGAGGTGGGTTTCCACCGGCGGCACGTCATTGACCGGCAATGGGAAGTAATGCAAGTCATGGCGGCGGGCGAAGCGTTCCGGCACGGTCATGACCATATCGGTCTGCTGCAACACCTGCGAGGCCATCAGGTAATGCTGCGAACGCAAGGCGATCTTGCGCTGGATGCCCATCTTGCCCAGGGCCAGGTCGACATAACCCAGGCCATTGCGTCGGCTGGAAATATGGATGTGGGTGAATCCCATGTAGTCATCCAGGGTCAGCTTGTCCTTGCCGGCCATTGCATGGCCCTTGCGCATGGCACAGACATAGCGGTCTTCCATCAGCTTGACATGACGCACCTGCGGGTCAGTGTTGAGCGGCGCGTCGACGGCGAAGTCGATACGTCCGGCGGCCAGTTCCTTGGTGGTCTCGCGGCGCTTGGAGAGGAAACTCTCGATCGCCACCGTCGGCGCCAGGCGACGCAGGCGCTGGAACAGTGGTGGCAGGATCACCGCCTCGGTGAGGTCGGTCATGCTGATGCGGTAGGTCTTGTTCGCCTGCAACGGGTTGAAGATCCGGCTTTCCTGGACCGAGATGCGCAGCAGCGACAGGGCATTGCGCACCGGGCCGATGATGTTCTGCGCCATCGGCGTGGGCACCATGCCCTGGGCGGTGCGCACGAACAGCGGGTCGTTGAAGGTCTCGCGCAGGCGTGCCAGGGCGTTGGACACCGCCGGCTGGGTGATGCCGACGATCTGCCCGGCGCGGGTCAGGTTGGCCTCGGTATAGATGGCGTCGAAGACGATGAAAAGATTGAGGTCGACCTTGCTCAGATTCATTTCGCGGCGCTCTTATTGTTAGGGTTCGATCAGCCGATCATATATCGGTGATGAATGTTAATACACGGCGAGAATAGCTTTGGTAAATTTTCGTAGCTGATCTAGCATCGATTCCATGACTCCGACCACCTGCTCAAGAAGGTAGCTGCCCATGGATTTCGCCTATTCGCCCAAGGTTCAGGAACTGCGTGAACGCGTGACCGCGTTCATGGACACTTATGTGTATCCGGCCGAACCGGTGTTCGAGCGCCAGGTCGCCGAAGGCGATCGCTGGCAGCCCACCGCGATCATGGAAGAACTCAAGGCCCGCGCCAAGGCCGAGGGGTTGTGGAACCTGTTTCTGCCGGAATCCGAACTGGGTGCCGGCCTGACCAACCTGGAATACGCCCCCCTGGCGGAAATCATGGGCCGCTCCTTGCTCGGGCCGGAGCCGTTCAACTGCTCGGCACCGGACACCGGCAATATGGAAGTGCTGGTGCGTTACGCCAATGAAGAACAGAAACAACGCTGGCTGGAACCGCTGCTGCGCGGCGAGATCCGTTCCGCCTTCGCCATGACCGAGCCGGATGTGGCTTCGTCCGATGCGACCAATATGGCCGCCCGCGCCGAGCGCCAGGGTGACGAGTGGGTGATCAACGGCAAGAAGTGGTGGACTTCCGGCGCTTGTGATCCGCGCTGCAAGATCCTGGTGTTCATGGGCCTGAGCAATCCGGACGCACCGCGTCACCAGCAACATTCGATGATCCTGGTACCGGTGGATACCCCCGGGGTGAAGATCGTCCGTCCATTGCCGGTATTCGGTTACGACGATGCGCCCCATGGTCACGCCGAAGTGCTGTTCGAGAACGTGCGGGTGCCTTACGAGAACGTGCTGCTGGGTGAGGGCCGTGGTTTCGAGATCGCCCAGGGTCGCCTTGGCCCGGGCCGGATTCACCACTGCATGCGTTCCATCGGCATGGCCGAGCGCGCGCTGGAGCTGATGTGCAAACGGGCGGTCAACCGTACCGCGTTCGGCCGGCCATTGGCTCGCCTGGGCGGCAATATCGACAAGATCGCCGACTCGCGGATGGAGATCGACATGGCGCGCCTGTTGACCCTGAAGGCGGCCTTCATGATGGACACCGCCGGTAACAAGGTGGCGAAAAGCGAGATCGCGCAGATCAAGGTGGTGGCGCCGAACGTGGCCTTGAAGGTGATCGACCGGGCGATCCAGATCCATGGTGGGGCCGGGGTCTCCAACGATTTCCCGCTGGCCTACATGTACGCCATGCAACGCACCCTGCGCCTGGCCGACGGCCCGGATGAAGTGCACCGGGCGGCGATCGGCAAGTACGAGATCGGCAAATATGTACCGCGCGAGATGATGCGTTCGGAGCGCTGAGAGCCGCGCTCTTAATACACCCAGACCTCGACCCGCCGGTTCTTGATGCGGCCTTCATCCAGGGTGTTGGCCGCCACCGGCATCTGCGCGCCGAAGCCCTGGATATCGCGAAACACCACGCCACCCTTCACCAGTTCCCGACGCACCGCCATCGCCCGCAGCTTGGACAGCAGGGCGGCGCGGGCCGGGTCGTTCTTGGCGTCGCCAAAACCCACCAGGGTCACCTGTTTGTTCAGCTTGCCCTGGGCATGCAGGTAATCCAGGACCCGCAGCACATCCTGGCGGGCCTTGTTGTCCAGGCTGGCGCTACCTTCCTCGAAACGAAAATTCACTGACAGGCGCTGCGCTTCTTTCGCCAGGGCCAGGTATTCCGGCGACATGGCCGGGCCGGGCGTGACCGGGATGGCTTGCACCGTCTGCGCGACAAACCCGTTGCCGGCGACAATCGCCTGGCCCGCCGGGCTTTGCGCGAAGCGCACCAGGGACGCGGCCCAGGGGTTCTGGCGGTTGGGCGGCAGGTAGAAGAACAGTCGTCGGGACAGCGGATAATCCTCGGTGGCGATCAGGCTGGCCAGTGGCAGCATCGCTTGCGAATCGCCGTCGACAATGGCCACGGCCTTGGCCTGGCGAACGTAGGGCAGGCCGATAAAGCCGATCCCCTGGTGATCCTGGCTGACCGCATCGGATAACTGTTCGCTGGATTCGAAACGCTGGGCGCCGACGGCCAGGGACTTGCCGCGACGGGCCAGTACCAGTTCCTTGAAGGTGTCCCAGGTCCCGGACTTTTCATCCCGGGCGTAGAGGTGAATGGCGCCGCCGATCCCGCCCAGTTCTTCCCAGGTTTTCACTTCGCCGGAAAAGATTTTCGCCAGTTCTTCGGTGTTCAGTCGGGTCAGCGGGTTTTGCGGATGAAGGATAATCGCCACGCCGTCGATGGCGATCACTTGCTCGGCGTCGGGGCTTTTCAGATCGCCGAGGCTGGCGAGGTCCGCCAGTTCGGCGTCCTTGATCGGACGGGAAGACGCGGCGAGGTCGGCGGTACCGGCTTTCAGGGCGCTGAAGCCGGTGCTGGAACCATGGGCGGCGACTTCGATCCGGACCCGGCGGCCTTGCTCGGTGGTGGCGAGCACGCGCTGCTCGTTGTCCTTGCCGGTGTTGGCCAGGTGCACGCCGTGCAGGCCCTGTTCCTCGAGCCAGCCCTTGACCAGCGCCGGTCCGAGGTCGGCACCGATGGTGTTGGAACCCTGGATACGCAGCGCCGGGCCGTCATCGGGCGGCGCGGGCAGGGCCGCCAGGGTCAGGGCGGGGAGGCCGCAGAGGATCAACAGTGAGAGCGCGCGCAGCATGGGGCCTGCACCTTTAATGGGCCAGAGTGCTGCAAGAATAAGTCAGTCAGGTTTCAGTTAAATGACGACGGTCGGGCGCCAAGCCCCACTCTTGAAAACGCCACGTACCTGTAGGAGCAGGGCTTGCCCGCGAAGGGGGCCTTGAGACCGCTAAAAGCTTCGCGGGCAAGCCCTGCTCCTACAGGGTTGTGCTGTTCAGGAGAGCGGGGATCAGCCCAGCTCCAGCCAGATCGGTGCATGGTCGGAAGGCTTTTCCATGCCGCGCAATTCATAGTCGACCCCACCGGCCTTGACCCGTGGCAGCAAGCCATTCGAGGCCATGATCACATCGATCCGCAGGCCACGCTTGGGCTCGTCTTCAAAACCACGGCTGCGGTAGTCGAACCAGCTGAAACGGTCATTCACCTCAGGGTGCAGATGCCGGAAGCTGTCCACCAGCCCCCAGTTCTTCAGGCGTGCCAGCCATTCGCGCTCTTCCGGCAGAAAGCTGCACTTGCCGGTTTTCAGCCAGCGCTTGGCATTGTCGGCGCCGATACCGATATCGCAGTCCTCCGGGGAAATATTGATATCGCCCATCACCACCAGCGGCTGGTCGTGTTGGAACCGGCTTTCCAGCAACTGCTGCAGGTCCTGGTAGAAGCGTTCCTTGGCCGGGAACTTGGTCGGATGGTCGCGGCTTTCGCCCTGGGGGAAATAGCCGTTCATGATGGTCACCGGCGTGCCGTTTTCATCGGCGAAGGTGCCCCAGATAAAGCGCTTCTGGGCTTCCTCATCGTCGCCCTCGAACCCCTTGTGCAGGCTCAGTGGTGCCTGGCGCGACAGCAGCGCCACGCCGTAATGGCCTTTCTGACCGTGGAAATGCACGTGGTAACCCAGGGCTTCGACTTCAGCCTGTGGAAACTGGTCGTCGGAGACCTTGGTTTCCTGCAGGCCGATCACATCCGGCTGGTGCTTCTCGATCAGCGCCGCCAACTGATGGGGCCGGGCGCGCAGGCCGTTGATGTTGAACGAGACGATTTTCATGGGCGGCAATCCTGGCAAAACAGCGATGCTAGCCGACAAGTCCGGCGACGGCCAGCGTGGCGGGAGTGTCGATGCACTGCTAACGTTCTCTCAGATCGTTGCGGCAACGCGCCGCGGCCAGGGAGGTTGACCCCCATGCCGGAAATGCCAGAGATCAAGGCCCAGATCCATCTGCTCGACGGTGGTTATTCTCGCGAAGCACGCTCGCTGTTGTACCAGGCCTATCGGCATGAACCGACGTTCGCCTATCTGTTCGAGGCCGAACGCCCGGGCTACGAACAGCGGGTCCGGGCCACGGTACGCGAGCGGGTCAAGCAACACTTTCTCGAGGATCTGCCGGCCATCGGGCTGCTGGTCAACGACCGCCTGATCGGCATTGCGCTGATCGCTCCGCCCCAACGTCGACTGGACATTACCGAGAGCTGGGTCTGGCGCATGCGCATGGTGCTGAGCACCGGCTTTCGCTGTACCCGCCGTTACCTGGAGTACCAGCAGGCGGTGCTCGCCTGTCTGCCGTCGAATTCGGTGCACGTGCTGCCGTTGCTGGGCATCCACCCGCAGTTCCAGGGCCAGCACTATGGCGAGCAGTTGCTGATGGCGGTGCACAACTGGTGTGCCGAAGACCCGCATTCCCAAGGCGTGGTGCTCGATACCGGTAACTCGCGTTACGTTGAGTTCTACAAGCGCCAGGGTTATGAGGACATCGGTGAGGTAGCGGTGGGACCGATCCGCGAGCACGTGTTTTATCACGCCAACCCCCTGATGTTACAAACAGCAATGGCTTGACTGTCGAACTTTCCGGTCGGTTTCGCGTTCTATGACGGCCTTAACCCAGCCCGTGATAGCATCCGCGCCTATGATGTTTTCTATAAGATTGACCAGCGGTTTGCTCCTGCTCTGTTGCAGCATGGCGGCCCTGGCGCAAAGCGAACTCGATGTACGGGTCAAGCCGGCGAACGACGAGTTGAAGGCCAATGTGGAAGGCTACATTGGCAGTCTCGGCAATCGTGGTGAAAATGCCCTGCGGCGTTTCAGCCGCGGCGCGCAGGAGCAGGCACGCAAGGCCGCCCAGGCGCTCGGCTATTATCAGCCGCAGATCGAGACCGAAGTCGAAGCCGGCAAGACCCCCAAGCTGATCCTGACCATCGATCCCGGCGAACCGGTGCATCTGCGCAATGTCACCGTGCGCATCGAAGGCCCGGCCGCCAGCCTCAAGGCTTTCCAGATCCCCAGGAGTGATGCCCTCAAGCCTGGTGCCGTGCTCAACCATGGGCACTACGAGGATACCAAGCGCCTGATTCTCAACCGGGCCTCGCGCTATGGGTTTTTCAGCGGCCACTTTATCAGCCAGAAGTTGATCGTCGACCCCAAGGCGGGCATCGCCGATATCGAGCTGATCTATGACAGCGGTCCGCGCTACTCCCTGGGACCGGTGCATTTCGCCGGCGACACGCCCTTCGACGAGGACCTGCTGCACCGCATGGTGCCATTCAAGGCCGGTACCCCTTACGATTCCGAACTGATCGCCGAGCTCAACCAGGCCCTGCAATCGAGCGGCTACTTCGAAGGCGTGCGGGTGGATGCGGCGCCGCTGGCGGCCAAGGACCGGGTGATTCCGGTCGAGGTCCAGCTCGATACCCGCAAGCCGCGCACCATGGGCTTGGGCCTGGGTTATTCGACCGACGTCGGGCCCCGGGTCAAGGCCAACTGGACTCGCCACTGGGTCAATGCCCAGGGCGATAGCTATGGCATCGAAAGCGAGGTGTCCGCGCCCCGGCAGAATATCGGCCTGTGGTACGACCATCCGCTGGACCCGCCGCTCACCGACAAGCTGCGCTGGGCCGCCGGCTACCAGTACGAAGAGATCGCCAACACCGACAGCCTGAGCAAGCTGTTCACCATCGGCCCGGAATGGCACAGCAAGCTGCCCAGCGGCTGGCAGCGGGTGATCTCGCTCAAGTGGCAGCGCGAGGAGTACCGCCTCGGCGACGACTCGGGCCTGAGTACCTTGCTGATGCCGGGCATCAATTACTCCTACCTGCGCAGCGACAACCGCATCGATCCGCACAACGGCTATCGCCTGGAGTTCGACAGCAAGGTCGCCAAGGAAGGCCTGGCCTCGGACAATAACCTGCTGTACGGCACGGCGACGCTCAAGGGCCTGACCACGGTCTGGGATAATCACCGTTTCCTCGGCCGGATCCAGTTCGGCGGCAGCGCCACCAATGGCTACCGGAACGTGCCGCCGTCCCTGCGCTTCTTCGCCGGCGGCGACCAGAGCGTGCGCGGCTACGACTACCAGAGCCTGTCCCCGGAAAACTCCGAAGGGGATCGGATCGGTGGGCGCTACATGGTCGCCGGCAGCCTTGAGTACCAATATTCCATCGCCGAGAAATGGCGGGTCGCGACCTTCGTCGACCAGGGCAACTCGTTCAACACCCTGGAGTTGCCGAGCCTCAAGACCGGCGTCGGCATCGGCGTGCGCTGGATCTCGCCGGTGGGGCCGATCCGTCTCGACCTGGCCCATGCGCTGGACGATCCCGGGGGTATCCGTTTGCACTTTTCCATGGGGCCTGAGTTGTGAAGCGTGGTTTGAAAATACTCGGCCTGGCGCTTGTCGCGCTGATGCTGTTGTTGCTGGTGTCGTTGGGTCTGCTGCTGGGCACCCAGGCCGGCAGCCGCTGGGCGTTGGCGCAGGTGCCGGGCTTGAGCGTGGAAAATTTCCAGGGTCATCTGGGCGGGCAGTGGAGCGCCGATCATCTGCTCTGGCAACAGGGCGGCAATCGGGTTGAATTGCAGCAGCCGCGCTTCAATTGGTCGCCGTTGTGCCTGACGCACTTTGTGCTGTGTGTCGATCAGTTGGAAGTCGAGCGGGTCGACCTGCGCTTTGAACCGAGCGCGCCGGCCGAGAGCGGGCCGCTGAGCTTGCCGACGCTGAAACTGCCGGTGGCGATCGAGTTGCGCCAGGTGCGTATCGGCAGCCTGTGGCTCGATGGCAGCGAGCAGCTCAAGGAATTGCAACTGGCCGCGCACTGGACGGCGCAGGGTTTGCAGATCGATACCGTGCATCTGCAGCACGACGACCTCAGCCTGGACCTCTCCGGGCTGCTGCAACCGAGCGGCGACTGGCCGCTGACGGCCGAGGGCAAGCTGCTGTTGCCGGCCCCGGGCGGCGAGCCCTGGGCCCTGGCGCTGGAGGTGCAGGGCGATCTGCTCAAGACCCTCAAGCTCAAGGCCAACAGCAGCGGTTATCTGCAGGGCCAACTGACGGGCGAACTGGAGGCCCTGGCCGAGCACCTGCCGGCCCGGGTGCGGGTCACCGCCGATGGCTTCAAGGCCAGCGCCGAACTGCCGGACACCCTGCAACTCAATCAGCTGGAGCTCACCGGCAGCGGCAACCTGAAAGACGGTTACCAGCTCCAGGGCAAGGCCGTGCTGCCGGCCGAGCAAGGTCCCGTCGACCTCAACCTGCAAGGCCGGGTCGATGCGCGGGGCGCGCAGATCGCCGCGCTGGACCTGACGGCCGATGCCAAACAGCGGCTGAAACTCAGCGCCGAACTGGACTGGCAGAAGGGCTTCGCTGTCGACGCCAAGGTCGACTGGCTGGACTTTCCCTGGCATCGCCTTTACCCGTTGATCGAGGAACCGGCGGTCAAGGCGCGGACCCTGGTCGGTGAGGTACATTACCGTGACGGCAACTACCTGGGTTTCGTCCAGGCCGATCTCGATGGCCCGGCGGGCAAGTTCCGGCTGCTGACGCCGTTCAGTGGCGACCTGGAACAGATCGCCCTGCCGCAGCTCGAACTGACGGCGGGGCAGGGCAAGGCCAGCGGTTACCTGAAGTTGCAATTCGCCGATGGCATCGCCTGGGACACCGCACTGGACCTGAGCGCGCTCAATCCGGCTTACTGGCTGGCGGAGTTGCCCGGGACCCTGGCCGGGCCGCTGCGCAGCAAAGGCGAGTTGAAGAACCAGCAGTTGAACCTGGAGGCGAATATCGACCTCAAGGGCAAACTGCGCGGGCAACCGGCAGTGTTACAAGCCAAGGCCAGCGGTAGAGGCGAGCAATGGACCCTGGGTGCCCTGGACATTCGTTTGGGCGATAACCGTATCCAGGGCAGCGGCAGCCTGCAACAACGCCTGGCCGGGCAGCTCGACCTCAACCTGCCGCGCCTGGGCCAGCTCTGGCCGCAGTTGCGCGGACAAGTCAAAGGCCGGGTCGATCTCGCCGGCACGCTGAAGGCGCCGCAAGGCAAGGTCAGCCTGCACGGCCAGCAGTTGGTATTTGCCGATAACCGTCTGCAAAACCTCAGTCTCGAGGCAAACCTCGATAGCGCCCAACGTGGGCAACTGGATCTCAAGGGCGAAGGTATCCAGGCCGGCGAAACGGCCCTGGGTACCCTGACCTTGCACGGGCAGGGCGATCTCAAGCGCCAGCAAGCGCAGCTCGATCTGCAAGGCCCGCTGTTGAAACTGGCCCTGGGCCTGGACGGCGGACTCGACAAAGGCAACTGGCGCGGGCGCCTGGTTTCCGGCGATGTACAGACCGGCGGCCAGGACTGGAAACTGCAGAACCCGGCCAAACTCGAATACCTTGCCGATGGCCGATTGAATTTCGGCAGCCACTGCTGGCTGTCGGGAGAGGCCAGCCTGTGCGGCGAGGATCAGCGGTTGATGCCCGAACCGCGCTTGCGTTATCACCTCAAGCAATTCCCCCTGGAAAGCCTGGGGCAATGGTTGCCCCGCGACTTCGCCTGGCAGGGCCGGCTGAATGCCGACCTGCAAGTGGACCTGCCGGCCAGCGGCCCCAAGGGCCAGATCATGATCGATGCCAGCGGCGGCACCCTGCGTATTCGCGAACGACGCAGATGGCTGGACTTCCCCTACGAGACCCTCAAGCTGACCAGCAACCTGAGCCCACGGCGGGTCGACACGGTCCTGGATTTTCGCGGTGGCAAGCTCGGCGAACTGATGCTCCAGGCGCAGATCAATCCCCTGGCGAAGAACAAACCCCTGACCGGCGATTTCCGTCTCAGCGGCCTCGATCTCAGTGTGGCCCGGCCTTTCGTAAGAAAGGTCGAGACCCTGGCCGGTCGCCTCGATGGCAGCGGGCGTTTGTCCGGCGGCTTGCTGGCGCCCAAGGTCAACGGCAACCTGACCTTGAGCGGTGGCGAGGTCTCCGGCTCGGAAGTGCCGACCACGGTCAAGGACCTGCGGGTGCAGGCGCAGATTGCCGGGGAAAACGTCCAGCTCAACGGCAGTTGGACCGGCGGTGATGCCGGACACGGCAGCCTGACCGGGCATATCGACTGGACCGATGCGCTACAAGTGGAATTGGCGATCAAGGGCTCGCAGTTGCCGGTCAGCGTCGAGCCCTATGCGACCCTGGAGGTGGCGCCGGACCTGACGGTGTCGATGCACGGCGACAAGCTGGCGATTGCCGGCAAGGTGCATGTGCCCAAGGGCGCGATCGTCGTGCGCGAGCTGCCGCCGTCGACGGTCAAGGTCTCGGACGACACGGTGATCGTCGGCCAGCAGACCGAGGAGGGCAAGGCGCCCCTGGCGATGTCCATGGATATCGAGGTACTGGTGGGGGAGGACAAGCTCAGTTTCAACGGTTTTGGCCTGACCGCCGACTTGCAGGGCCAGGTGCATATCGGTGACAACCTCGATACCCGGGGTGAGTTGCGCCTGAATGACGGGCGCTACAGCGCCTATGGCCAGCGCCTGACCATTCGCCGGGCGCGCTTGCTGTTCGCCGGGCCCATCGACCAGCCGTATCTGGATATCGAGGCGATTCGCCAGACCGATGATGTGATTGCCGGTATCCGCCTGAGCGGCAGCGCAGAGCAACCGACCACGCAGATCTTCTCGGAACCGGCCATGAGCCAGGAGCAGGCGTTGTCCTACCTGGTGTTGGGACGACCGTTGAGCACCACTGGCGAAGACAGCAATGTGCTGGCCCAGGCGGCGTTGGGCCTGGGTTTGATGGGCAGTGCCGGGTTGACCGGCGACCTGGCGAAGAACCTGGGTATCGAGGATTTTGCCCTCGATACCCAGGGCAGCGGCAGTACCACATCGGTGGTGGCCAGCGGCAAGATCACCGAGAAGCTGAGCTTGCGCTACGGGGTGGGGGTGTTCGAACCGGCCAATACCATCGCCTTGCGTTATATGTTGAGCAAGAAGGTTTACCTGGAGGCGGCGAGCGGCGTGGCCAGTTCCCTGGATATCTTCTACAAGCGCGATTTCTGAGGAATGACACTCCTCTGCGGTCACACACGATCCTGTAGGAGCAGGGCTTGCCCGCGAAGGCGTCCTTGAGGGCGCCGCTTCGCGGGCAAGTCCTGCTCCTACAAGGTTCCGTTGTGTGCTCGGGATCAGGGTTCGGCAGTCGGGTCTTTAGCGATTCAGGCCCTGCATCACCGCTTCCGGATAGCGCAGCCCGGCCGTGGCACCCGCCGGGAAAATCGCCTCCAGGGCCTGCAATTCGGCGGGGCTCAGCTTCACCTCCAGGGCCGCCACGTTCTCTTCCAGGTATTTGCGTTGTTTGGTCCCGGGAATCGGGATCAGGTAGTCGCCCTGGGCCAGGACCCAGGCCAATGCCAGTTGCCCGGCCGTCACGCCTTTTTCCGCGGCCAACCCTTGCACCTGCTCCACCAGCCGCAGGTTGCGGGCGAAGTTCTCGCCCTGGAAACGCGGGCTGAAACGCCGATAGTCATCGGCGGCGAAATCATCCGGGCTCTTCAAGGCGCCGGTCAGGAAACCACGGCCCAACGGGCTGTAGGGCACAAAGGCGATTCCCAGGCGTTGGCAGGCGGCCAGGCAGCCGTTGTCTTCCTGATCACGGCTCCACAGCGAGTACTCGCTTTGCAAGGCGCTGATCGGATGCACCCGATGGGCCCGCTCCAGGGTTTCGGCCGAGGCCTCGCTCAAACCCAGGTAACGAACCTTGCCGGCCTTGACCAGCTCGGCCATGGCGCCGACGGTTTCCTCGATGGCCACTTCCGGGTCGATACGGTGCTGGTAGTACAGGTCCAGGGTCTCCACGCCGAGGCGCTTGAGGGTGCCGTCGATGGCCGTGCGGATGTACTCCGGTTTCCCGCTGACCCCACGGTACGCCGGCCTGGCCGGGTCACGGAGGATGCCGAACTTGCTGGCCAGGAACACCTGGTCGCGTTTGCCGGCGATGGCCTGGCCGATCAGTTCTTCGTTGCTGTGGGGGCCGTACATATCGGCGGTGTCGAGCAGGGTTACGCCCAGTTCCAGGGCCCGATGCAAGGTCGCGGTGGCTTCGCGGGTGTCGCTGCCGGTGGTGTAGAAATCGGTCATGCCCATGCAGCCGAGGCCGATGGCGGAGACCTGTGGGCCGTTCTTGCCGAGTTGACGGGTGTGCATGGTGTGAGCTCCTGTGGGATTTCGTGCAGTGTGAACCTCGACAAAAGCGCGATAAACCGGCTAAAAGCACTATCACTATTCGTAAAATCCCAATAATGGAGGGCCGATGGATCGCTTCAATGCCATGCGGGTCTTTACCCGGATCGTCGAGCTGGGCGGTTTTGCCAAGGCCGCCGACAGCCTGCAAGTACCCCGGGCCTCGGTGACGGTGCTGGTCAAGCAACTGGAAGCGCACCTGGGGGTGCAACTGTTGCACCGCACCACCCGCCAGGTCAGCGCCACCCTCGACGGCGCGGCCTATTACCAGCGCTGCGTGCAACTGCTGGCGGACCTGGAGGAGACCGAAGCGGTGTTTTCCTCTGCCCGGCGCAATCCACGGGGGACCCTGCGGGTCGATATGCCGGCGGGCATCGGGCGTTTGATCGTGATTCCGGTATTGCCCGAGTTCAGCGAGCGTTATCCGCTGATCGACCTGGAAATCGGCCTGAATGACCGGCCCGTGGACCTGATCCGCGACGGTATCGATTGTGTGCTGCGGGGTGGCGAGGCCCTGGACGAATCGCTGGTGGCCCGGCCGCTGGTGCTGGTCGAGCAAGTGACCTGTGCCAGTGCGGCCTATATCGAGCGCATGGGGTTGCCGACGTCACTGGCGGACTTGGCGGGGCATCGGATGGTCGAGTATTTTTCCAGTGTCAGCGGCAAGCGCTTCGGGCTTGAGTTCCAGCAGGGCGGCCAGTTGCAGGCGATCGACCTGCCCAAGCGTCTCTCGGTCAGCAGTGCCGACGGTTACCTGGCGGCGTGTGAAGCGGGTTATGGGTTGGTGCAGATTCCCTATTACCACGTGGTCGAACAACTGCGCAGCGGCCAGTTGTGCGAAGTGCTGGGCGATTATCCACCCCCCGGATTACCGCTGAGCGCAATGTATCCGCCCCATCGACAGATGTCGGCGCGGGTGCGGGTGTTTGTCGATTGGCTGGTGGAAATCTGTGCCCGACCGGGTACCGGGTTTAGGCGATGAGGGGACGGTCGATCACCGTCCCCGACAAGAGCGATCAGCGACGGTAGTAGCCACCCCCATCATAGTAACGATGGTCATGATCGTGCCAGCCTCCGCCACGGGGAAAAATGAAGCAACCGCTCAGAGACAAGATGATCAGCAGGGGAATCAACATCGTGATTCGACGAAACATGGATAAATCCTCATGGGTGAAGCCGGGAAGATAAAACCTTTCCCCGGATATACTATGGGACCCCGTTTGCGTCGTTTCATTCATCGGCCTTTGTAGGGTTTTGGTATGGATTCAGATACAAGTCGGATACATTTGTCGTTTCAAGTTTTAACTATTCAGGAATAGGTAATGACTCAATCGCAGCGTCTGAAGTACTCGATTCTGATTTCCCTGGTGGTACTGGGGATCATGTTCGGCCTGTCCTATCTGCAAAACACCGGGGTCATCAGCGAGAAGCTGTTCCAGTACATCGCCATTGGCGTGGCGGTGCTCGTGGTGGTGATCAACGGTGTGATGCGGCGCAAGGTCAAGCCCTGAACTCAGTCGCCGATCTGCGCGCTCTGCGGCATGGAGTCCTGTAACTCCAGGGCCGCGGTCGCATCCGGGTGCAGGCTGTAGCTCTTGTCCGCGTTGAGCACCACGACGCCCTCGCTGCACAGGCGCTTGAGCACCTCGCGCACGCTGAGAAAGGACAGGGGAATGCCCAATTCCAGCAAATGACTGTGAACCCCGCGCACACCCAGCCGGCGCTGATCCTCGTCGGCGCTCAGCAGGGCGTCGATGACTTTGAGTCGGATCAGGCTGGTGCGCAAACCGAAGTGTTTGAGCAACTGACGGATGCGGTTATTACCACTGCGTTCGGCAGGTTTGGCCAACATGGCGCCCGAGCTGTAGGAAGGATCGCGTTGCAAAGAATTACCGTCCGTTGACCTGTGCTGGTCGTACATGCAAAAACTCCTTTTCAGAGCCTGATCAGGAATGTGATGTCGGCTCTCCTTGATAAGGACGAGCGAGACGGATAAATCATGAAGCCTCGAATGTAGAAAATTTGTCGGTATCAAGTCGCAGACAGGTGATAGCACCTGGATATCCTTCAAGTTTCATGTTCAGACGCCTGTATATCCCTAAATTTTCATATTCAGACTCGTCTTTCATGGGCAGGCATCGGCCGTCCCTTGTTTATTTCCCTCGGTGGCCGCTTTTCCGGGTTGCCGTTCGCTGTTGCGCATGCGGTCGCCTGGTGTTCGATATTCCATCAGGAGTCAGTGTGATTATTACCCGTTCGCTATCCAGGCTGTGCCTGGCGACGTTGTTGATCGGCCTGGGCAGCCACGGCCAGGCCCGCGAGGCTGGCGACGCGAGTCGCGAGCTGAACGCCGAGATCCGTCGTACCACCTTTGGCGTGCCGCATATTCGCGCCAGCGACGAGCGCGGGCTGGGCTACGGCATCGGCTATGCCTATGCCCAGGACAATCTGTGCCTGCTGGCCAACGAAATCGTCACGGTCAACGGCCAGCGCTCGCGCTACTTCGGCCCCGAACAGATGACCGTCGAACGGCGTGACAACCTCACCAGCGACCTGTTTTTCAACTGGCTCAATACGCCCGAGGCGGTGGCGGCTTTCTGGCAGGCGCAAACCCCGCAGGTCACGCAATTGATCGAGGGTTATGTCGCCGGTTACAACCGCCAGCTCGGCGAGCGCCAGGCCGGGGGCTTGCCGGAGCAGTGCCGAGGGCAGTGGGTGCGGCCGATCACGCCGCAGGACCTGGTCAGGTTGACCCGGCGCCTGCTGGTCGAAGGCGGTGTCGGGCAGTTCGCCGAAGCCCTGGCCGCCGCCACACCACCGCGGCAGACTGCCCAGGTGTCGAGTGCGTCGTTCCAGCTGGCGGCCGAACGCCTGCAGCGTTTCGCCCTGGACCGCGGCAGCAATGCGCTGGCGGTCGGCGGCGAGCGTTCGTTCAACGGCCGTGGCCTGTTGCTCGGCAACCCGCATTTCCCTTGGGTCGGTGGCCTGCGTTTCTACCAGATGCACCTGACCATTCCCGGTCAGCTTGACGTGATGGGGGCGGCCTTGCCGGGTCTGCCGATGATCAATATCGGTTTCAACCGGCACCTGGCCTGGACCCACACGGTGGACACGTCCAGGCATTTCACCCTGTATCGGCTGCAACTCGATCCCAAGGATCCGACCCGTTACCTGCTCGACGGACAATCCACGGCGCTGGACAAGCGCCTGGTCAAGGTCGAGGTCAAGCAGGCCGATGGCAGCACCAGGACCGTTGAACGGGTGCTCTACAGCTCGGTGTTCGGGCCGGTGGTGCAATGGCCCGGCAAGCTCGACTGGAACCGTGACGTGGCGTTCAGCCTGCGCGATGCCAACCAGGACAACGACCGGGTGTTGCAGCAGTGGTATGCGATGAACCATGCCGACAACCTTCAGGCGTTGCAGGCATCGGTGCAGCGGATTCAGGGCATTCCCTGGGTCAACACCCTGGCGGTGGATGACCAGGGGAAGGCGCTGTACCTGAACCTGTCGGTGGTGCCTTACGTGGATGCGGCCAAGCTGGCCTTGTGCGGCGATCCCCATGGCAGCGGGCCGCTGGTGGTGCTCGACGGCTCGCGCGCCGCCTGTGCCTGGAACGTGGCGGCGAATGCCGCGCAGAAGGGTATCTTCCCGGCGGACCAGTTGCCGCAACTGGAACGCGGCGACTATCTGCAGAACTCCAACGATTCGGCCTGGATGGTCAATCCGCGGGCGCCGCTCACGGGCTTTTCGCCGCTGGTCAGTCGTGAGGGCGAGCCCCTCGGGCCACGGGCGCGCTTTGCCCTTGAGCGCCTGGCACGGCTGGATCGGCCCGCGGCGATCAAGGTTGCGGACCTGCAGGCGATGGTGATGGACGATCAGGTGTACCTGGCCGGATTGGTGCTGCCGGACCTGCTGCGCTTCTGCGCCGGCGACCTGGGCAGCGATGCCACGACGTTGGCGCCGGTGTGCGCCAGCCTCAAGGACTGGGACGCTCATGCGAACCTGCAAAGCGGGCTGGGCATGGTGCATTTCCAGAACATCATGGCGCACTTGTCCGAAGGCGAGAATTTCTGGCGGGTCAGGTTTGATCCGGCTGATCCGCAGCACACCCCGCGCGGCCTGGCCTTCGAGCAGATCAAGGTGGCCAGGGCGCTGCACGGAGCGATGCTGGCGTCGCTGGAACAGGTGAAGGCGGCGGGACTGACGGCCGCCAGTCACTGGGGCGATGTGCAGCAGGTCAGCCGGGGCGGGCAGCCGGTGCCGGTGCATGGCGGCCCGGCGACCCTGGGCGTGTACAACGCGATTCAGAGTGTGCCGGGGGAGGGCGGCAAGCGCGAAGTCGTCGGTGGCACCAGCTATCTGCAGGTGGTGAGTTTTGACGACAAGGGGCCTCAGGCACTGGGGTTGCTGGCGTTTTCGCTGTCTACTGATCCGGCATCGCCGCATTTCCGCGACCAGACCGAAGCGTTCTCGAAGAAGCAATGGAGTGTGTTGCCGTTCACCGAACAGCAGATCAGGGCGGATGCCGAGTATCAGGCGCAGGTGATTCGCGAACCGCAGAAGTAACATTCGTGGTGAGGCTGAACGCGGTCCCTTGTAGGAACCGGCTTGCCGGCGATGGCGTCCTTCAGGGCGGCAAAAGCTTCGCTGGCAAGCCAAGCTCCTACAGGTTTCACGGTGCTTTCAAGATCCCGTCAGCCCTTCGGGGTATCCTGCGGGATCGCGTTGATCACCGCCTGGCCTTCCTTGTTCTGCGTCAGGTACACCGGCAGCACCTTGGGCAGGGAGGTCAGCAACCGCTGCACTTCCCCGGTGCTGTAGATCCCGCCGATGCGAATCGTCCCGGTGTTCTTGTCGGCCAGCAGCGCCGGGCGCTCAAGGTAGCGGTTGATCAACGGCAGGGCATCGCTCAGCATCAGGTTATCGAGGACCAGTTTGCCATCGCGCCAGGCCAGGTTGGCGTCTTGCGCATAGGTCTGGCTGATCTGCGGCTCATGGTCGCCGGATTTGTAGCGCGCCTGCATGCCCGGGTCCAGGCGATAACCGTCACCAGGGTGGGTGGTATTGCTGCTGACCAGCACCGAGCCTTGCAGCAAGGTCACGCGAACCTGATCCTGATACATCCACACGTTGAACTGGGTTCCGGTGACCCGTACCTGACCCTCGGCGGCCTTCACCACGAAGGGGTGCTCGGCGTCGTGGCGCACCTCGAAATAGGCTTCGCCCTTTTTCAAGGTCACCCGACGCTGATCCTTGTAGTTGCTGTAGGTCAGCCGCGTTCCCAGGTTCAATTCCACCTGGCTGCCATCGGCCAGGGTGACCTGGCGCAACTGGTTCGAAGTTTCGAAGCTCTGGTAGGCATTGGGAATCCAACCGAGGCTCCAACCCAGGTAGCCGACGACGGGCACGGCCAGCAGGCTGATGGTCGCGGCCATGGCGTAGCCTTGCCAGCGACGGCGCTTCGCTATCAGGGCCACCACCTGGGGCACGGCCGTCGGCGGTAGTTGATCGGCCACGTCCCAGATTTCCAGCATGGCCTCGTATTCGACGGCATGCAGCGGGTCGGCCTTGAGCCAGGCGGCGAAGGCTTCGCGTTCGGCGCTGGTGCAATCCTCTTCATGCAGCCGCATGCACCAATGCGCGGCAGCGTCGGTGATGGCGTCGTACTCGGCTTCTGAAAGGATCGGTTCGCTCATGAATTCTTCCCTGGTTTCGGCCATTCTAACCCTCGGCAGTCTCTGTCGAGAACAGTGGATGGCAAACAGATCAATTTGATAGCGCGCACTGTGCTTCGAGGATCCTGGAACAGGTTGAGACGTCCGGGTTCGATATTTATTTGGTTAATATCATTCAGTTCCGAAGGTGGCTTTATTCATGATGTCGGCCGGCATGACAATCGGCAGCACACTTTCATGGAGTTCACGTCATGCCCAAGTCCATCGTTGCCGCGTTGCAAATCGGTTCCTTGCCGGGGGGCAAGGGTGACACCCTGGAACAGATCCTCGGCTATGAGCGCGCGATCATCGAGTCCGGCGCCTGCCTGGTGGTGATGCCCGAAGCCCTGTTGGGTGGCTATCCCAAGGGCGAAACCTTCGGCACCCAGTTGGGTTATCGGCTGCCCGAGGGCCGTGAGGCCTTCGCCCGTTATCACGCCAATGCCATCGATGTCCCGGGCGCCGAAACCGACGCGCTGGCGCAGTTGTCCGCTCGCACCGGGGCGAGCCTGGTGCTCGGGGTCATCGAACGCGCGGGTTCTACCTTGTATTGCACGGTGTTGTTCTTCGAACCCCAGGGCGGGCTGGTGGCCAAACACCGCAAGCTGATGCCCACCGGTACCGAGCGGCTGATCTGGGGCAAGGGCGATGGTTCGACGTTGCCGGTGGTGGAAGGCAAGGCCGGGCGGATCGGTTCGGCGGTCTGTTGGGAAAACTATATGCCGCTGCTGCGCACGGCCATGTACGCCAAGGGCGTTGAGGTCTGGTGCGCGCCGACGGTGGATGAGCGGGAGATGTGGCAGGTGACGATGCGCCATATCGCCTGTGAAGGCCGCTGCTTTGTGATCAGCGCCTGCCAGGTCCAGCCTTCGCCGCAGGCACTGGGCGTGGAGGTGGTCAATTGGCCGGCGGAACGTCCGCTGATCAACGGTGGCAGCCTGATTGTCGGGCCCATGGGCGAGGTGCTGGCCGGGCCGTTGGTCGGCGAGGCCGGCCTGCTGACCGCGCAGATCGACACCGAGCAGCTGGTCCGCGCCCGTTATGATTTTGACGTCACCGGCCACTATGCCCGCCCGGATGTGTTCGAGTTGCAGGTCGATGAGCGAGCCAAGCCAGGCGTGCGTTTTATCCAGGACTGATCAGCGCAACCGCTGCCACTCTTCGCGGGTGATTTCCCAGATATCACAGGGTAAACGCCCGCTGACGAAATCCCGTTCCTCGCTGTGCAGCAGGCGCATGCCCTCACGTTCCGAGACCCGCCGCGAGGCCAGGTTGGAGGCGGCCTTGGGCACGCGCATCCGCTCGCGGCCGAGGGTCTCGAACCAATACGCGGTGACGGCGGTACTGGCTTCGCCGATCAGGCCCTGGCCCTGCCATTGGGGAGCGAGCCAGAAGCCGCGGTTGTTGTCGGCTTCGTCCATCAGGCTGATGGCGCCGATCATCTGTTCCGGGGCCGCGCGCAGGCGGATCGACCAGTGCCATTCCACGCCGCGTTCGACAGCGGGCAGGGCGACGTCGCGCAGATAGCTCAGGGCGCCATCTTCGGGATAAGGCCAGGGCACCCGGGCGTTGAGAAACCGCACCACTTCCCAGTGGGGAAAGAGTTGCTGGATGGCGGCGGCATCATCCTGTTGCAAGGGTCGTAGCCGTAGTCGTTCGGTACGGAGTTCGGGAGTGTTCATAAGGGTTTCGGCTTCCTTGTCGAGTGGGACATTAGTTTGACACATTGGATGGAAATTGCCGTTATATTGACGGTCCGCCACTATTACCTACACTTGAATATCACCTGCTACAGCATTTTTCGCAGTCCGTTAGTTTTTCTACGTTAAGGAGAAGACAAATGGCTCGCTCGAAAAACTGGTGGTGGGGTTTGCCGTTACTCGCTTTGCTGTGGTTGGCCGCTCTTTGGATAACAACGCCTGAAGTCGAACAGGATTTGCAGACCCGCGTGGGGAGTGCAACCGATAGCGCTCCCATTGTTGTCGCCGGACGTGACGTGACCCTGCCCAATGCAACATCACAAAACCGCAACGCGGCGGATCAGACGTATGGTGTCAGACAGGTTGTCGGTACCCTGGCCGACCAGCCGGTGAAACCGGCCGATAGTGAGATCGGCACTCCTCCCGAAGTTGTCCCTCCCGCGCCGGTGGCACCGACGCCGCCTGTTGTCGATGAGTCCCAGGCCAATCCACCGAGTTCAGTCGGCATTATTGATGCCAAGGCCTGCGAGCAACAGTTCGATGCGGCCCTGAATCAATACAAAGTGCTGTTCGACACCGCCCAGGACATCTTGTCACCGGCTTCGCAAACGGCGCTGGATGCACTGGTGGCCACGGCCAAACAGTGTCCCGACGAGCAGTTTGAAGTCGATGGTTATACCGACAATACCGGCAACGCCGCCTTCAACCTGGGACTGTCCAAGCGCCGGGCCGACGCCGTGGTCAGTTATCTGGCCAAACATGGCGTTACCCGGGAACATCTGAAGGCTGCGGGATTTGGCGAGGCTGATCCGGTGGCGTCCAACGATACGCCGGAAGGCCAGGCACAAAATCGTCGGATAGAAATAAAAGTAACGGATGACAACCCTGTGCCCGCCCCGACTGACGCTAAATAACCAGGAGCAACCATCATGAGTTATTTACTTGAACAGTATTGGGGCTGGATGCTGGTGGCCGGGGTTCTCGGTTTGCTGGTGGGCTGGATCGTC
The DNA here is from genome assembly GCF_023242345.1 of Pseudomonas sp. MWU12-2037. NCBI lineage: Bacteria > Pseudomonadati > Pseudomonadota > Gammaproteobacteria > Pseudomonadales > Pseudomonadaceae > Pseudomonas > Pseudomonas sp. MWU12-2037. Next base: position 49,757 of record NZ_JALLIZ010000004.1, on the reverse strand, counting down.
ACTCAGACCGAGCGCCATGTCCGCTGGGTCGCCGGCTGGTTGCATGGGGCGTTATGGATCTTTGCCATCGGCATAGTGGTTGCCGTGCTCAAGTTGTTACCGGGGCGCGCCGGCTTGTGGCTGGAAATGGCCTTGCTGCTGTTTGCGGCTTACCTGGTCGGTTGCTGGTTCAGTGCCTGGATTCGCTCGATGCTGGCGGCCGATGCCGCCACCAGCACCACGGGCTCGCAACCAGGAACCCGGGCGGCGGCCACCGATGCCGCCGGAGTGGGCAGTCGTCCGCTGGTCATGGAGCAACCCACCGGCCCCCTCGATAACCTGAAGTTGATTTCCGGGGTAGGCCATAAAAATGAAGCCGTGCTGCACGAGCTGGGCATTTACCGGTTTTCCCAGATTGCCCAGTGGACGGAGCCGCAGGTGCACTGGATCGAGCATTACTTCAGCTTTCCGGGACGGGTCGAGCGCGAGGATTGGCGAGGTCAGGCGCGGATACTGGCGCAAGGTATCGAGACCGAGTTTGCCAAGCGGGTGAGACTGGGTGAAGTCGATACGTCTGAAGATTGAGGCCCCGATGCCCGGTCGCCCGGTGGTTAAGAACACCTGAGGGGTGAACGCGGTCTTGTGGCGAGCGGGCAAGCCCGTTCGCTGCAAGACCGTTTTCGCTTCAAAATTCGGGTATCTGGCCTTGCTCTGCAATGCCAGCGCGCCGACTTCATCCAGGCCGCTGCGCTACTGACAATTTCTGACAGGGGGCTCTGCTAAGCTGCGGCCCTTGATCCGGCCAGAGGTCGTCCACCGTGTCCCGCACTTCGCGTTTACTCACCTTGCTCCAGGTATTGCGCGCCAAAAGCCGCCCGGCCACCGCCGCGGCCCTGGCCTGCGAGCTGGAGATTTCCGAGCGCACGGTCTATCGCGATATTGCCGAACTCACCGCCCTCGGTGCGCCGATCCAGGGCGAGGCGGGCGTCGGCTACGTCCTGCGCAGCGGTTTGTTCCTGCCACCGCTGATGCTCAATGCCGATGAAACCGAGGCCATCGTCCTCGGCCTGCAATATGTCGATCAACGGGGTGACGAGGTGCTGAGCAAGGCCGCTTCCGATGCCCTGGCCAAGATCGCCGCGGTGCTGGCGCCGGCCGCCCAGGAGGCGCTGCGCAATCCGACCCTGCTGCCGGGGCCGCGGGGCTGTGGCTACCCGGACAATGCGGTGCCGTTGAATGTGTTTCGTCAGGCCATCCGTGACCAGGCCAAGTTGCACATCGACTACGCCGATGTGAACAGGGTGCCCAGCCAGCGGCTGATCTGGCCCCTGGCCCTGGGCTTTATGAACGAGGCGCGGGTGGTGGTCGCCTGGTGTGAGTTGCGCCAGGCCTTCCGGACCTTTCGCACCGACCGCATCGCCACGGCCCGGGAGCAGGGCGAACGTTATCCGGGCCGGCGCAGTGACCTGCTAAGGCAATGGCGCAAGCTGTTCGACCAGGACGAACACGAGCGCTTCACTCCTGACAAGAACTGACGGAGCCCTGTTCTAGGATGGCTCTACCTTCTACCAGCAAGGAGCTGTGAACAGCATGACCACTCAAACTTCGGTGCTCGCCCCGGCCATCGAGGCCTATATCAGCGCTGCCAATGCCCGCGACAGTTCGGCGGTGGCGAGTTTCTTCGCCGAAGACGCGAACGTCTTCGATGAAGGCCATCATCGCGTCGGCACCCTCGCCATCGCCCAATGGATGGATGAGACGGCGCGTAAATACCAACCCCGGGTCGAAGTCCTCGACGTCGCGCAACGCACTGGCAAGGTGCTGGTCAAGCAGTTGGTCTCGGGGACTTTTCCCGGCGGCTCGGTGGAGCTGCGCTACGTGTTCCGGCTCAATGAGCAGGGCAAGATCGCGCGGTTGGATATTTCCCTCTAGGACAAGCTGGCATACTGCACGGCTTCCCGGTTGCGAGCCTGCCCGACGCCATGACTGCCGATTCTCCCCTGAGTGCCTACCGCGCTGCCGTCGAGCAGCGCGGCTTTCTCCACGACCAGGCCCAATGGCAGGCGGTGCAGGCCTTGCAGCGCTGCCACGAGGCGTTGCACCAGGGCCTGGTGCCCAAGGGCGTTTACCTCTGGGGGCCGGTCGGGCGCGGCAAGACCTGGCTGATGGATCAATTCCACCAGACCTTGCGCGTGCCGTCGCGGCGCCAGCATTTCCATCACTTCATGGGCTGGGTCCACCAGCGCTCGTTCCAGCTCAGCGGTATCGCCGACCCGCTGCGGGCCCTGGCCCGTGAGCTGGCCGGGGAGGTCCGCGTGCTGTGCTTCGATGAGCTGTTCGTCAGCGATATCGGCGACGCGATCATCCTCGGAAGGCTGTTCCAGGTGATGTTCGACGAGGGCGTGGTGATCGTTGCCACCTCCAACCAGCCACCGCGACAGCTCTATGCCGATGGCTTCAATCGCGAGCGTTTCCTGCCGGCGATTGCCGCCATCGAGCAGCATATGGAGGTGGTGGATGTCGACGGCGGCGAGGACCACCGCCTGCATCCGGGTGCCGGCGTGCAGCGTTACTGGGTCGACCCCGAGGGGCAGTCGGCGGAGTTGGTCGAAGCATTCAAGGTGCTGACCGCCGGGCAGCCGCTGTCCGCTGAACCGGTCGCCATGGGGTATCGGACCCTGGCGGTGGTGCGGGCCTCGCCGACGGTGCTCTGGTGCCGCTATGCCGAGCTGTGCGAGCAGCCCCTGGCGGCCATGGATTTCATGGCGCTGTGTGATCGTTACACGGCGATTTTCTTGAGTGAGGTGCCCAACCTCAGTGCCCGCCAGCGTCCCGGGCGGATCGCCCGCGGCACCGAGGACGCGGCGCGCCGCGTCGATGCCGGTGACCGTGAGTTACCGCAGCTGTCGGTCCATGACGATAGCGTACGGCGCTTTATCGCCCTGGTGGACGAGTGTTACGACCGCAAGGTGCCGCTGTACATCGCCACCCAGGTGCCGTTGGAGGCGTTGTACACCGAAGGCTACCTGGCATTCCCGTTTCGCCGCACCCTCAGTCGTTTGCGCGAGATGCAGTTGCAGCGTTTCGGCCAGGGATCTGCCGGTGCCGAATAAAGCTGCCGGTGCGCCTTGATGTAAATCAAGCCTGTGCAGCCGGGGGGCGCCATCATGCATGCAATGTCCCGATCTCCCGATGACGGCGAGATTTGCCCGGTGCTCTTCAACCATTGCCACTGTGGGCGGGGAACCTGTTGCCCCAGAGGTGCGCCATGTCCGACTACCATCGTATTCTTTTGCTGGCTCCCGCCGAGATGAACCGCAGCCCCGCCTTCGAGCGGGCCACCGAGCTGGCCCTGTCCACGGGGGCCGCCTTGCATATCCTGGCCTTCGATTATGTGCCGACCCTTGATGTGGCCACGCTATTCGACCAGAAAGCCATGACCCAGGCCCGCGAGGGCTACCTGGACCTGCATCGCCGCTGGCTGCACCATGAGACGGATCGCCTGCGGGGCCGTGGCCTGGATGTGAGTTGCAATATTTTCTGGCGTCATCATCCGCTGCAACCGATCATCGAGTACGTCCGTGATCTGAATATCGACCTGCTGATCAAGGATGTCCACCTGGAATCGGGGCTCAAGCGGCTGTTCGCCACCCCGCTGGACTGGCAGTTGCTACGTGATTGTCCGGTCCCGGTACATCTGGTGGCGGGTTGCAGCCATCCATTGCCGCGTCATGTTCTGGTGGCGGTGGATCTGGGGAGGGAAAGGGCCGAGGAGTGCTTCAACGACACGCTGGTCCAGGCCGGGCAGGCGTTTGCCCGGCAATGCGCGGCGACGTTCAGCCTGGTGCATGTGCATGACAAGTCCCGCTCCTATGTCCACGAGATGGGCTGGGGCACCTTGCCGATGGCCGAGGGCCTGGAAATGGCCAGCCGTGCCGATGAGCAGCAGGGGTTCAAGGCCCTGGCGGAGCGCAACGGGGTCGGCAAGAACCAGCGGCATTTCCTCACGGGATCGGTTATCGACACCCTTGGCCAGTTCGTCGAGCACAACGGGGTGGATGTGATGGTGATGGGCACCCGCCATTCCCACGGCCTGGACGGCATCCTCGGCAGCACGGCGGAAAATATCCTCTATCGCAGCACTTGCAGCCTGCTGGCCCTGAGCCCGGAACGTCTTGTCTGAAGGGGGATCTGGCGCGAGCCGCGAACAACGGGCCGCGCCATGGTGGAGCGGGAGGCTTTACAGCGACAGCCGATGAATGACCTGGGTGGCATCGTCGGGGTCGCGTTCGCGGCTGAAGTGCAGGGTGTCGGCCAGTTGGCGCATGTGCACGTTGGAGGCGCTGTCGATGGAATACATCCGGGTGAAATGATTGCGCCGCGCGGCTTCGATCAGGTGTTTCATCAGGACCGTGCCCAGGCCGCGATGTTGCCAGTCGTCGGCAACGGTAATGGCGCACTCGCATTCATTCTCGGCACCCGAGGCGGCATAGCGGCTGATCCCCACTTCACGCAGTTGGCCATTGTCATGGGCAAGAGCCACGTAGGCGACGCGGTTGTGGGTGTCGACATTCATCAACTGGTTCATCAGGACGGGGCTGGGATCGACGATTTCACCGAGAAAGCGCTGGTGACGGGATTCCGGGGACAGTCGCTGGATAAAGGCCTTTTCCCGCTCACGGTCCTCGACACGCAAGGGCCGGATCAGGACGTGGGTACCGTCCTGCAGGCTTTCGATCCAGTGTTCGCCTGTCACCGAGGAAAAGTCGGGCAGGTTCAGGATGGGGCTATTGAGGTCGGGCATGATCAGAACTCCTCGAACAGGTACGGTCGTGGGCCGGTATCGGTGTTCTGTTTCTACGCCATGGCGGGTGCCCGCGCTTGATTCAAGTCAAACACGGGCACAACTGCCTGGTTACAACGGGTTACCGTGGTGGCCGCAGCCGGCGATCAGGGCTTTCAGGCCCACCGGGTCAAGGATTTTCACTTCCCGTGCGTGCACTTCCAACAGGTTCAGCTCCCGCAGCCGGGCGATCCCGCGGCTGATGGTTTCCAGGCGCAGCCCCAGGTAGGAGCCGATTTCTTCGCGGCGCATGCGCAGGATGAAGCTGTATGGCGAGTAACCACGCAGGGACAAGCGTTGCGAGAGATTGAGGAAGAACGCCGCCAGGCGCTCGTCCGAGTTCATATTGCCCATCATCAGCAGCAAACTGTGGTCCCTGACGATTTCCCGGCTCATCAGTTTGTTCAGGTTGTGCTGCAGGGAGGGCAGGTCCCGGGACAAGCGCTCCAGCTGGGAGAAGTGGATCGGGCAGACTTCGCTGTCCTCCAGCGCCACGGCATTGCAGGCGTGGCGGTCTTCGCTGATGGCATCCATACCGAGCATTTCCCCGGTCATCTGGAAGCCGGTGACCTGCTCGCGGCCATCTTCCGAGGTCAGGGTGGTCTTGAAAAAGCCCAGGCGTACCGCGTACAGGGCATGCAGCGGATCACCCTGGCGGTAGAGGGTGTTGCCTTTCTTGATCTTGACGCGCTGGACGATCAGGTCGTCCAGGCGTTTGACCTCGGAATCGTTCAAACCCAGCGGCAGGCACAGTTCCAGCACGCTGCAACTGGCACAGGCGGACTTCAGTCCCAAGGGCTTGAGATTGAGTGCGAGTTTGTCGTGATCGTTCATGGTGGCCTCTATGTCGGGAAGAGGGCGTCCAAATCGGGTAGAAACACCGATAAAACAGGGGCCGTCAGACGAGCCTAGCAGGTGTAGCGGGTTGTTTGAGATAAATCAAGCGGGCGTTTTATAAGCAGGGTGAAGCTACAGGATCGATTGTCCATTGTTCCTCCTTGGAGCCCCCGTCATGAGCGACTATCAACGTATTCTGCTGATTACCGATACCCACTGCCGGGCGACCCCCGCCCTGCATCGCGCGGCCACCCTGGCACGCGCCAGCAAGGCGGCTGTGCACCTGGTGCTCTTCGATTTTGTCGAGTCCATCGCGGCAATGACCCTGTTCAATCACGGCGCCGGCACCCTGGCCCGGGAAGGTTACCTGGACAAAAAGCGTGAAAAACTCGCCGAACTGTCCCACAGCCTCACCAACCAGGGCCTGGAGGTGAGCTACGACGTGGTCTGGTCGCAACATCCCCATGCGGCCATTCGCGACTACGTCAAGGACATCGAGGTCGACCTGGTGGTCAAGGACCTGCAGGTCGAGTCGCAGCTCAAATGCGCGTTGCTCGGTCCCACCGACTGGCACCTGGTGCGCCAGTGCAGCAAGCCGGTGATGCTGGTCCGGCACGATGCGCCGCCACGGCCGAAGAATTTCGTCGCGGCGGTGGCCCTGGAGAATGTCGGCGACGGCGAGACGACTCGCGACGATCAGGTGATTCACCTGGCCAGCGAACTGGCGATGATCTGCGACGCGGACCTGGAACTGCTGCACGCCTGCGATATTCTCGCCGGTTATGAGCTGATGCAGGAGTACCCGTGGGATTCGGATGCCGCGGCGGCCCTGCAGAAATTGCGTAGCCAGGCTTTCGACGACTTGGCCAGGGCGCATCAGGTACCCGGCCGCCGCCGCCATTTCCTGCTGGGGCAGGCAATCCAGCGGGTGGAGGAGTTTGTGCGCGAACGCGAAGTGGACACCCTGGTCATCGGTCGCTCCCAGGCCGATGCCTTTCCCTGGCTGGGCAGCTTTGCCGAGTCGCTGCTGTCGCAGCCACCCTGTTCCGTGCTGACCCTCGGTACCGACTCGCTCTGAGCGTTCAATCCGGTGCCCGCCGACCGGAGCGATCCGGCCGGCGGGCACTATTGTTCACGGGGTGATCGCGATTTTCATCACACCGTCGCGCTGGTGGGCGAACAGCTCATAGGCCGCCTCGATATCGTCCAGTTTGAAGCGGTGGGTGACCAGCGGCTTGAGGTCGACGCTGCCGGCGGCCACCACGTCCATAAGCCGGCGCATGCGTTCCTTGCCGCCGGGGCAGAGGGTGGTGATGATCTGCTTGTCCCCCAGCCCGGCATTGAAGGCATCCAGCGGAATCCGCAGGTCGGAGGAGTAGACCCCCAGGCTCGAAAGACAGCCGCCCGGGCGCAGGACCCGCAGGGCGGATTCGAACGTGGTCTGGGTGCCCAGGGCCTCGATGGCGGCGTCGACGCCCCGGCCGCGGGTCAGGGCCATGATCTGCTCGACCGGATCGCCCTGGGTGAAGTCGACGATATGGGTCGCGCCCAGGCGGCGGGCCATGTCCTGGCGGGCCTTGATCGAGTCGACGCCGATGATGGTGCTCGCGCCCTTGAGCTTGGCCCCGGCCACGGCGCACAGGCCGATGGGGCCGAGGGCGAAGACCACCACGCTGTCGCCGATCTGGATCCCGGCCCGTTCGGCGCCGCTGAAACCGGTGGACATGATGTCCGGACACATCAGCACTTCTTCGTCGCTCAGGCCATCCGGCACCGGGCTGAGGTTGGCCATGGCGTCGGGGACCCGCACGTACTCGGCCTGGCAGCCATCGATCAGGTTGCCGAACTTCCAGCCGCCGGTGGCCTTGAATCCGTGGGCGGTGTCCGGGCCGTCCTGGGACGAGCAACCGCACAGGCAGGCGTAGCTGTGACCGCTGGGGGTGATGGCGCCGGCGATGACCCGCTGGCCTTCGTGGAAGCCACTGACCGCCGAGCCGAGCTTCTCGATGATGCCCACCGGTTCATGGCCGATGATCAGCCCCGGCGCCACTGGGTATTCGCCCTTGAGGATATGCACGTCGGTGCCGCAGATCGTGGTGGTGGTGATACGGATCAGCGCATCCAGGGGGCCGATGGACGGGACCGGCTTGTCCTGTAGCACGATCCGGTTTTTTTCAACAAATACCGCCGCTTTCATCATCGCCATGATTTCACTCTCCATGAGCAGGATCGGATTGAAACAGCATGCTGCGACAATGTGCTTGCGGCGGTTTGATACAGATCAAGCCGGGCTTGCCGGCGGGTGGCGATCATTGGTGAGCACGCGGGCAAACCATCGGCACTTGATGTAAATCAAGGGCCGGCCGGGCGGGCACCGCAGAATCGGAGATGACCGATTCTCTTCGGGTGACCCCCTTCAATACTTGTCTCGTGAAGTCGTCGCCCGCTACCCGGTGCGCTCGACAGGGCGTGCCTTGGAGGTGTCCCTTGTCTTCACGTCCACGTTTGCTCCTGGTTGCTCCGTCCGAAATGACCCACAGCCCGGCCTTTGACCGGGCCCTGGCGCTGGCCAAGGCCATGAACGCCACGCTGACCCTGGTGGCCTTCGTCTATCTCGATGGGTTGCAGCAGCTCGATCTGCTTGACGCCGACCGGCAGGCGGAGATTCGCGAGGCCTATCTGCAGCGCTATCGCCAATGGCTGGAACAGGAGGCCGAGGCCATGCGCGGCGAGGGGATCGAGGTGACGACCGAGGTCAAGTGGGACCAGCCGTCGCTGAGTGCCTTGTCCGGTTACGTGCGTTCGCAGCATCCGGATCTGCTGATCAAGGATGCCCATCAGGAATCGGCCCTCAAGCGGGTTTTCTTCACCCCACTGGACTGGCGTTTGCTGTGTGACAGCCGGGCGCCGATCCACCTGGTCACCGCCCAGGGCCTGCCCATACCGCGCAAGGTACTGGCCTGCGTCGATGTGTTGCGCGATGACGTCGCGACGCGGGAACTCAACGACCGGATCATCGACCAGGCCGCCCGCTTCGCCACGCACTGCAAGTGCCCGCTGCACCTGCTCGGGGTCTATGACTGGACGGCCCTGTATCTCGCCGATATCGGCATCGGCAAGGTGCCCGTTTCGGTCAGCCCCAGCTATGACGAGCGCAAGGCCAAATTCCTGCACCTGGCCGACAAACATGCCCTGCACAAGGACAACCGGCATTTCATTGTCGGCACGCCGGGAAAGGCCATCGTCGAGTTTGTCGGCCAGGACGTCTTTGATGTGCTGGTCATCGGTACCGTGACCCACCGCTCGCTCAACAAGCTGTTGGGCAGCACCACCGAAAGCCTGTTGTATCAACCCCCCTGCAGCCTGCTGGTGATCAAGCCTGTCGAACTGCCGGATTTCGCCCAGTAAATCGATGAACAGCGAGCGGCTGTCCGGCGCTCCGAACGTCCTGCCCCATGGAGGTGTGTCATGAGTCAATACCAGCGCCTGCTGCTGATCACCGATCAGCACCTGCCCCATTCCCCGGCCGCCAAGCGTGCCGCCGCGCTGGCGGCGGCCAGCGGCGCGGCCTTGCATATCACCGCGCTGGTCCAGCCACCGCCGCGTATCCACCTGATCGAATCGGGCATGGATGAACAGGCCCGTGCGGCGTACACGGATAAATACCGGGCCTGGCTGGAGGGGGCGACCGAAAGTTTGCGCGGTAGTGGCCTGCAACTGACCACCGAAGCGCTGTGGACCACCCAGCCCTTGCGCGACATCCTGGTTCACGCCCGCGAGATCAAACCCGACCTGCTGATCAAGGACGTCTACCTGGAGCCGCTGCTCAGGCGGGTCTTTACCACCCCGCTGGATTGGCAGCTATTGCAGGAAAGTCCGGTGCCGGTGCACCTGGTCAACCAGATCGCCTCGGCATTGCCCCGGCGGGTAGTGGCGGCTGTCGACACCTCCACGGGGGACGAAGGCATCACCGAGTTCAACCGCAAGATCATCCGTGAGGCCGAAGCCCTGGCGCTACAATGTGACGCCGAACTGCACTTGTTGTATGCCTACGACTTGTCGCCGGCGTTTATGGCCGACCCCAGTGTCACCGTGGTCTGGATCGATGAGCTGCGTGCCGCGCTGCTGGAGCCGTTCACCCGGTTGGCGGACGACTATGGCGTGCCGGCCGAGCGCCGACATTTCCTGATGGGCATGCCGGTGGGGGTGATCGCCGACTACGTGCAGGCCAATGGGATCGATGTGGTGGTGATGGGGGCGGTCCAGCCCAAGGGCCTGGGCAAGCTGATCGGCGATACCACCGAGCGGATCCTGCTGATTCCCGAATGCAGTGTACTGACGGTCAGGCCCGACTGAACCCGGGGTTAACTGAAAAGCCCCTTGCCGGTAACCGGCAAGGGGCTTTTTCATAACGTCGGGGCCGAGCGTGTCAGAGGCTCAGCAGACCCTGCCAGAGCATCCAGGCGGCCACCGCCGCCGCCAGCCAGATCAGCACCAGCAGGCCCTTGGCGAAACCGTTGAGCGGCTTGCGCCCCGGGGTCAGCAGGTAGATCAGCGAGCCGGGGGCGTAGAGCAGGGCACTGAGCAGCAGGTACTTGGGACCGGCCGCGTACAACAGCCAGAAGCAGTAGACGCTGGCCACCAGGGAAATCGCCAGGTCGCGGCCGCTGAGGCTGTCGCGCCCGGCCTGGCCACGGTCCAGCCAACTGACCTTGAGCGCATAGAGGCCGCTGAACAGATAGGGCAGCAGGATCATCGAGGTGGCCAGGGAGATCAGTGCCAGGTAGGTGGCATTGGCATACAACGTGAGGATCAGGAACAGCTGAATGCAACCGTTGGTGACCCACAGTGCATTGGCCGGTACGCCCTGGCCGTTTTCCTTGGACAGGACCTTTGGCATCACACTGGTCTTGGCCGGGCTGAACAGCGACTCGGCCGAGAGCAGGGTCCAGGCCAGCAGGGCGCCGCCCACGGAAACCATCAAGCCGAGGCTGATCATCATGCCGCCCCAGGGGCCGGCGATGGCTTGCAGCACACCGGCGGTGGAGGGGTTTTTCATGGCCGCCAGTTCGGGCTGGCCGAGGATGCCCAGCGACAGCAGCGAGACCGAAATCAGCAACAACAAGGTAATGGCAAAGCCAATGATAGTGGCCCGGCCGACGTTGACCCGTTCCGCCGCCCGGGCGGAATAGACATTGGCGCCTTCGATACCGATAAAGACCCAGACGGTGACCAGCATGGTGCTCTTGACCTGGTCGAGAATCGAGCCCAGGGCCGGTGCTCCCCAGAAACCTGCAACGAAGGTGTCAGGATGAAAGGCGAGCGCGGCGCAGCCGACAAACACCAGGATCGGCACGATCTTGGCGATGGTGGTGATGGCATTGGCCCGCGCCGCGGTGCGTATGCCACGCAGGATCATGAAGTGCATCGCCCAGAGCAGCAGCGAGGCGGCAATGATCGCCACCTTGTTGTTACCGTCGCCGAAGGCCGGGAAAAAATAGCTGGCGGCGGCGAACAGGATGACCAGGTAGCCGACGTTGCCGATCCAGGCGCTGATCCAGTAGCCCCAGGCCGAGTTGAAGCCGACGAAGTCGCCGCCCAGGGCCTTGGCGTAGGCGAAGACGCCGTTGTCCAGTTCCGGCTTGCGGTTGGACAGCATCTGGTAGACCAGGGCCAGGGACAGCATGCCGACCCCGGTGACCAGCCAGCCAATCAGGATCGCGCCGGCACCGGCACCGGCGGCCATGTTCTGCGGCAGGCTGTAGGCGCCGCTACCGATGATGGAGCCCACTACCAGGGCGATCAACAGGCTCAGGGACAGGCGCGCCGATTGTGCCAGCGTCGCCGGTTTCAATGAGGGTGTGGTCGTGCCGGGGGATGAGCTCTGTTGCAAGGGCGTTGCCATGATGACACCTCCAGGGTCGGGACGGGACGTTCGGGTGCACCGATCAGCAAAGGCGGTACGGTCTGAACGCATGGGGTGAATGTCTGCGCATGGGGCCCTGGGGCTGTTGATTTTTATCAAGACTTGAATGGATAGGCGTGGCTGTCTCCTGTAGCAGAGGTCGATGCATGAATTTTCTTCCTTTCCCCGCCTCGGGCATGGTTACAATCGGGGCTCCTGACACGCAAGAGCTCCCTTTAATGGTTTCGCCGAGGACTGACATGGACGTTGCAGACATACTGGTATTGCAAGCGAGTTACACCAACCCGGTACACGCCGAGGCGATTGGACTGGTGCTCAATCACTATGCCGAAGACCCGATGGGCGGCGGCCAGGGCCTCGCGCCGGATGTGCTGCAACAGCTGCCCGGCGAACTGGCCAAGCGGCCCCACGCCTTCAGCGTACTGGCCTTTGTCGGCGGTGAGCCGGCCGGGCTGGTGAACTGCTTCGAAGGCTTTTCCACCTTTGCCTGCCGGCCCCTGGTGAACGTGCATGATGTCTCGGTGGTGAGCAAGTTTCGCGGCCTCGGACTGAGCCAGAAGATGCTGCAGAAGGTCGAGGACATCGCCCGTCAGCGCGGCTGCTGCAAGATCACCCTGGAGGTGCTGGAAGGCAACGGCGTGGCCCGGGCCTCCTACAAGAAATTCGGTTTCAGCGGGGCGCAGCTCGATCCGGAACACGGCCAGATGCTGTTCTGGAACAAGTCCCTCTAGTCCCGTTGCACCACCCATGGCCCTCTGCCGGAGAGGGCCTATCCATCTACCGCACACGATGCCTGCCGGGAGGTTTGAATCCTCCTGGAGTCGTGGCCGGCAAACCGATGCACCCGGTAACGACTCGTTCCTATCATTCGAACGAGGACGTCAACCATGTCAACGCAGTCGCCGGTTCCGGACAGTCAACCGATGGATCCGACTTCGGTCGCCAAGGCACTTTTCGCCGATCGCCCCAGTTTGCTCTCGGTCGCGACACCGCTGGTTCAGGCGGTGTTGGACGAGCACTATGGCGAATTCGAACTGTCGGCCGAGCGGGTACGCCTCGCCGTGCCCTATTGGGTCTTGGCCCAGGGTATCGACGGTGCCCCGGCAGGGCATAACTATTACAGCCTCAGCGAGGTCATGGTCGAGCGCTTCGCCTTGCGGGTTCCGGTCTGGGGGGCTTCCAGGAGCCCGCGCCTGGAAACCCATAACCTGCTCTGGCGCGAGCAGCCACCGGCCGCGCGGAAACCCCTGGCGATCGATCTCGACGGGCTGCTCAAGCGCCTGGACCAGGCGGCGCGATCACGGCTGCTGGAGAACCTGAAGCAGCAACTGATCGAGCGCTGGAATCAGTCGCCGGAGGGGCACGGGCCGAGCCGCTGGGCGCGGCTGGCGGCGGCGATCGGACGCTTGCTCGTTCCGGGACAGACGCCTGGCCGCAGAGGGCTTCCCGACCTGAGTCGCTTGCCGTTCTACATGGGTTATGCGCCTGGCGATGCGCAGGGCGAAAGCCCGACTCTGGATATTCGCGCCTTCGAAACCCGGGTCTTCAGCGTGGATGCCCAGGGCCGACGCTACCCGGAGCTGTTTCCGGTGATCGACTTCCTGCGCTATGAAGAAAATCTACAGCCATTGCCCTATCCGCTCTATTTCCATCCGGGAGAGGGCGGCCTGCGCCAGGGCAAGATGGACAGTGCCGAGCTGGTCGCGATGCTGATCGGCAGCCGGACCGCCGGGCGCAATCTGGAAATAAGGGAGTCCCTCGTCTGGCGCTGGAATGAACCGGCCGAAGTGATCGGCGACAGCCTGGCAAAAGGCTTGCTCGAATATCAATTGCAGGCGCTGAGCGCGACGCCGCCGGGCGACTGGGAGGCCCGGGCGCACCTTCAGCGTTGGGTGGACGATATTACCGATCCGGGCAAGTGGTTCGCCGTGCCCGCGAGGACCCAGGATGCCAGTCGTTTCCAGGTGCTCAGGCAGGAGCGCTGCGGCCCGGCGGCCCTGGGGCTGACCAGCGAATCGCTGCCCGACTGGCTACTGGGGGCCTCGCTTGCCGATCGTTCAAGCTACAGCGCTTTGCTGCGGGAACTGGCACGTCAGCAGTGTGAGTCTGGAGGCCGGCATTTCCTCGAAGATATCGGCACCCTCAATGAATTCGCCGCGCGGCGATTGCAGGCGCTGATGCTCCAGGACTATCCCGGGACCCGTGTCATCGACCCGAATGCAATCAAGCTCACTATCGACAAACTCGACTATAGCGCTACCCAGACCCTTGACCCGCAACAGGCACAGGTCACGGTGCCGGTCGATATGACGCTGGTGGAACTGGCGCTGGCCAACCTGGGGGGCATGCGCCATACCGGTATGCGGATTCGCATCGAGGTGCGCGGGTTGCCGGAGCCCGTCCCGCAGTGGATGACTGCGGATTACCTGCGCGGCCTGGTGACCCGCGCCGACATTGGCCAGGCTTACCCGGACCTGCTCAAGGAGCATTTGATCACTGATGTCGCCGAGGCCCGGCGGCGCGAGGCATTGTTCGTTGCGCAGTGGCGGGTGCGTTTGCCGCTCCAGGCCCTGGAGTTGAAGATCAAGGGGGCGTCGGGTTTCAGCCTCGACGGCTTTCGTTACGTGCAGGCGCTGGTCCAACCGGCGGGTCCGGGGCGCTTTGTCGATACCGTGGAAATCGTCCTGCGGCCCCTGGCGTTCAAGGCCAGGGACGACTGGCAGGCGGACGAGGTGCAGGCGATGTTCCTGATCGGTCCACGGGATATGAGCCGCGGCCCGTTGATCCTGTACCGCCCGTTGTTCCTGCAACAACCGCTGCGCCAATTCGAAACCCGCCAGGCGTTGCTCGCCGCGATCCGCCAGCCCGGCGATCTGCAGCGCAGCGTCTTGACCTGGATGAGCGAAACGGCACGACAGCGTTATGACCATGGCGGTTTCGATGCAGCGCATATCGAGCAATTCCTCGGCGGCGACGAGTTCGCGCCGGCACCGTCCAGGCCCGTCCCCGCAACGCTCGCCGAGGGCATCATCGAAGGTGACTATCTGCCGGCGATCTTCGCCGCCATGGTCAAGGCGCAGGTCGAGCAGGCCGACCGGCAGTCGGTGTCGAATGCCGAGCAGCGCTGGGCGGACTGGAAGGAGGGCGCCTGGCGGGTGCTGCTGGGCATCACCCAACTACCGTTTGCCGGCCTGCTGCCTTATGTCGGGCGTCTGGTGGAGGTGCTCGGCTGGCTGGTGGTCCTGAAGATCGGTCACGACGATCTACGGGCACTGGACAGCGACAATCGGGCGGAACAGTCGGCGGGAGCGGCGGACCTGTTGTTCAATCTCGCGGCCTTGCTGCTGCACTATCGCGCCGCTTCCGCCCCGGGTGAAACCGAGGCGCCACCGTTGCCCAGGCCTGCGCCGCCGCGCGCGGAAGCGTTGCCCGCGCCGACCATCGCGCGGGCGCCCGACTTGCCCCGTGCCGAACTGAGTGCGTGGTCGATGTCGGGTTGGCCAATCCCCGATTCGCTGATGAGGCGGGTCCGCGCCTATCGTCTGCGTGCGTTTGACAAGCCGGCATCGGCCTTGACCGAACTGGGTCGCGTGGCGGACTCGGGGCCGGCTCGGGGATTGGTCCATATCGAGAATGCCGGCAAGGGCAAATGGTGCGCCTTGATCCAGGGTGATCTTTACGAGGTGGCCTGGGAGGCCGACGAGGAGGGCATCAGAGTCGTAGACGAGCACGGCAATGCCGGACCCTGGGTGCGCAGCGACGAACAGGGGCGCTGGAGCCTGGATATGCGTTTACGCGGTGGCAGTCCTCCCAAGCGGGCCCAGGCCGGTGGAGGGCAAAACCTCGTCGAGGCGCGCGAGACACTGATAGCTCTCAACCAGCAGACCAAGGATAGCGAGCCGTCGATCAGCAGCAGTGTCAAGCGCTGGAGGCTGGCGACCGAGGGCGAGACGGCCAAGCGGGTCACCTACGAACGTCGAACCGCACTGCTTGGCGAGATGACCGTCTTGCTGGAGGAAAATCTGCAGAACTACCGCCAACAGCTGGACCTGAGCAAAAAGTT
Source organism: Pseudomonas sp. MWU12-2037 (assembly GCF_023242345.1). Classification (NCBI taxonomy): domain Bacteria; kingdom Pseudomonadati; phylum Pseudomonadota; class Gammaproteobacteria; order Pseudomonadales; family Pseudomonadaceae; genus Pseudomonas; species Pseudomonas sp. MWU12-2037. The sequence continues at coordinate 34,109 of NZ_JALLIZ010000004.1, read as the reverse complement.
GATGACCGATACCCGGCTGATCAAGGCAGCGCGGCCCTTTCAGATCAATGCGCTGGACAATGGGGTGATGGGACTGCAGACCTTGCTCCATGCCCAGCAAACCTGGTTGTTGGAACGACTGGGTATGCCCTATTCGAGGGCTTCCCAACTGCCTGAAGCAGAGCAGTTGGCACCGGCTTTGGTCCAGGCCGAGTGGGAGCGTGATGCCACGGCCACTGATAAGGCGGTCGACTGGGCCCTTTGGCAGAAGGACTGGCTCGATCAACTGAGACAGATACGCGACGGCCGGGAAAACTATCAGCGGCTGATTAAAACGGTCGGCTGGGGCTCCATCGAGGTGGAAGTCCGCGCCTGGAAGATTGCGCAGTTGAAGAACCGTTTTGCCCTGGGCGAGCTGACGCCCGAGCATCTCGGGCAGGAAATGTTTGAGGACATCTGGGATCAGATCCATCGCTCGTATGTGTCCTATTACTCCTCTCTCGATGCCCTTGATGAGGTCAAATTGTTGGCCGGCGAGCGTATCGAGCTGCTGGAGTCGGTTGTCGAGCAATCCAGTGATCTACAGGAAAAGCTCGAGTTCTATCTGGCGACCTTGGTCAGTCGTCGCTTGCCCACGGAAAAACTCGACCAGGTGCTCGCGGCACTGAAGGCACTCGGGCAGGAGACCCGGGAAGATCTGCGCCTGTTGCTGGGCCAGGATGATTGGGAGCTGCCGCCGATGCCTGTTGCTGGCCCATCGGCCAAGAAGACCACGAGAAAAGTCATCCGTACGCGCCACCGGCAACTGTTGTCCGGTGAGGTCCAGGCACCGGCGTCGGCGGATGGCGAAGAGACCGTGCAGGTCAGCGATGTCTATGGGCAGGTGATCGAGACCTATCGGAAAAATACCGCTGATGGGCTCTGGGAAGCGGTCGTCGCCCCGGACAAACCGGCCAGGCCGGCGGTGATCAGGCCCGAGGTCGGACTGGAAAAACGGGTGTCCAACGCGCGCCAACTGCTCAACGACGAAGCGTCGGCGATCGATCGGGTCATGCGCCAGGCCGTGCGCTCCAATGCGCCCAGGGCGCAGGAGGACATCCTGCGCTTGCAGGCCGAGGCGATGGAGCACCAGGCCACGGAGATCGACAAGCTCCTCGGCGTGGCGCAAACGCCGCCGCGCAATCCGGAGCGGGTCAGGAACGCCCTGGCGGTGGTGCGGCAACTGCGTGACGCGGCCCCGAGATTGCGGGCTTCCGGGCAGTACGCACGGATCCTCGCGATCAAGGCCAATCCACCGGAAATGCCGCGTATCGACTACCTGTTGGGGCTGGGCGAAGTGAGCATCCGCAAGGAAGGCGAGCGGATCCCGCTCGGCAAGAATGATTTCCTGCAGGAGTATGCTTTGCTCGACAAGGACGGCAAGCCGCTGTGGTACGCGCACTTTCATTACCCGAGCCTGTCGGCACTCGACTCGGCCTTCGGTGCCGCCCACTTGAAAACCCTCGAGCAGCGCAAGCTCGGCGGCAAGTACCAGTCGCTGGAGCAGGAAAAGGCCTTCAAGAAGATCCAGACGGGGAAGGGTGGCAGTGCCAACGTGGCGTTGCAGATCTATCGCAGCCGGATCGACCTGGCGGCGGCGCAACAGTATTTTTTCCCGGTGCCGGCGAACCCGATTGATTGAACCGCGTGACGCGGTATAGCCCGCTACCGCGCGAGGGCTGACCGGTTCCTGTTAGCTGGCCGCTTTCCCATGTCAAGGATTGCGGCCTCATGATCTCCCTGCCGACCTCGCTGGAGACTTCACTTCAACACTACCGAAACACCGCCCGCACGCTTTTCGCCGCTCGACCGACACTGTCGTCGGTGGTGGACTCGCTGGTGCAGGCGGCGCTGGACCAACAGGCTCCCGACCTCAGGGTTCAGGGGCAACGGATCCAGGCTGAAACCCTCTGGCTCGGAGAGCGGGAGCCGGCCTCCCGCTATCGATACAGCGGCTTGTCCGAAGTCCTGTTGCGGCGCTTCAGCGAAGGCTGGAGCCCGCGTTATGACGCTCCCGATTCGATACTGGTGAGCCGGGCACCCGGCTCGCCGGTGGAGGTTGCGGTCACGACGGTGGACCTGAAACGGTTGGGCGCGACGCTTGATGATTGGGGCGATGCCCTGCTCGAAGTCTTCAAGGCACAACTGGTTGCGTTCTGGAATGAACCGGTGCCCGACTGGGCGGGCAAGGTCCCGGGCTCGGACGCCTGGGTGCCTGGTTGGGATCGGCACGCGCCGGAGATTCCCAGCCGTTGCGCGGCCCTCTCGAACCTGCTGTTCGTTTCGATGTACGGCACCGGCAGCATGCCCAATAGCCAGGCGCTCCAGGCTAGCCAGAGGTTGCCCAAGGCGCTGGTCAGCGAAGACCAGTCGATCCGTGACAGCCTGCTGGGCAAGAATGCCCTGGCGGCTTATCTGTTGCATGCCAAGGGTCGGCGGCAACGGCTTGGCGTCACGCCCGTCGCGGTGGTTTTCGCCCGCCAGCTGTCAGCCTCGGACTTTGCCTATTTCCTGCTCCGCCCGGGTCATGATGTACAGCGCTTGCAGCCAGTCGATGAGCTCTGGACGCTATTGCGTGGTCAGGTGCCGGACCCCGGGAAGGTCGACCTGATCCCCTCGCAGCTGAATGTCTTCGACAACCTGGCCGGGGCCTTGCTGGAAAACCAGTTGCGCGCGCTGGAGCGTTTGCCGCGCGGCGTTACGCAGGGAGCGGGCGAGTCCTGGTCGGCGCGCGTCGAGCGCATCACCGATCCGGGAGACTGGTTTGCTACGCCCGCACCCGCGCCGCTCACCCCTCTGCAACGGCGGGTGCGCGAGGCGGCGCCGCTGTGGCTGCTGAACGCCGCAGAGGCGGACCGGCGCGGTTATGCCGGGCTGTTATCGACCTTGGTCGCGGCACTGGGCAAGTCATCGTCCCACAGTATTTTCGACGAGGTGGCTTCGCTGTCGCGCTTTAGCCGACAGGCGCTGAGGGCGGCCATGGCGCGGCGGCATCCGCGGATGCCGGAGATCCGCATGCAGGACATCCTCCTGACGCTGGAGAAGTACCGGCGCAAGCCGCTGTTGCCGGACGTGCTGGGTGAGTTCGAGGAAGTCCAGTTGACGCTGCCCGAACTGGCGCTGGAAAACCTCGATGATTTTCGTTTCGGCGCGACGCGGATGCGTGTCCGGCTCGCCGCTGATGTGCCGCTGCCGGATTGGATGACGGCCGACTATCTGCTGGAACTGATCACCGAGGTGGATATCGGTGCCGGCTACCCGGCCTACCTGCGGCAGCGACTGTTGGACGATACGCGGTATGCGGTGTTCCGCCAGCAACGCTTTTTTCACCAGATCCAGGCCCAACTGCCCTTGGCGGCATTGGAGCTCAAGCTCCGAGGCGAACAGGGTATGACCGAAATGGGCTATCGGCTGGTCAGGGCGATGTTGGCGTTCGACGCCCGTGATCGCCAGGTCGACGGCCTGCCGATCGTGCTCCGGCCGCTGGCCTTTCTGGCCAGTCCTGGGGCGAGCCCGGACAAGGCTGCGGGCATGTTTCTTATCGAACCCCGGGATACCCGCCGGGGCCCGCATCTGCTTTACCGTCCGCTGTTCGACCCGCCCCTGGGCGAGTATGTCTGCCGGCCGGCGCTGCTGGAGGCAGTCGGGCAATCGGGAGCCTTGCAGGACAGTGTGTTGGCCGGGCTCCCCGCCAATCGACGTGCGGTGTATGCCAACGGCGGTTTCCGTCAGCCCCATCTCGGCTCGGTCCTGCCGGGTGATGAAGCCGCGCCGTTGCCGGCACCGGCGGCACCGGCAACCCTGGGCGACGAGGAAGTCGCCGAGGACTATGTCCACCATCTGTTTCATGCCTGCATCAACGCGGTGATCCGCCAGGCCGATATGCAGTTGTGGTCGAATGCGGAAAAACGTTGGGCGCGCTTGAAGGACAGCGGATGGCAACTGTTCAGCTCAATGCTGATGTTTGCCAGCGGCCCGTTGACCCAGGCCAGCTGGTTGATCATGCTCTACCGGGGTATTCGCCAGGACCTGCCGGGGTTGCAGGGCGACGACGAGGATGCCCGGGCCCAGGGCTGGGCCGATATGCTGAGCAACCTGGCGGCGGTTCTGTTGCATGAGGTGACGGCGGATGAGCGCGAGCCGTTGCCGGAGTCGTTTACCACCCCGGAGTCGGCGGATCAGCGCGAGCCCTTGGCGATCGAGGGGGAGGTGTCGCTTGAGCGGATCACAGCGCCTCCGACTTCCGACGATTCGCCACCACTGCCTTTCGACTTGTCCTGGTCGAATCCGCGCCAGGCCCTGTCGATGGCCTCGCGCAAAGCCCTGGAGAAGTTCAGTGTCAGGGGCTTCGACACGCCGCCGCGACTCGATAGCCTTGGTTCGGTTTCCGCAAGCGGTCCGAACAAGGGACTGGTGCATCTCGGGGGCCCCGGGGACACGGGCTGGCACGCGCTGATCGAGAATGCCCTGTATCAGGTCGCGTGGAGTGATGACGGTCCCCGTGTGGTCGATGCTTCGGGCGTTCCGGGGCCGTTTCTGGAGCGCGATGAGCAAGGTCGCTGGCGCTTCGATCTGCGTCTGCGCCTGCGCGGTGGCAGCGGCCGCGAAACCGTGCAGGCGCGCCTGCAGCGCAAGCTGCGCGACCGGGCCAGCGCGCTGCACGAGCAAATGACCCAGGCTTCGGCGCGCATCGGCACCCTGTTGAACGAGGCCGAAATACTGCGCAAGCGTCTTGAGACCATGAGCGAGGGCAAGACCGCGAAGAACTTCAGCGACCGACAGCGCAGTGACAAACGTCGCGAATACCTGGGCAAGCTGGAGGGCTTGCAGGTGGCCCTCGAAGAAAAGATCCGCCTTATCAAGGCGTTCAATGACAATCGCCAGGTGGTGCCCAAATCGGCGACGCTGGTGGCCGCCTTGGCCGACAGCGTGCGCAATTGCCGGACATTGTTGAACCTGTCCCTGGCGGTGGGCCGCGAAGGCAGCCTGAGTGCCCGGGAGATCAACGAGATGATCGCCGCCGACTCGGATGCCCGTTATGCCCAGGTCGTCGCCAACCTGAAGAACAATGTCGAGATCACCGACAAGCAGATCCTCTGGAGCACCCGGGAATATGCCGCGCTCGATGAGTTGCGGGCGCTTCCCGAACCGGGGCCGGCGCAAGCCGCCGCACTGCAGCAGGCGCCGGTGCAGCCGTTCACACCCTTGGATTGGCAGGCGGTGCAACTGTCGACCCTGCTGGCCTTGACCCTGGACGAACTGCCCTTGCAGATCACCTTGCAAATGGACGATCAGATTTTCGCGGCCATCAAGCACAGCGCCGAGCAAACCCGGTACGTGACCAACACCATCAATCGCCTGAGTGCCGAAGATCCGCGCCAGGACCGTATCGATGCCTTGCTGACGGCCGTCAATCGCTACGATGAGACCCACGACTTGCTGAATTATTTGCAGGGCCTGATGCCGCAACAGCGCCTGTTCGAATACGCCACGCGCCTGTCGGGGCTGCTGGCGCAGTTGCGTGAAGGGGCGCTGAACAGACTGTTCGAATTATGGGAAGAGACCGCGCCGGCCGAACCCGATCCCGTGCCCAGGCCCGCTCCGGTGGCTGGCGGCACGCGCAAGAAGTTTATCCGCACCCGCAACCGTGAAGTGTTTGTCGGCCGGGTACGCGAGCGTACGCCCGAACAGGAGGATGAGATCGTTGAGATCACCGATCCCAACGGCGCACTGGTGTCGGCCTTCAAGGAGAACAAGGAGGATGCCCAGGACACCTTCTGGGAGGAAGTGAAGGCCGAGCCGGCGCCGCCGATCCCGCGCAAGGTCGGACTGTCCCGGCTGGTGACCCAGGGTCAGGCCGAGCGCGAGGGTGTCGAGGCCTTGATTCGCCAGGTGATGGCGTTGACCGGAACCTCCAAGGACCCCCGCGACCTGCAAGGTATCCTGGAGCTGAAGGCGCAGAAACTGAACGCCTTGGCGGACGATATCCAACAGGCCCTCACTGAGAGCGGCGGGACATCGGCGCCCATGAAAACCGCTCAAACGCTCAAGGACAGCTTGCGCCGCGAAGCCGCCGGGCTGATCGCCGAAGGGCGTCAGGCGCGTATCGCCGCGATCAAACGCAACCCCCCGCAGTTGGCGCGTCTGCAGTATCTGAAAGAGCAGGACCAGGTGGATATTCACCGCGCCGGCGGGCGACAGGCGCAGGAACAGGGTGGTTTCCTGCAAGAGTATGTGGTCAGCCACAAGGATGGCCGTCCCCTGTGGTACGCGCATTTCCATTACCCGGCAGCCACCACGGCGGATGCCGGGTTTGTCAGCGCGCATCTCAAGCCCCTTGCGCAACGGCGCCTGGGCAGCAAGGCCCAGGCCACGGCCCGGCAACGGGCGGCGGCGAGGATCGAGGCCGGGCAGGGCGGCCGGGCGCAGTTGACGCTGGATATCCACCGGGGCCAGATCCTCGACAAGCCTGTGGCCCAGGCGCTGTTTTTCAATACTGGCGAAGTGGATAGAGCCGCTTGAAAACAGGCCGCTTGGCGTCTGCAATCAGTGTCCCGACCGATATCGAGACAGACATCCGCCTGCCGCTGGGCTAAGGTGTGTCAGAGCTTTTTCATCGATATCGGGAGTACCCTGCATGCAACTGGGAATCATCGGACTGGGCCGCATGGGCGGCAATATCGCGCGGCGCCTGATGCTTGATGGCCATCAGACAGTGGTGTATGACCGCAATACCGACTTCGTCAGCACCCTGGCTAAAGAGGGCGCCAGCGGCGTCGCCGACCTGTCGGCACTGGTGGCCGGCCTGGATAAACCGCGCGCGGTCTGGGTGATGCTGCCGGCCGGTGCGCCGACCGAGGACACCATTGCCGAGCTGAGTAAACTGCTGGACGCCGGCGATGTGATCATCGACGGCGGCAATACTTTCTACAAGGACGATATCCGTCGCGGCCAGGAGCTGGAGCAAAAGGGCATCGACTATATCGACGTCGGCACTTCCGGTGGGGTCTGGGGCCTGGAGCGCGGTTACTGCATGATGATCGGCGGTGACGCCAAGGTGGTCGAACGCCTCGATCCGTTGTTCGCCAGCCTGGCCCCCGGGATCGGCAGCATTCCCCGCACCCGCGACCGGGTCAGCGCCGACGACCGCGCCGAGCGCGGTTATATCCATGCCGGCCCGCCGGGCTCCGGGCACTTCGTCAAGATGATCCACAACGGCATCGAGTACGGCATGATGCAGGCCTTCGCCGAGGGCTTCGACATCCTCAAGACCAAGAACTCGCCGAGCCTGCCCGAGGACCAGCGTTTCGACCTGAACCTGGGGGATATCGCCGAAGTCTGGCGGCGCGGCAGCGTGGTTTCGTCCTGGCTGCTGGACCTGACCGCCGATGCCCTGGCCAGTGACCCGAAACTCGACGGTTACAGCGGCGCGGTGGCCGACAGCGGCGAAGGGCGCTGGACCATCGAGGCGGCCATGGAACAAGCGGTGCCGGTCCCGGTGCTGTCCAATTCGCTGTTTGCCCGCTTCCGCTCCCGCCAGCAAAGCACCTATGGTGACAAACTGCTGTCGGCCATGCGCTTCGGTTTCGGCGGCCATGTGGAGACCCCGAAAAAATGAATGCCTCCCGTAGCAAGCGCAAGGTAGAGCCCCCGCCGCCGACCACGCTGTTTCTGTTCGGTGCCCATGGGGACCTGGTCAAGCGCTTGTTGATGCCGGCGCTCTACAACCTGACCCGCGATGGTCTGCTGGGCGATAATCTGCATATCGTCGGGGTCGATCACAACGCCATCAGCGATGCCGATTTCGCCAAGAAACTCGAGGACTTCAGTCGCGCCGAAGTCGCGGCCAAGACCGGGGAAGGCGCGGAGACCGCGCTGGATGCCGAACTCTGGAAGCGCCTGGCCAAACACATCAGTTACGTGCAGGGCGACTTCCTCGACGACGCGACCTATGTCGCCCTGGGCGAGAAAATCATCGCCAGCGGCACGGGCAATGCGATGTTCTACCTGGCCACCGCGCCGCGCTTCTTCAGCGAAGTGGCGCGGCGCCTGGGCGCGGCCGGCTTGCTGGAGGAAAGCGACGGGGTGTTTCGCCGGGTGGTGATCGAAAAACCCTTCGGTTCCGACCTGGCCACCGCCGAAGCCTTGAACGCCCGCCTGCTCAAGGTGATGAGCGAGAAGCAGATCTATCGCATCGACCATTACCTGGGCAAGGAAACCGTGCAAAACATCCTGGTCAGCCGTTTCTCCAGCGGTCTGTTCGAAGCGTTCTGGAACAACCATTACATCGACCATGTGCAGATCACCGCCGCCGAGACCGTCGGCGTCGAGACCCGTGGCAGTTTCTACGAACACACCGGCGCCCTGCGGGACATGGTGCCCAATCACCTGTTCCAGTTGCTGGCGATGGTGGCGATGGAGCCACCGGCGGCGTTCGGTGCCGATGCGGTACGCGGTGAAAAGGCCAAGGTGGTCGGCGCGATCCGTCCCTGGACGGTCGAGGAGGCCCGGGCCAATTCGGTGCGCGGCCAGTACCAGGCCGGCGAACTGGGCGGCAAGGCCGTGCCCGGTTATCGTGAAGAAAGCAACGTGGCGCCCGATAGCAACACCGAGACCTATGTCGCGCTCAAGGTGATGATCGACAACTGGCGCTGGGTCGGCGTGCCGTTCTATCTGCGCACCGGCAAGCGCATGAACGTGCGCAACACGGAAATCGCCATCTGCTTCAAGCCGGCGCCCTATGCGCAGTTCCGCGACACCGAGGTCGAGCGCCTGCAGCCGACCTACCTGAAGATCCAGATCCAGCCCAACGAAGGCATGTGGTTCGACCTGTTGGCCAAGCGTCCGGGGCCGGCACTGGAAATGACCAATGTCGAGCTGGGTTTTGCCTACAAGGACTTCTTCGAGATGCAGCCGTCCACCGGCTATGAAACCCTGATCTACGATTGCCTGACCGGCGACCAGACGCTGTTCCAGCGCGCCGACAATATCGAGAACGGCTGGCGGGCGGTGCAGCCGTTCCTCGATGCCTGGGGCGAGGACGATCAGGTGCAGGGCTACAAGGCCGGGGAAAACGGTCCCGAAGCCGCCGACGAGTTGCTGGCCCGTGACGGCCGTGTCTGGCGCAGCCTCGGATGAAGGCGGTGGTGCGGTATCCGATCCGTTTGCTGCTCAGCGATATGGACGGCACCTTGTTGGGGCCTGATCACAGCCTCAGTCCGCGCACGGTCGAGGCCGTGGAGGCGTTGCGCGCGGCGGGGGTGTTTTTCAGCCTCGCCACCGGACGCCCGCCGCGGGCCATGCGCCAGCAGATCGAGGCGCTGGGGGTGGATATTCCCACTGCGGCGTTCAATGGCGGCACGCTGGTCAACCCCGACGGCAGTTATCTGGTGACGCATTACATCCCCCGCGAGGCGGCGGTGATCACCCTGGAGTTGTTGTCGCGGCATGAGGAGGTTGAGGTCTGGGTGTTTGCCGACAACCATTGGCTGCTGCGTAACCCCCACGGCACCATGGTCCCTCGGGAACAGCATGCACTGGGTTATGCGCCGACGGTGGTGGACGACTTCACGGCGTACCTCGACCGTATCGACAAGATTGTCGGCGCCAGTGGCAACGGACAATTGCTGATTGACCTGGAGTCGGTGTTGCAGCCGTTGGTGGCGGAGCAGGCGCTGGCCAGTCGATCACAGCGTTCCTATCTGGATATCACCGCGATGCAGGCGAACAAGGGCGAGGCGTTGCTGACGTTGGCGAAATACCTCGGCGTGCCGCTGGAGCAGACGGCGGCCATCGGCGATGGCGGCAACGACCCGGCGATGTTCCACCGGGCGGGGTTGGCGATTGCCATGGGGCAGGCGGAGGAGGTGGTCAAGCGTCAGGCGGATGTGGTGACCGGCAGCAATAGCGAGGATGGCGCGGCGCAGGCCATCGAGCGGTTTATTCTGGTCAGCCGATAAATCCGCGGTGGATGGCCGCCCATGGCGGTTCGCGGGCAAGCCCTGCTCCTACAATGTTTGCGTCGATTCCGGTTTTTGCGTATGACAAAAAACCTGTAGGAGCAGGGCTTGGTCCGGGCGGCGTTCCGACGAACCGCCGCAGGCGGCCATTCACCCTGGACTGACAATGCATCGTCCGGCTTTTGGCATATCCGCTTCCTATAGCCCGACGCGGGCCCTTGCTATAGTGACGAATCTCTTTTCGCCCTGCCAAGGATGCCCGTCATGTCCGAATACCAAGCCTTCCACGTCGAACTGGTAGACAACATCGCCCATGTCCGGATCAATCGCCCGGAAAAGATCAACTCGATGAACGCCGCCTTCTGGAGCGAAATCATCGAGATCTTCCAGTGGATCGAAGACACCGACGCCGTGCGCGTGGTGGTCATCAGCGGCAACGGCAAACACTTCTCCTCCGGGATCGACCTGATGATGCTGGCCTCGGTGGCCAACGAACTGGGCAAGGATGTCGGCCGCAACGCCCGCCTGCTACGGCGCAAGATCCAGGAGTTGCAAGCATCCTTCAATGCTGTCGACAACTGCCGCAAGCCGGTCCTGGCGGCGATCCAGGGTTACTGCCTGGGCGGTGCCGTCGACCTGATCGCCGCCTGTGACATGCGCTACTGTGCCGAGGACGTGCAGTTTTCCATCAAGGAAGTGGATATCGGCATGGCCGCCGATGTCGGCACTCTGCAACGTTTGCCCCGTATCATCGGCGACGGCATGCTCCGCGAGCTGGCGTATACCGGTCGCCACTTCGGTGCCGACGAAGCGATCCGCATCGGCCTGGTCAATCGCGTCTACCCCGATCAGGCGGCCTTGCTCGACGGTGTGCTGGGCATTGCCCGGGAAATTGCCGCTAAATCGCCGATTGCCGTCACCGGAACCAAGGCGATGGTCAGCTATATGCGCGACCATCGGATCGATGACGGTCTGGAATACGTTGCCACCTGGAACGCCGCCATGTTGCAATCCACTGACTTGCGCGTCGCCATCGCCGCGCACATGAGCAAGCAGAAAGCCGAATTCCCTGATTGACGCCTAGGACTCTCCCGATGACTCAACGCTGGACAACCGCAGTACTGGATATCGAGCAGACCGGCGGCTGGGCCGTGGTGCATAGCCCCGCCGGTTTTCTGCTGGACGACAATGGGGTGCTGTTTCCTCGCGAGTGGCTCAAGCGCCAGGACCTGTCGCTGTTGGCCGAGCATGGCATCGGGCATCTGGACGGCGAGCCGGTCTATCTGCTGGAGTTGAAGTCCGGCTTCGAACTGCCGGGCGGTCGCTGGCAGGGCCTGCGGACATTCATGCTCGAGGGCGATCACACGCTCTATCGCATGCTCGGTTATGCCGCGCAGATCGCGACCTGGGCCCGCGAGCACCGCTTCTGCGGCAGTTGCGGCCAGGCCATGACCCAGGTGCCTCTGGAGCGGGCGATGTTCTGCCAGTCCTGTGACTTGCGCAGTTACCCGCGGATTTCGCCGAGCATGATCGTGCTGGTGACCCGGGGCGACGAAGTGCTGCTGGCCCGTTCGCCGCGTTTTGTGCCCGGGGTCTACAGTACCCTGGCCGGTTTCGCCGAGCCGGGTGAGTCGGCGGAGGAATGCCTGATTCGGGAAGTGCGCGAGGAAGTGCAGGTCGAGGTGAAGAATATCCAGTACATGGGCAGCCAGTGCTGGCCGTTCCCGCACTCGATGATGCTGGGGTTTCACGCCGAGTATGCCGGTGGCGAGATTGTTCCCCAGGCGGATGAGATCGAGGACGCGCAATGGTTCAGCATCCACGATATGCCGCCGTTGCCGGCTTCGCGTTCAATCGCCCGTTACCTGATCGACCTGTACCTGGCCAGGCGCCTGGGGTATGCGGAACCGTTGCTGCCGGTCTAGCCTTACACCGTTCAATTCATGGCCATGCACCGTCCTTGTAGGAGCCGGTTTGCTGGCGATGGGATCTGATAGCCGACATCATCGTCGCCTGGAAAATCGCTATCGCCAGCAAGCCGGTTTGTACAGGTTATGGGGTGTTCTCTGGATTCAGGCCACGCTGAACCAGTGTTGCCAGGCCAGGCGTACGGTCAGGCCGAGGACCACGGTGATAAACACCGGGCGGATAAACTTCGCGCCGCCGCTGATGGCGGTGCGGGCACCGAAGAAGGCACCGACCATCACCGATATGCCCATGCACAGGCCGATCACCCAGTCCACCTGGCCGGAAAACACGAACACCGAGAGTGCGGCGGCATTGCTGACGAAGTTCAGGCTGCGGGCCACGCCGCTGGCCTTGACCAGGTCGATGGGGTAGAGCAGCAGGCTGCTGACGGTCCAGAAGGCACCGGTGCCGGGACCGGCCACGCCGTCATAGAAGCCCAGGGCGAGGCCCTGGGGCAATTGCCGTTTCTTCTTGATCGGCGCGTTGCTGTCCAGCGGCGCCTTGGGCGTGCCGCCGAACAACAGGTACAGGCCGCAGGCGAAGACGATCACCGGGAGCATCTTGTTCAGCCATTCGGCGGGCATGAAGTGCGCGGTCACGGCACCGATCAGCGCGCCGACGAAGGTGCCGAGAATCGCCAGTTTCCATTGCCCTGGCTGAAACAGCTTGCGCCGATAGAAGGTGAAACCGGCGGTGGCGGAGCCGAAGGTCGAACTGAGTTTGTTGGTGCCCAGCACCAGATGCGGCGGTAGCCCCGCGGTGAGCAGGGCCGGGGTGGTGAGCAGCCCGCCGCCGCCGGCGATGGCGTCGATAAATCCGGCGATAAAGGCAACGACGGTGAGAATGGCGAGGGTGGTCAGGTCTACGCTGAGATCGAAAGGCATGGGGTCGGCTTACTATCGGCAGGTGGCGCGGCAGGGCCGCGCCGAAAGGCCGTCATCTTACCCATTACCGAATGTTGCTGCGACCTTATCCCATGGGGTGCTTGTTCTGACGCCTTCGCGGCGGTGGACCAGGCACCACAAATGTTGACTATGACTTTGATTGCGGGCCGTTACCGATCTGCCAATCATAGGGCGGCTCAGTGCCGTTGATCCGCCAATCCCCGACAATCCTTGCCTTGTAGATCGCCGGATTGTGCGACGACACCGTCCGCGCATTGCGCCAATGCCGGTCCAGCGCCTTGCCCTGGCGGACATCCGAAGCACCCAGGGCATTGAACAATTCACTGGTGGCCCGCTGGATCAACTCGGACACCACCACCTGGGCCGTGGCCGATTCGATTTCCGCGTCCACATTGGCTTGCCGTTCAGCCTCGGTGTCAGCACCGAACCGGGCAATATAAGCCCGTTGCGCCGGATGCGCGGCCCGCACCGCACTGGCTTCGGCGGCATACACCAGGGCGGCGACTTCGCCCACCACCTGCTGCACCTGGGCGTCGCCACTGACATGGGGGGCATTGCCATGGCTGTAGATCCGTTTGCGCTCGCGGACCTGATGCGCCACATCCTTCAACGCCGCCCGGCCGATCCCGGCGAGGGTCGCCAGCAACACCAACTGATAGAACGCGGTCTGGTATTTGAAGCGGGTGGCGAAGTCGATCACATGCCCGGCTTCCACCGGGGCATCGATAAAACGCGAGGTCCCGCTGCCGGTGGTGCGCTGGCCGAAACCATCCCAGTCGTCGCTGTGTTCGACCCCCGGCTGGCGTGCGCGCACGGCGGCGATGACATTGCCACCGGTGTCGCTGCGGCGGGCGTAGACGTCGATCCAGTCGGCAAAAATGCTCCCGGTGCTGTAGAACTTCTCGCCATTGAGGCGCCAGTGTTCGCCATCCGGAGTGACTTGGGTGCCGACATCGCCAATCACCACGTTGCCGATTTCGGTCCAGGCGCAGCCGACGATATCGCCGTCGACGAAGCGCTTGAACCACAGGTCGCGATTCGGCCCGGGCGCGGCATTCAAGCGGTCCTCGGCAAAGGCGAAATGTCCGCGCAAGGCCTGGGGCACGTTGGAGTCGGCTTCGGCCAGTTCGATCAGCAATTGGAACAGCTGGGGCAGGGAAGCACCGCCACCGCCATATTCCAGCGGCACCCGCACGGCGCCGAAACCGGCCTGCTTGAGCCACTGGATCGGCTCGTGGGGCAGGTTGCTCGATTGCTCCCGTTCCAGCGCCCCGGCGGCGATACGGGCGAAGATCGGCCGAAAGCGTTCGGCCAGGGATTCGTAGTCGACGCCAAGGGACAGCGGGTTGATCACCTGGTGTTCGGTCATGGGACAGCTCCTTGAGGGCAGGCAGAGAAAAATGCGATTGCCAGGAGCGGTTGCAGGGTCCATGCCGAGAGCGCCAGGCCCGGTGGCGCGGGCGGTTGCCGTGGGCGGGTGAGGGACAACTGTTGCCTGATGCACAGCGCTTCAACAAATCGTCCGCCAGGCCACAGCGCCCGGGGTGTATCGATCCCGTGTGGGTAGCGCGCTTTTGTGGGAGAGGAGCTTGCCCGCGAAGCTCTTGGCGGCCTTGAGTACGCCTTCGCGGGCAAGCTCCGCTTCCACATAAACGTCGCTCCCGCATAAACACTTCCTCCACTGAGGCCTCTTTCTGCCAGGAGGGTTCCCGGTCACTGGCACGCTTGCTGCTCTGACCCTCTGACATTCCCCGGTCCGAGGTCAGATACCATGAGTCAGCAAGCCGTAAAATTCGCCTACTGGGTGCCCAATGTCAGCGGTGGGCTGGTGGTCAGCAAGATCGAACAGCGCACCCGTTGGGATATCGACTACAACCGCAAGCTGGCGCAGTTGGCGGAAGAGGCCGGGTTCGAATACGGCCTGACCCAGATCCGTTTCACCGCTGGCTACGGCGCCGAATACCAGCATGAGTCGGTCGCCTTCAGCCATGCCCTGCTGGCCGCGACCACCAGGCTGAAGGTGATTGCCGCGATCCTGCCCGGCCCCTGGCAGCCGGCGCTGGCGGCCAAGCAGCTGGCGACCATCGATCAACTCACCGGCGGCCGGATCGCCGTCAATATCGTCAGCGGCTGGTTTCGCGGTGAGTTCCACGCCATCGGCGAACACTGGCTGGAACACGACGAGCGCTATCGCCGCTCCGAAGAGTTCATCCGTGCGCTGAAAGGCATCTGGACCGAAGAGCAGTTCACCTTCAAGGGCGATTTCTACCGTTTCAACGACTACAGCCTCAAACCCAAGCCCCTCAGCCAACCACACCCGGAGATTTTTCAGGGCGGCAGTTCCCGGGCGGCGCGGGATATGGCGGCGCGGGTCTCGGATTGGTATTTCACCAACGGCAACACGCCCGAAGGGATCAAGGCCCAGGTCGATGATATTCGCGCCAAGGCGGCCGCCAACGGCCACTCGGTAAAAGTCGGGGTGAACGCCTTTGTCATCGCCCGCGACACCGAGGAAGAGGCCCGTGCGGTGCTGGCGGAAATCATCGACAAGGCCGACCCCGAGGCCGTCGGCGCCTTTGGCGATGCGGCGAAACAGGCGGGCAAGTCGTCGCCGGAAGGCGAAGGTAACTGGGCCAAGTCCAGCTTCGAGGACCTGGTGCAATACAACGACGGCTTCAAGACCAACCTGATCGGCACGCCGCAGCAGATCGCCGAACGGATCGTTGCCTTGAAAGCCGTGGGCGTGGACCTGGTGCTGGCGGGATTCCTGCACTTCCAGGAAGAGGTGGAGTACTTCGGCAAACGGGTGTTGCCGCTGGTGCGGGAGCTGGAAGCGAAGAAGGTCGCAAGGGCGGAGGAAGCGCTGGCCTGAGGTCTCGTCCAGGTGTTCACCCAGCAACAGTGAAGCGGCATTGTGTTCTTCTGCGTGCGCCGCGCTATTGCTGGGTAAACGCCATAACCCTATGAAAATCAACAAATAATAATTCAGGCACAGAAGCTGCAATAACCCAGGCAACATTATTCGCCCGAGAGCGTTCCATGTCGTCCTTGCCTGAATCCGCCGTTTACCCGATCCATTCCCCCAATGCCCACCTGATCCGTGACGAGGCCGAAGCGCTCGCGGTTGCCCACGGCGTTGCCGCTTATCTGCTGGAGCACGACGCAGAGCGTGATCGCACCCGCCAGGTGCCCGCCGAAGTGGTGGATCGCTATTCCAACAGTGGTCTCTGGGGCATCAGCGTGCCGCGCGAATTCGGCGGCGCTCAGGTTTCCTATGCGGTATTGGCCGAAGTGATTGCGATCATCTCGGCGGCCGATCCGTCCCTGGGGCAGATCCCGCAGAACCACTACTGCCTGCTGGAAGACATCCGCCTGCAAGGCACCCCCGAGCAGCAAGCGCATTTCTTCGCCCTGGCCCTGCAGGGCCATCGATTTGCCAATGCCCTGTCGGAAACCGGCGGCAAGAATGTCCAGGACATCCAGGCGACGATTCGTCGTCACGGCGACGGGCATGTGATCAACGCTCGCAAGGGCTACTGCACCGGCTCGTTGTACGCCCACTGGCTGGCGGTACTGGCCCTGGACGAAGAGCAGAAAGGCCAACTGGCGTTTGTTCAGCGCGGTACGCCGGGCCTGGTGATCGTCGATGACTGGGACAGCATCGGCCAGCGCACCACTTCCAGCGGCACGGTGCTGGCCGAGGATCTGAAGGTGCCGGCCTTCAACCTGTTCCCCACGTATCGCTCCTACGAAAGCCCGACCCTGGCCGGGCCTTTCGCCCAACTGACCACCGCCGCCATCGATGCCGGCATTGCCCGCGCGGCTCTACGCGATACCGTGGCTTTTGTACGCGAATACGCCCGTCCGTGGATCGACTCCGGGGTGGACAAGGCCAGCGAAGACCCCCTGACCATCATTCAGATCGGCGGCCTGGAGATCCGCCTCGAAGCCGCCGAAGCCTTGCTCGAACGAGCCGGCAAGGCCCTGGATGCCGCGCGTCCGGCCCCCGATGAAGGCAATGTCGCCCGGGCCTCGCTGGCGGTGGCCAAGGCCAAGGTGCTGACCACCGAGATTGCCATCGAGGCCAGCAACAAGCTCTTCGAACTGGGCGGCACCCGTTCGACCTTGAAAAAGCACAACTTCGATCGCCACTGGCGCAATGCCCGGGTTCACACCCTGCACGACCCGGTGCGCTGGAAGTACCACGTGGTCGGCAACTGGTTGCTCAACGGCATCAAGCCACCGCGTCACGACTGGTCCTGAGTCCATGGCTGAATGGTTGAAAAATATCTACTGGGCGGACATCGCCCAGGCCTGCCTCGACACCCTGAGCATGCTCGCGGCGGCCCTGGGTTTCACCGTACTGCTGGGCCTGCCCCTGGGGGTGCTGCTGTTTCTCACCGGCAAGCGCCAGTTGCATGAAACCCTGCTGGTGTACCGCACCTTGTCGGTGCTGGTGAATATCCTGCGTTCGCTGCCGTTCATCATCCTGCTGATCGTGCTGATTCCCCTGACCACCTTGCTGGTGGGCACGTCCCTCGGGGTGCCGGGGACCATCCCGCCGCTGGTGGTGGGTTGCACGCCGTTCTTCGCCCGGCTGGTGGAAACCGCCTTGCGCGAAGTCGACCGTGGCGTGGTCGAGGCGACCCAGGCCATGGGCGCCAGCACCTGGCAGGTGATCCGCCACACCCTGTTACCCGAAGCCCGCGCGGGTTTGCTGGCGGCGGTGACGGTGACCGCCATCGTGCTGGTGGACTACACCGCCATGGCCGGAGTGATCGGCGGCGGCGGACTGGGGGACCTGGCGATCCGCTACGGCTACCAGCGTTTCCAGACCGATGTGATGGTGGTCACCGTGATCCTGCTGCTGGTCCTGGTCCAGGGCCTGCAAATGACCGGTGATCGTCTGGTGGCCCGCTACAGCCATCGTTGAATTCATTACCCATAACCCTGAACAACCCAGGCCCAACGTCCGCCACACGCCGGCCCCTTTTGCCTCTCTGGAGCACAGCATGAAAAAGACCCTGGCCATCCTGGCTGCCCTGATGTCCCTGGCGGTTCACGCCAATGAAAAACTGATTGTCGGCGCCACCCCGGTGCCCCACGCGGAGATCCTCGAGTTCGTCAAACCGGAACTGGCCAAGGAAGGCGTCGATCTGGAAATCAAGGTGTTCAATGACTTTATCCAGCCCAACCAGCAGTTGGCGCTGAAGAACCTGGATGCCAACTACTACCAGTACCGGCCGTTCCTTGATGACTACAACAAGACCCGCCACACCAACCTGGTGCCGGTGGTCGGCGTGCATATCGAGCCGTTCGGGGCTTACTCGACCAAGATCAAGAACATCTCCGAACTGAAGGACGGCGCCTCGGTGTCGATTCCCAATGATCCGGTGAACACCGGGCGGGCCTTGGTGCTGCTGCACGAAGCGGGTTTGATCAAGCTCAAGGACCCGAGCAATACCCTGGCGACCCAGCACGATATCGTCGAGAACCCCAAGCACCTGAAGATCCGCGAACTGGAAGGGGCGATGCTGGCCCGGTCGGTGAGCCAGGTGGATCTGGCGTTCGTGTTTGCCAACTACGCGCTGGAAGCCGGGATCGACACCCATAGCGCGTTGATCGTCGAGAAGGGCAAGGACCTGTATGTCGAGTTCCTGGTGGCGCGGCCGGACAATATCAATGACCCGCGTATCCAGAAACTGGCCAAGGCGCTGAATTCCGATGCCGTGCGGCAGTTTATCCTGACCCGCTACAAGGGTCAGATCGCCCCGGGGTTCTGAACCATGGACAGGCTCACCGCGGCTCCAGCAGCCGCGCGCCTGTCCCATGGGCACCCAACATATCGCCATAGTTGCGCAGCGGGCAGTTCTCCATCGACAGGCAACCGCAGCCGATACAACCGTTGAGCTTGTCCCGCAACCGGGTCAACTGGGCGATGCGTTCGTCCAGTCCGCTCCTCCAGTTTTCCGACAGGCGCTTCCAGTCTTCGGCCGTCGGCGTGCGGCCTTCGGGCAGGCTCTGCAAGGCCTGGTGAATCTCCGCCAACGGAATACCCAGGCGCTGGGCGACCTTGATCAGGGAGACCCGGCGCAACACCTCGCGCGGATAACGACGCTGGTTACCGGCATTGCGATAGCTCTGGATCAGGCCTTTGGATTCATAGAAGTGCAGGGCGGTCACCGCCACGCCGCTGCGGGCCGCCAGTTGGCCGACCGTCAGGGCCTTGTCCGTGGGCAGGGGTTTTGGTGTTGCCATGGCGAGAAATCTCTTGACCTTGAGTTAACTGGAGGTTTTACCCTGCGTGGCCTCGGATCACAAGATCCTGTCTGACTTCACGGGGAACCTTTTCATGCCGTCGACAGAACAAAATCGCAGTTTTACTCAATTGATCCAGTTCGAGATCGAGCCTGTCCAACTGGAGGCGCTGGTCTCTGCCTTGTCCAGGCAGACCGAGCGACTGGCCCGGGTCGAGGGTGGCTTTATCAGCGGCACGGTGCAGGCCAGCGACGACGGTCGGCGTGTGCTCAACACACTGCAATGGCGTTCCAGGGAAGATGGCGAAGCGGCATTTGCCCGTTTCGAAAGCGGCGAAGAGGATTTCTGGGCACTGATCCGCGCCCACCACGCCAAGGCGGTGAGCTTCGATTCGTTCCAGGTGCTGCGCAGCATCGAGCGCAGCCAGGACGACGCCTTGCAGTGTGCCCTGGTGGGCTAGATGGACAGTTGCAACATCCGGTCACCCTGGACGTTTTCGCCTGCCCGGCGCTTGTTCACCGCCAACTCGCCGATCTTGATCAGCCGCGTGCGTGTCACATTGCGGCTCAGGCCCAGCAGGGCGGCGGTGTGCACCTGGTTGTAGTGGCTGAAACGGTAGGCGGCGCGTAGCAACGCATCCTCGACCTTTTCATGCAACGCGCCGGCCTGCTCCTCGAAGAGTTTCTGAAAAGCCCGGTTGAGCAAGGCCTCGACCGAGTCATCGAGAGCGCTGCCGCTGTCGTCCTGGCGCTCGATGCGCAGGTTCGACAGACGCAGGTCGTCGCGCTCGATCACGCCGTCATGGCAGATCAGCAAGGTGTGATGAATGACGTTTTCCAGCTCACGGATATTGCCCGGCCAGCCGTAGCTCCTGAGCTTCTGTTCGGCACCGGGGCTGATGCGGATATCGCCATAACCCAGGCGCTGGCTGTAGCTCTCGATAAAGTGCCGGGTCAGCGGCAGGATATCGCCGGGGCGTTCGCGCAGGGGGCTGAGCTCCAGGCTGACGACGTTGAGGCGGTAATACAGGTCTTCGCGAAAGTGCCCGGCGTTGATGGCTTTTTCCAGCTGCACATTGGTGGCCGCCAGCACCCGCACATTGATCGGGATGCTTTTACGCGAGCCCAGGCGCACCACTTCGCGTTCCTGCAGGACCCGCAGCAGCTTGACCTGGATCGGCATCGGCAGGTCGCCGATCTCGTCGAGGAACAGGGTGCCGCCGTCGGCCTCTTCGAACCAGCCGGCCTTGGCGCTGAGGGCGCCGGTAAATGCGCCTTTTTCATGGCCGAACAGCTCGGCTTCCACCAGGGATTCGGAGAAGGCCCCGCAGTTGACCGCGACAAACGGGCGGTTACGCCGGGCGCTGAGGTTATGGATATGCCGGGCCACCAGCTCCTTGCCGGTGCCGGTTTCACCGATGATCAGCACGCTGGCTTCGCTCGGCGCCACTTGTTGCAGGTGGGCGAGCAGGGCCTGGGACTTGGGGTCTTCGAAGACCTGGGCGGTGGCGCGGATGGAGGTGGCCAGGGCCGGCGAGGGCGGTAACGTTAGCAGCTGCATAGGCTTCTCTAGGAATAAAAAGTGGGGATCGGCAGCGTCTGGTTCAAAGCCCAGTCGCCGAGTTCCTGGAGTTTGTAGTCCAGCGGGTCGTGCAGGCTCTGGGTCCGCAGGTTGCGCCAATGGCGGTCCAGGCGCAGGGAGGCATGGGTCGAGCGGGCACCGGTGACTTCGAACAACTTGCTGCACAGGGCCAGGCCTTCGCGGTTGGCGGCGACCTTGGCCGTGGCGATGGCGATGGCCAGGTTGCCGCGCTCCTCGCCGCTGAGGTTCTGGCCCTTGGCCCAGGCCTGGTCCAGCAACCCGGCGGCGCGCTCCACCAGCAGGCGGACACCTTCGAGGGCGACCCAGAAGTCGCCGTAGTGGTTGAGCACGTAAGGGTCCTGGCGAATATCCCGGGCTGTGGATTTGAACCAGGGCCGGGTTTCTTCGAGGGTGTATTGCCGAGCCTCTTCGAAAGCCCCTTCGGCAATGCCGAGGAACATATGGGTCAGGGTCAGTTGCGCGATCAGGGGCCGCAGGCAGGCGAAAGGTGTGCTCAAGGGGCCGGGGTCGAGCAGCAGTTCGGATTCCTCGACCCGCACCCGCTCGAAGCTGGCGCTGCCGCTGTCGGTCTGGCGCTGGCCCATGTTGTGCCAGTCGTCATGCAGGGTGATGCCACTGCGCCCGCTGGGAATGGCGGCGATCAGCAACTTGCCGCCGGCGCTTTCGTCCACTGCCGAGGCGATCAGCATCTGCGAGTCGCTGGCGCCGGAGCAGAAGCTTTTCTTGCCGGAGAATTCGCGCCAGCCGCCGAGGTTGCGCACCACCGTGCGGGTGTCCAGGGGATTGAGGGCATTGCCCCAGAACCAGTTCTTGCGTGCGGTCTGTTCGAACCAGGGTTGCCATTGTTCGGGACGGGAGAACAGGCGCACGGTGGCCAGCATCAGGTGATGGAAGCCGAAGACATGGGCAATCGAGCTGTCGACCTTGGCGAATTCGCGGACCACGTCCAGTGTCTCGCTCCAACGGCCGCCGAGGCCGCCGTACTGGGTGGGGATGCTCAGGGCCAGCAGGCCGCTGTGGCGCAAGGCGTCACGTTCGGCTTTTGGCGTGCCGCCGCGTTCGTCGCGCTCGACGGCGGTCAGGGCAAAATCGGCGGCCAGTTGCCGGGCGGTTTGCAGAGGGGTCAACAGGGCGTTGCGTGGCTGGGCAGTCACGGTTCAGGATCCTGTGGCTTGGGTTGGCAACACATCGTTGGCGATCATTTCGCCAAACGGCCCGGTCAGGTTGGTGATGCCGCGTCCGGCCAGGCTGGCGTAGGGCTCGGGCAGCAACGGGAACACCAGCTCGGCGAAGCGATAGGCTTCTTCCAGGTGCGGGTAGCCGGAGAAGATGAAGCTCTCGATCCCCAGGTCGGCGTATTCCTTGATGCGCTCGGCCACCTGCTGTGGATTGCCGACCAGGGCCGTCCCGGCACCGCCACGGACCAGGCCGACACCGGCCCACAGGTTCGGCGCGATCTCCAGGTTGTCACGCCGTCCGTCATGCAACGCGGCCATACGCCGCTGGCCTTCGGAGTCGAAACGCGAGAAGGATTTCTGCGCGACGGCGATGGTTTCGTCACTGATATGTTCGATCAGTTTGTCCGCGGCTTTCCAGGCATCTTCCGCAGTTTCCCGGACGATGACATGCAGGCGAATGCCGAAGCGCACGGTGCGACCCTTGCGAGCGGCGCGCTCACGCACATCGGCCAGCTTCGCCGCCACGGCGGCCGGCGGTTCACCCCAGGTCAGGTAGACATCGACCTGATCGGCGGCCAGGTCGTGGGCGGCGTCGGACGAGCCGCCGAAATACAGCGGCGGATAAGGTTTCTGTACCGGCGGGTAGAGCGCCTTGGCGTTCTGCACCCGCAGGTGCTTGCCTTCGAAGTCCACCGCCTCGCCTTGCAATACCCGGCGCCAGATCTGGAGGAATTCGTCGGTCACTTCGTAGCGTTCGCCATGGTCGAGAAAGCTGCCGTCGCCACGGTTCTCGTCGGGATCGCCGCCGGTCACCACGTTGATCAGCAAACGGCCGTTGGACAAGCGGTCGAGGGTCGCGGCCATGCGCGCCGAAACCGTCGGCGAGATGATCCCGGGACGGATCGCCACCAGGTAACGCAGGCGCTCGGTCAGCGGTACCAGGGCCGAGGCGATGACCCAGGAGTCCTCGCAGGAACGTCCGGTGGGAATCAGCACGCCGTGGTAGCCGAGGTTGTCGGCGGCCTGGGCCACTTGTTTCAGGTAGTTGAGGGTGACCGGGCGCGCGCCCTGGGTGGTGCCCAGGTAATGGCCATCGCCGTGGGTCGGGAGAAACCAGAAAACATCCATGACAGTGCCTCAGGCGATTTTCAGCAGGGGTTTGGCGTGTACGCCGAACAGGGCGGTGGCGCGGTCGGCAGCCAGGCGGATGCGCGCCCTCAAGGGCTCACTGGTGATCTGGTAGTTGGCGAAGTCGGCCTCGGTGGCGTAGACACCGATGGGCAGGGTCAGGGCCTGGAAGAAACTGAACAGCGGGCGCAACTGGTGATCGAGGACCAGGGCATGGCGTTCGCTGCCGCCGGTGGCGGCCAGCAGCACCGGGGTGTCGATCAGGGCGTTGAGGTCGATCAGGTCGAACAGGTGCTTGAGCAGGCCCGGATAGGAACCGCGATAGACCGGCGCGGCGACGATCAGCAGGTCGGCGTTCTCAATGGCCTGCAGTTCGGCTTCAACCTCGGCGCTCAGTTCGCTGCGGGACAGCGCCGAGCCTAGGGGGCGGGCGATATCGCCCAGCTCGATCAGGTGGCTTTCGATGGGCAGTTGCTGCGTCAGTTCGGCCAGTATGGCCTGGGTCAGCACCAGGGTGCGGGAAGGGCGGTAGGTACCGCCGGACAGGGCAACGACTTTCAGTGCGCGAGACATGATCAGTTCCTTTTCAAACAGTTGCTCAGCGAGCAGGGTCAGTGACAGGGCATCAGCAAGAGCTGTACCAAGCGCCCAGATCCCCTGTTTGCAGGCACCTGGCGGGGTAAGCGAGGTGCCGGGTGCTGGCTGGCGGACTGTTTTGTTGATCGACTGTTGGTGGGCGAACAGTTGCCCGGGCAACAGTGGATAAGGTGTGAGAACCGTTGTAAGGGTTTTTTAATATTCCGTAAACGAACGTATTTCCATATTTATAGTTCGTTAAGGAATATGTGGTGCCCGATCCCGGAACGACCGAGGCGATCGATAGCGACTATCGAGACGGGTGATTTTTGCCCTGTCGGCGCGCCCGGTAGCCTGTGTCTATTGCCTCACGCCAGGTTCTTGGGAGTTGCGCCATGAAACATTCATCCATGCTCTTGCTGTTGCTCGGTCTTTCGTTGCTGGCCGGCTGTGCCAGTCATTCGTCTCCTGAACTGCGGCCCTATAGCGCTGAAGAGAGTCGGGAGTTGGCGCTGGAAGCCCTGAACCGTCGCGGGCTGTCCTTCGATGAGTACCAGCGGGAGAAGGCGCAACTGATGGGGCAGCCGCGGAAGGTGCAGGGTTTTGATGGCCAGGGCGAGATCAGCGCCGATCGCGGCAGTAACAGACACAGTCCACAGAGCTGAAAGGTAAAACTGTATCGGTCCAAGTTTTTGCCAACTGTGCGTGAGTTCCGCCAAGTCGGTGGGATAGGCTGAGTCCCTGACTGAGCTTGTGGCTGGACGCTATTTATGACCCTTTCGCTGGACCTGCTGCTGGGCTTTGCTCTTTTCGCCCTGGTGACTTCAGTGACCCCCGGCCCTAACAACGCGATGTTGCTGGCGTCCGGCGTCAACTTTGGTTTCAACCGTTCCATTCCCCATATCCTGGGTATTTCCTGCGGCTTTTTTGTCCTGGTACTGGCGGTGGGTCTTGGTCTTGGCGCGGTATTCGAGGCTTATCCCGTGCTCTACTCGGTATTGCGTTATATCGGTGGGGCCTATCTGCTGTACCTCGCCTGGAAGATCGCCGGCTCCGGCCCGGTCAGCGAGTCGGAGCAGGGGCCGGGCCGCCCATTCGGGTTCTGGAACGCAGCGGCATTTCAGTGGGTCAATCCCAAGGCCTGGGTGATGGCGGTCGGCGCGATCAGCACCTACACGCCATTGCAGGGCTATTCCAGCAATGTATGGGTGATCGCGGCGGTGTTCGCCCTGATCAACGCGCCCAGCGTCAGTCTCTGGGCGGCCTGTGGCAGCCTGTTGCGCAATGTGCTGCGTGACCCGCGCTGGCTGCGGCTGTTCAATATCGGTATGGCGCTGCTGTTGGTGATTTCGTTGTATCCGATGTTGCATGAGAGTGCGCGGCAACTGCTGCGTTGACTCGTCCTTGTGTGTTTCCTGTGCCCCCCCGTTGAAGCGGGCCGCTTGTTCCAGCAGGATTGACACTCGCAACACCTTCCTTGGGCCTGTAAGCTGGATTTCAGGAGCGTTCCTACGCACTTTTAAATGAAAGTTATCTTTCTTTAATCGTTTTCCATCGGGTATAGCTGTCCGCCCAACCACCAGGGTGGGTGATCAGCAAGAGATCGATCCGCGGGACACGCTTTATGAGTCTTTTTGCCATGAATGAACTTCCTCTGTATTTCGACTATGCCGCTACCACGCCGGTGGATGAGCGGGTGATCCGGGTGATGGTCGAGTGTCTCGGCTTTTCCGGCAATTTCGGCAACCCGGCGTCCAGCTCCCATGCCTTCGGCCAGCGCGCCCGGCAGACGGTCGAGCAGGCCCGGCAACAGGTGGCGAGCCTGGTGGGGGCGAGCCCCGAGCAGATCGTCTGGACCTCCGGGGCCACCGAATCGAACAACCTGGCCCTCAAGGGCGTTGCCCAGGCCCGTGGCGTCAGCGGCGGGCATGTGGTCACCAGCCAGATCGAACACAAGGCGGTGCTCGATCCCGCCCGGCAACTGCAGGAAGCCGGTGTCGCCGTCACCTACCTGGTGCCGAATGCCGAAGGCTTGATCACCGCGGCGATGGTCAGTGAGGTCCTGCGCGAGGACACCTTTCTGGTCTCGCTGATGCTGGTCAACAATGAGCTGGGTACCCTCAATGACATCGCGGCCATCGGCCAGCGGGTCCGTGAACAGGGCGCGCTGTTTCATGTGGACGCGGCCCAGGGCGCGGGCAAGGTGGCAATCGACCTGGCCGCCTTGCCGGTGGACCTGATGTCGTTTTCCGCCCACAAGGTCTACGGTCCCAAGGGCATCGGTGCCTTGTATGTCGGCCCACGCGCGCAGCAGAAGCTGCACGCGCAGATCCACGGTGGCGGCCATGAAGGCGGCCTGCGCTCCGGCACCCTGGCCACCCATCAGATCGCCGGCATGGGCAGTGCCTTTGCCCTGGCTACCGAGCACCTGGAAGAAGAAATCGCCAGCATCGCTCATCTGCGCCAGCGCTTGCTCGAGCAACTGGCGGATGTCCCGGGCCTGCGCCTGAACGGCAGCCCGACTGAACGCATCCCCCATACCCTGAGTCTGACCTTTGCCGAAGGCGAGTTCGACGGCGCGGCGTTGGGTCGGGTCCTGGCCTACTCGGCGACGTCGGCCTGTAACTCCGCGAGCCAGGCGCCGTCCCATGTGCTGCTGGCACTGGGGCACGATGCACGCCTGGCCGGCCGGACCATTCGCCTGAGCCTGGGGCGTTTTACCTCTGAGCAGGACATCGACCGCGCCGCCAAGGCGATCAAGGCAAGCCTGAGTGCACCGGCACCGTTCTGGGCGATTGCCCAGCCGTGAGTGTGCCGGATGATAATTGAATAATAAGTGGTTAGCAGGAGACATGATGAGCACGCAGACCCCGAGTCAAGGAGCCGTTCCCCAGCGTCTGGCACGCACCCGCGAACTGATGCGCCGTGAAGGCGTGCAGGCCTTGCTGGTGCCGTCGGCCGATCCGCACTTGTCGGAATACCTGCCGGCCTATTGGCAGGGCCGGCAGTGGCTGTCTGGTTTCCATGGCTCGGTCGGCACCTTGATCGTGACGCCGGAGTTTGCCGGCGTCTGGGCTGACAGCCGGTACTGGGAGCAGGCGACCAAGGAGTTGGCCGGTAGCGGTATCGAGCTGATGAAATTGTTGCCGGGGCAACCCGGTCCCTTGGACTGGCTGGCCGAACAGTTGCCGTCTGGTGGTGTGGTTGCGGTGGATGGCGCCGTCATGGCCTTGGCTTCGGCGCGAACCCTGAGCGACAAGTTGCAGGCGCGTGGCGCGCGGCTGCGCACCGACATCGATCTGCTCGACCAGGTCTGGGAAGACCGCGAGGTGCTACCAGACCAGCCGATCTACCCGCACCTGCCGCCGCAAGCGACGGTTTCCCGTGGCGAGAAGCTCGCCCAGTTGCGCCGGGAGTTGAATACCCGTGGCGCCGACTGGCATTTCATCGCCACGCTGGATGATATCGCCTGGTTGTTCAACCTGCGCGGTGCCGATGTGTCCTTCAACCCGGTGTTCGTGTCCTTTGCCCTGGTGAACCAGGAGCAGGCCACGCTGTTCGTGTCCCTGGGCAAGGTGAGTGCCGAGTTGGTGCAGGTGCTCAAGGCCGATGGCGTGACCTTGCGCGACTACAGCGAAATCGGCGCGGCGCTGGCCGGCATTCCGGCGGGAGCGGGCCTGCTGGTCGATCCGGCGCGCGTGACGGTCGGTTTGCTGGACAACCTTGCCGAGGATGTGAAGTTGGTCGAGGGGCTCAACCCGACGACCTTGGCCAAGTCCCGCAAGAGCCTGGATGACGCGGTGCATATCCGTCAGGCCATGGAGCAGGATGGCGCGGCCCTGTGTGAATTTTTTGCCTGGCTGGAAACCGCGCTGGGCCGTGAACGTGTCACCGAACTGACCATCGATGAACGCCTGAGCGCAGCCCGGGCGCGGCGTCCGGGTTATGTGTCGCTGAGCTTCAATACCATTGCCGCGTTCAATTCCAATGGGGCGATGCCGCACTACCACGCCACTGAAGCGGAGCATGCGCTGATCGAGGGCGACGGCCTGCTGCTGATCGACTCCGGCGGTCAATACCTGGGCGGCACCACGGACATCACCCGGATGGTGCCGGTCGGCACGCCGACGGCTGAGCAGAAACGCGATTGCACTCGGGTACTGAAGGGCGTGATTGCCTTGTCCCGGGCGCAGTTTCCCCGTGGCATTCTTTCGCCGCTGCTGGATCCTATCGCCCGGGCGCCGATCTGGGCCGAAAGCGTGGATTACGGGCATGGCACCGGCCATGGCGTCGGTTACTTCCTCAATGTGCACGAAGGTCCGCAGGTGATCGCCTATCAGGCGGTTCCGGCCCCGCAGACCGCCATGCAGCCGGGGATGATCACCTCCATCGAGCCTGGGACCTACCGTCCGGGCCGTTGGGGTGTGCGTATCGAAAACCTGGTGCTGAACCGTGAGGCGGGCAAGAGCGAGTTCGGCGAATTCCTCAAGTTCGAAACCCTGACCCTGTGCCCGATCGATACCCGTTGCCTGGAACCGTCGTTGTTGACGCAGGAAGAGCGTGACTGGTTCAACGCTTATCACGCCGAAGTGCGCGAGCGCTTGAGCCCGTTGCTCGATGGCGCGGCACTGGAGTGGTTGAACACCCGTACCGTCGCGATCTGATCACGGTTTTGTAGGAGCCGGCTTGCCGGCTCCCGCAATGGATCGCACTGTGTTCAATCGCTCAGCAGGGCTTCGCTCATATAGTCGACAAACGCCTTGACCCTGGCGGACTGTCGGCGATTGGCCGGAAACACCGCATGAATCGGCAGCGACTGGGTCTGATAGTCGGGCAGAATCGCCATAACCCGCCCCGCCTGCAGATCCTCGGCAAACAGCCACACCGGCGACAGCGCAATGCCGAGCCCGCCCAGCACCATTTCCCTAATCGCCTCCGAATTGTTGCTCTGGGCATTGCCCTTGATGCGCACGCTGTAGCGCTGCCCGTCCTTTTCGTAGTACCAGAGGTTCTGGCTGCTCAGCAGATTGAATTGCAGGCAGTTGTGCTCGCTCAGTTGTTCCGGGGTTTGCGGTTCGCCCCGGCGCGCCAGGTACGCGGCGCTGGCGACGGTGATCCGCCGGGTATCGCCGATGCGCCGGGCGATCAGGTTGCTGTCGCCCAGTTCGCCGATGCGCAGACTGACATCCAGGCCTTCCTCGACCAGGTCTTGGTTCTGGTCGCTGAGTTGCAGGTCGATCTCCAACTGCGGATAGCGCGCCAGGAAGTCCGGCAGCCGACTGGCGATCTGCAAACGCCCGAAACTCACCGAGGAGCCGATGCGCAGGCTGCCGGCGACCTGTTCCCGGCCCGACTGAAAACTGTGTTCGGCATTGTCCACGGCGGCGAGGATCTGCCGGCATTGCGCGTAGTAGCGCTGGCCTTCATCGGTCAGTGACAACTGGCGGGTGCTGCGGGCGATCAGCTTGCCGCCCAGTTCGACCTCCAGGGCCTTGAGGATTTTGCTGATGGTCGGCTGGCTGGTCCGCAGTTCCCGGGCCACGGCGGAAAAACTGCCGCGCTCGACGACCCGGACAAAAATGGCCATTGCATTGAGTTTATCCACGGGACGCCTCATTCATGCCAAAAGGGCATGATCACTATAACAATAACGCGTCTTATCGGCATGAGTGACGGGGCGCATGATCGCTCTCACTTCCACTGATCGAGATCGCCGACATGTCCCACTCCCTTGAAATGAACGCTCTGCTGGTCGACGCCGCCAATGCGCCGTTGCGCCTGGTTTCCATCGACCGCCCCGCACCCGCGGCGGGTCAGGTGCTGGTCCGTATCAAGGCCAGCGGCATCAACCCGCTGGATGCCAAGATCCGCGCTGGCCAGGCCGGTCATGCCCGTCAACCGTTGCCGGCAATCCTGGGCATGGACCTGGCCGGGGTGGTTGAAGCCCTGGGCGAAGGTGTCAGCGGCTGGGCGGTGGGGGATGAGGTGTACGGGTTGGCCACCGGGATCGGCGGTGCCCAGGGTTCGCTGGCCGAGTTTGCCGCGGTCGATGCTCGACTGTTGGCGCGCAAGCCGGCCAACCTGAGCATGCGCGAGGCCGCGGCATTGCCATTGGTACTGATTACCGCCTGGGAGGGCTTGGTCGATCGCGCCCGGGTAGGCGCCGATCAGTCAGTGTTGATTCATGGCGGAGCGGGTGGGGTCGGCCATGTGGCGGTGCAGATTGCCAAGGCGTTCGGCGCCAGGGTCTTCGCCACCGGTTCGGCCATGCAGCAGGCTCAGATCGAGAATTTTGGCGCGACCTTTATCGATTATCGGCAGCAGGGCGTGGAGGAATATGTCGCGCTGCATACCGCCGGCGAGGGCTTCGATATTGTCTATGACACGGTGGGCGGCGAAACCCTGGACCGGTCGTTCCAGGCGGCGCGGATCTATCACGGGCATGTCCTGAGCTGCCTTGGTTGGGGGCAACACAGCCTGGCACCGTTGTCCTTTCGCGGGGCCACTTACTCCGGGGTGTTTACCCTGCTGCCATTGCTCACCGGCCACGGCCGCGAGCATCACGGGCAGATACTGGCACAGGCCGCACGCTTGATCGAGGCCGGTCAATTGAAGCCTTTGCTCGATCCCCGGCGGTTTACCCTGCAAACCGCCGAGGAGGCTTATACCTTGCTGGCCGGCGGCGCGGCGCAAGGTCGGTTGGTGATCGAGATCTAGGTTATTCAGTCCTGGAGCAAGGCTTCGCGGACGAAGTCGAGGCGGTCCTGGCCGAAGAACAGCTGATCGCCGACAAACAGGCTCGGCGCGCCAAATACGCCGCGCTGCAGGGCCTGCTCGGTCTTGGCCTTGAGGACGGCCTTGACCTCTTCGTCCTGGGTCAGCGCGAGGACCCGCTGCGGGTCGAAACCCTTTTCAGCCAACACCCGGGCGACGGTGGTCGGGTCGTTCAGGTTGCGTCCGTCGACCCAGAGGGCGTGATAGAGGGTGTCGACGAACTCGACAAAACGTTCCGGGTCGCGCAGCTGCACGCCAGTGGTCGCGCGCATCAGCATCAGGGTATTGATCGGAAAGTGCGGGTTGTAGAGGAAGGCGACGCCGTAACGACGAGCATAGCGCCCCAGGTCCTGGATCATATAGCGCCCCTTGGCCGGTATCTCGGCCGGAGAGGCATTACCCGTGGCCTTGAACACGCCGCCCAGGAGCATTGGCTGATAAACCAGCTGGCTGCCGGTCTGTTCACAGAGGCCGGGCAACTGGGTGTACGCCAGGTAGGCGGCCGGGCTACCCAGGTCAAAGTAGAACTCGACGGTTTTTTTCATGGATAAAGCATCCTTGTTGTTATTGTCGTGGGCTTGAGCTTACCAGCGTTCATTCCAGGGACGCAGATCGAGCTCGAAGGTCCAGGCATCGCGGGGCTGGCTGTGCAGGTACCAATAATTCTCGGCGATATGGGCGGGGTCGAGAATGCCGTCCTGATCCTTGAGGGCGTACTTTTCCGGGAAGTTGCTGCGGATAAAGTCGGTGTCGATGGCTCCGTCGACCACCACATGGGCCACATGAATATTCAGCGGGCCCAACTCCCGCGCCATGCTCTGGGCCAAGGCCCGGATACCGTGCTTGGCGCCGGCAAACGCGGCGAAACCGGCGGCCCCACGCAGGCCGGCGGTGGCACCAGTGAACAGGATAGTGCCGCGTTTGCGGGTGACCATGCGCTTGGCGACTTCACGGGCATTGAGGAACCCTGAGAAGCAGGCCATTTCCCAGATCTTGAAGTACTTGCGCGCGGTTTCTTCAAGGATGCTGCAGGGCACATTGGCGCCGATATTAAAGACGAATGCTTCGATCGGGCCGATCTGGCTCTCGATCTGTTCGATCAGGGCGATAACATCCTCTTCCTTGCGCGCATCGCAGGCAAACCCATGGGCTTCGCCGCCGGCCTGCTGGATGGCCTCCACCAAGGGTTGCAACTTGTCGGCACTGCGCCGCGTGACGCAGGCGATAAACCCTTCGGCGGCAAAACGTTTGGCGATGGCACCGCCCGTAGCGTCGCCGGCACCGACGACCAATACGACTTTCTTGTTCTGGGTTGCAGTAGTCATGTGTGGATCGCTCTTTTAGTAAACGGTCGTTAACTAAACGAACGTTATGCTACGATTCACCCATCGTCAAGGCGGTCAACAGGAACGGCACCATGCGTTATTCCCTCAGTCACAAGCAGCAAACCCGTGAGCGGTTGCTCGAAAGCAGCGCGCTGTCGGCAAAACGGGAAGGTTTTGCGGGCGTCGGCGTCGACGGCCTGATGAAAGCCATCGGCCTCAGTGGCGGGGCGTTCTATGGCCATTTCTCGTCCAAGGACGAATTGTTCAGTTCAATTGTCGAGCGGGAATTGAGCCAGAGCCTGGTGCGGCTGGGCGGGGAGGGGGAGCCCGATCAGGCGCAGCTCAAGCGTTGCCTGAAGCTCTACCTGAGCATGAGCCATGTCGAGCAGCCGGAGAATGGTTGTGCCTTGCCCGCGCTGGGGGCGGAAATCGCGAGGGCGGATCTGGCGGTGCGCCAGCAGGCCGAAGACTGGATCTATCGGTTACAGCAGCGCTGGGCACAAGCACTGGGCAGCGAAAGCCGGGCCTGGTCGATTCTGTCCCAGTGCGTGGGGGCACTGGTGGTGGCGCGAATGCTGGTGACTCCGGACATTCAGCGCCAGGTGTTGCAATCCAGCCATGATGAAATCAATCGTCAACTGGCAGGGGCGGTTTAGGGCTCAGCGCGGACGGCTTTTTGCAGATAATGATCATGCTGCGGCTGGTATAGCCGGCGGGGTTGAGGCCGAACGGGTAATCACCCGGGTCTTCCACGGCGTCGCCGGATTTGGCCAGCACTTTATAGCCGCTATCGCTGCAGGAGTCGGCGGCTTTGGTGTAGCACTTTTCCCAGGAGGATGTCAGCCCGGAACAGTTGATATGGACGCCACGCTTGCCGTATTTCATCGGTTTCGAGGTCGCGGCGCAGCCCGCGACGGCAAGTACTGCCAGGACTATCAAGAAGCGTTTCATTACCTTCCCTATCTCTGCCCCCGGATCAATCCGTCCGGTTTGGCTTTTTTCGTGCCGCCTGATTCTTCCTTGATGCCCCTGTCCAAAATATCCAAGGCTGGCATTGAGTTAGGCGTAAACATGTCCTATTTGAGCGGTAAATACCAGCGCTGGCTCACACTCTGTTTCAATCGACCGCGACGGGCGGTGCGGACTCCTTGCGCAGGGTCAGGGTAGCGCCGACGGAGGCGCAGATAATGCAGGCGATGGCGAGCCACTGGGCAACGGACAGGTACTCGTGGAGGAACAGCATCCCGGACAATGCGCCGAAGGAGGGTTCGATGCTCATCAAGGTGCCGAAGGTGCGCGCGGGCAGGCGCGTCAGGGCGACCATCTCGAGGCTGTAGGGCAGGGCGGTGGAGAGGATGGCAACGCCGATGGCCGCCGGGATCAGGGCTGGGGTGAGCAGCGCGGCACCGGCGTGGACGATACCGATCGGGGCGATGAACAGGGCGGCAATCACCACGCCGAGCGCGGCGGTTTGAACGCCATTATCGTGGCCGGCTTTCTGGCCATAGAGGATATACAGCGCCCAGCAGACACCCGCTCCCAGTGCATAGCTGACGCCGAGCAGATCAAGGCTGGCGCTGGCGGCGCCGGTGGGGATCAACAGCAGCAGGCCACTGACTGCCAGGGCAATCCAGAGAAAGTCGATGGCCCTGCGTGAGGCGTAGATCGCCACTGCCAGGGGGCCGGTGAACTCCAGTGCAACGCCGATGCCCAGGGGCACGCTTCTCAAGGACATATAGAAGAGGAAGTTCATGCCACCCAGGGCGATGCCATAGATGATCACGGTGCGCAGGGATTTGGCGGTGAACTTGGCTCGCCAGGGGCGCAGGACCAGTACCATGATGATGCTGGCAAATACCAGGCGCAGGGTTGTGGTGCCCTGGGCACCGACAATCGGGAACATGCTTTTGGCCAGGGAGGCACCGGATTGAATCGAGGCCATTGCGATAAGCAGCAGGCCGACGGGGAAAAGTGTCGAGGCCAGGCTGCGGGACTGCTGGGTCATGGGGAGAGTGTCATCCGGGGCTATATAAGGGAGGCAGGTGTATATGATGCGGAACAACGCATCATTGAGCAATATATTGCTCACTTTGTTGGGTTGGCTCGCTGGCTGTGGTGTTCATATAGGTGGAGCAAGGCTTAAGGGCCTCTTCGCGGGCAAGCCCTGCTCCTACAGGTTTGCGTCGTATACAAAATTGGGGAACGACAGAGGACTGTAGGAGCAGGGCTTGCCCGCGAAGACGTCAGTACTAACGCCGCAGACCTTATTGTTTACGGCGTTTCCGGCCCTTATGACAGAAAAGTGAAAATAAGCGTTGACGGGAAATCCTGTGGCTCTATAATTCGCCCCACTTCCGGCGCAGTCGAAACGGAAAAACCTTTGAGATTCAATGAGTTACAAAGGTTTTGAGGGTTTTG